>CAIQQN010000021.1 GCA_903873975.1 uncultured Anaerolineales bacterium
AAGCAGCCCCGTGGGCCAAGCCGCCACAAGACGAGGGGGCGTCAAGCCCCCATCGGCAGTCACAGCGACTAGAGTCGCTGGGATCGGCAGTTTCGGCGCCATTGCGAAGCATCCCCGTGGGATGGGGCGCTGAAACCCCCGCTTTGGGGCGGGGGTTAGGGGATGAGGATTTCCAGGTTTTCCGACTTTGTGAAAGCTCTCGGAATTATCTCTTCGTCTTCAATAACCGCTGGCGGGTGTAAGGGATTAATCCACCTGCGTCAATGATCGCCTGCCGCGCCTGGGGCAGGGGTACGAGCTCGTAACTTTTCCCGGTCGTCTGGTTCACTACCTGCGTAGTTGAGATTTCCAGCTCATCGCCTTCATCGGCCTCGATACCCGGGCAAATGATCGTGTTCAGTCCCAGGTTAATAGAATTCTGCAGGAAAATGCGGGCGAAATCCCTGGCAATGACGATGAAATCCGAACCCTTGAGGCAGGAGGCCGCCTGCTCGCGGGAGGAGCCGCAGCCGAAATTTCTCCCGGCCACGATCACGCTTTTCGGCTGGACCTCTTTTTTCTTTATGCGGGTATTAAAATCGACCAGATCCGCAAATGCATACTGGGGTGTTTCTTCGGGCAGTACGGTCGCCATGAAACGTCCGGGATAGATGATATCGGTCGAGACGTCATCGCCCAGTTTGAGGACTACGTGGTAGTCCCGGTTCTTGCGCGGGGCTTTGGACATGTTCAGGCTCCTTTCCGGGGATCGGTAATCATGCCGGTCAATGCGCTAGCGGCTGCCACGGCTGGAGAGCAAAGGTAGACTTCGGCAGATGGATTGCCCATGCGGCCTTTGAAATTCCGGTTGGTGGTGGCCAGTGCAACGTCGCCATCCGCCAGGGCTCCCTGGTGCACACCGAGGCACGGACCGCAGCCTGAGTTCATCACCACTGCTCCGGCGTCCATGAGCGTCAGGAGGGTTCCCTCCTCGAGCGCCTGGCGGTAGATGCGCGCCGAGGCCGGGAAGACCAGCATGCGCACATTGCGGGCCACTTTTTTTCCATCCAGGATTTGGGCGGCAATCCGGATGTCATCGAGACGGCCATTGGTGCAGGAGCCGATCACGATCTGGTTGACCTGCTTTCCAGCGACTGCCTGGATGGACTTGACGTTGTCCACCGTGTGCGGACAGGCAAGCTGTGGGTCCAGCGTTGAGGCGTCGACTTCGATCACTTGATCATATACAGCATCTGCGTCCGGGCGCAGGACATCGACAGTGTCTTTTACTCCCGCTTCCTCATGCAAATAACGCACGGTTTCCGCGTCCGCTGGGACGATCCCGGAGGTTGCACCGGCTTCAACCGCCATGTTGCAGATCGTCAAACGCCCAGAGGTTGACATTTTTTCGATAGTCTGACCATGGAACTCGATGACCTTGAAGTTGGCCCCTTGGGCGGAGAGCCGACCGATCAGGTGGAGGATCAGGTCCTTGGGCAGGACGTACGGCTGCAGGTGCCCGTGCACCTCCACTTTGATCGTTCCGGGGACCTCAACATTGAGGATTCGTCCCAGGGTCCAGACGGAGGCCATTTCCGTAGCCCCAACGCCGAACGAGAAAGCTCCCAGCGCGCCGTGGCTGGTGGTATGGCTGTCCGTGCCGACTACGACCCGCCCGGGAAGCACATAACCATTCTCCGGCAGGATCTGATGGCAAATGCCGCCTTCATCCCCGCGGATATCATGAAATTTCTTGATCCCCTGTTGGGCAGCAAATTCACGAACCCTTTTCTGATTCGTGGCGGTCTTGGCGCTTTCCGCCGGTACCCGGTGATCGAAGATCAAGGCGATCTTATTGGGGTCCCAGACCTTCGCCTCCAGGCCGGTGCCCTGGTAGATCTCCTGGAATTGGTTGATCACCAGGGCTCCATTTTCATGCGACATTGCCAGATCGACCCGGGGTTCGACAACGTCTCCCGCCTTGACCGCAGCCCGCCCGATGGCTCGGGAAAGGATTTTTTCAACCAGTGTCATTCCCATACATCTCTCCTTGGATTTGGAGTGTGGACTTTAGTGCGCTAAACTGCCCATGCTGGCAGCCCTGGAGGCTGTTTCGCCAAGCCTGCACTCCATCAGATCACAAATCTCTCTTTCAGCACCTTCATTTCCTCAGCGCTGTATCCCAACTCGCCCAGAATGACCTGTGTATTCTCCGATAGTCTGGGCGGAGGCATCTCGATCCGCGCCGGTGTCTTGGAGAACTTGGCGGTCATGTTGAAGATCTTGATATTCCCAATGCCGGGTTGTTCCACATCGGCGATCACCTGGCGGTACCTGGCCTGCCTGGAGGTCAGGGCAGCCTCCAGGCTGATCACGTCACCTGAGGGGATACCCCTGGCATTGAGCACTTCCACCCAGTGGGTGGTCGTATTCTGGATTAGCTTGGCCTCCAGCAACGGTGTGAGCAGGAAGCGATTGCTCTTGCGGGTATCGCGCTCCTGGAAGCGTGGGTCGGTCTTCAGCCCGGGGAGCCCCAACTCGTCGACCAGGTCCTCCCACTGCTGCTGCTGGTTGGCGGCGATGTTGATGCAGCCGTCCTGAGTCTTGAACATGCCCGACGGGGCGGCTGAGAAGTTGTCATTGCCCAGCAAGACTGGTTGTTGACCGCCGATCAGCAGGTTGGCAGCCACCCAACCCATCAGCGGCATGATCGAGTCCAGCAAGGCAATATCGATGAATTGGCCCTCGCCGGTGTGCTCGCGGTAGTACAGGGCCGCCATGATGGCGAAGGCGGCGTTCACCCCGCCGACCGTGTCGCAGACCGGGAATCCACACCTCAGTGGGTTGAGGCGCTCGTCACCGTTGACAGCCATCACACCCGACAGGCCCTGGATGATCTGGTCGTAGGCCGGCTTTAAGGCGTCCGGTCCGGTCTGGCCGAAGCCGGAGATGGCACAGTAGATAATCTTGGGATTGATTTCGCATAAATCTTCATAAGAGAACCCCAGCCGGGCCATCACGCCCGGACGGAAGTTTTCCACCACCACGTCGGCGGTCTTAACCAGCTTGCGGAAGATCTCTTTGCCTTCTTCAGCCTTCATGTTGAGGGTCAGGGATCTTTTATTTGCATTCTGGGCCAAGAAGCTGGTGCCCAACAGTTCCTTGTTGTACTTGGGCACATTGCCCAGCTTGCGTGCAAGATCTCCGCCATCGGGGTTCTCGATCTTGATAACGTCCGCGCCCAGCAGGGCGAGGTGCAACGTGGCGAACGGTCCCGAGAGCACATTGGTCACATCAAGGACGCGGATCCCTTCCAGTAATTTCATGCACTACCTCCTTCTGCATGTCCCTGGAAATCCACGATTGAGCCGGATTTCAAAATGAAGCCGGGCAGTTCACGGTCGAAATATCTGCCAACCTGGCGGGCCACCTTGAGCAGCACGTCAAGTTTAATATCCTTGCGCAGTCCCATGCGCTGCAATGAGTGGACCAGATCCTCGGTGCAGACGTTCCCGGCTGGTAGTTTGGTGAACGGGCAGCCGCCCAGTCCGCCGAAAGCGGACTCGAAATAGGTCACACCGCTCTTCAGCGCTGCGTAGCAGTTGGTCAGTCCCAGCCCGTAGGTGTTGTGAAAATGGCAGGCCAGTTCCACCGACGGGTCCAGAGCCCGGATGGCGCTGTACAGGTCCTCGACCTGCTGCGGCTGGGCGTGACCGGCCGTGTCAGCCAGGCTGACATTGCGGATGCCGGCATTCAGGAACGCTTTGACAATGTATAGCACCTTCTCCCGATCAATCGGACCCTCGTACCCGCAGCCAAATGCCGACTGAACCGAAGCCTGGACTATTTTCCCGGCGGCCATGGCCTCCTTCGCCATCGGGACAATGCGCCTGAGAGCCTCAGCGGTGGTCATGCCTGTGTTCTTCTGGCTGTGGGTCTCGCTGGCCGAGACTCCCAGGCAGAACATCTCCACCCCGCAGGCCAAGCCGCGCTCCAGCCCCTTTTCGTTCAGGACCAGCCCGGAAAGGGTCACGCTGGCGGGTTTGTTCCCGGTGAAGTGCCGGAATAGAGTGTCAGTGTCGGCCATTTGCGGGACCTTCTCGGGGTTGACGAACGACCCGAGCTGGATGATGTCGATACCTGCCGCGCACAGACCATCGATCCAGCTGATCTTCTCGGCTAGCGGGACGACCGTCTTCTCGACCTGCAGACCGTCGCGCGGCCCAACTTCGTGGATGATAATCTTGTACATAAGTAGCTGCGACTAGTCGCCTTACAACTTTGCCGCGATGGCCTCGCCGATTTCAAGCGTAGTATTCGACCCGCCCATATCGTAAGTTCTGACTTTGCCTTCCTTGATCACTTCCGCCACGGCTTTTTCCACCGCGGCGCCCTTCTGTTCCTCCCCCAGCCAGTCGAGCATCATCTTGGCGGCCAGGATGGAGGCGATCGGATTTACCTTGTACTGGCCGGCATATTTGGGCGCCGAGCCGTGGCTCGGCTCGAAGACCGCCAGCTTGTCCCCAATATTCCCGGAGCACCCGAAACCGAGGCCTCCCACCATTTGGGCGCACAGGTCGGAGATGATATCTCCATACAAATTGGGCGCCACCAATACGTCATAGTTGTGAGGATTCTTCAA
>CAIQQN010000022.1 GCA_903873975.1 uncultured Anaerolineales bacterium
AGATTATCCATAATCTTCTCAACCTTGCAAGAAGGGCTGATGTAAAAAGACGCTACCCAGCAGGCTGAGGAGCGGTAAATAAAATTACAACGATAGGGCGGAAACGTCAGGGGCTGCGGGAATTGCCCTAACCAGGCAGACTCATTAACGGACAACCAACGGTAGGAAGATCCCATAGGTATTCCTGACCGCGGCCACCGCTTTATCTGCGAGCACAAAGCCATAGCCACAATCATCATCCGGATTCCCTGCCAGGGTACAGTCAATGGTATTGTCTGCATTTCCCAGGACTTCATACAATAGGCCTGGCGTTAGTGAGGGTTGCGCACTCTTGACCAATGCCGCCACGCCTGCCATACTTGACACTGCCGCGCTGGTACCACAGAAGGTACCATCGCTAAAATTGAAGGATGTGGAAACGCAATCCGCTGCGGCAAAATCAGGTTTTTGGCGTATTTCCGGATCGGATAAACGGTTCCCTTCAGGATCGAACAATCGAGTTACCGGTCCGCGCGAGCTGAAAGATTCGGGATCGTTCAGGCCGGGTTCGTCCCATCTGACAGCCGCGACGGTCATCGCGCCAGACGCGGAAGCGGCATCAGGCGAGATGGTAGTGGAGGCGGTATCCCACTCATCAATCGTTTTACTGTTGGTCAAATATTTCAGGAATGAGACACGTGTCTCGGTTTGACCTGCAAGGCGGATGAGATCGCCAACCGTTACAGGGGAACCGGTTTCGTTGCCCCAATAGAGTATTTCTATCGGCAAGCCTGTGTCCAGGTTATAGGTCTCGCTCGATGCCAGTGGTGTACTCGGGTTGTTCACATCGTACAGGAAGAAATCGTAATCATGCGTTGCGGCACCCCACGGATCATCCCATTGTATGATCAATCGTATGTAATAATTATCTGGGAGGGTCGTAATTTGCTGTAAAACGGCCGTATCTTCTCCAGGATCGAAATCATGATTGCCCTCCCCGTCGTCATTAAAATATGACTCATAACTTTGGCGGGCATAGTTTCCGGCCGAGACGAGATATGCCACACCGGCGGCATAAGCCGCGTCCACGGCTTGAGCCACCTGCCCATCCTGAAAAAAAGGCTCTTCCCAATCAGCGTAATCGTCAGCAATGATATTGACGCCGTGTACCACAAGGTTGTTGATGGCTGCTGCTTTACAACTGGCGCCAATGCAAACTCCGGAATCAAAGAACATGCTGGTAACACCTGGTGCGGTGTCGTAAACGATCTCCGCCATGGCCCGCCCCTCATCATTATAACCAGTCAATTCGTTTAGGATGGTGACACCGGCCGGTAAATCGCCCGTGGCTTGAGAGCCGGCCACGCCCGTCCCAACTTGATTCATTGAGTTGGATGTGACCCCTATCACCACACCGGCGCCATCGGCTCCCAACGCCCGGGCTGCCGGTCCATTGTGGGCTGCGTCGCCTTCCGATGTGACAGAACCCGTACCAAATTCAACGCCCATGACCGGGAGCATGGCCTTGATCTGTGCGAGGCTGGCGGCCGGCAGGATGGAGTCCACCGGCAGGTAGCCTTCGACGATCCCGCCAAATGCCTGGTTGGTGGCAAGCACCTGCATCCCGGTCTTCTTCAGTTGGGTGACAGCCTGATCGAGCGGGCCAAGGATATAAATATCCACCAGGACAGCCTGGCTGCCAGAAGTGGTCAACCCACGGCTTTGTGCGGCTTTGGCAACGTCCATGCCGCTGAGACGGTCCGATACCAGGTCCTGCAGATGACTGTCCAGTTTCGCCAGGTTGGATGGGCCATCACTACTTGCATTAGAAACTCTTGACCCATTGATCAGGCTTAGGAGTCGCTCAAGGGATTTCTTCGTCTTCCCTTGCAGGTGCAGGCTGTTTTGATCACCCTGCGTTGCCGGGGTCAAAACTCCAGCCTGTGAGACCCGCATGGAGGATGGTATTGAAGATTTCGCCTGGACTGGGATCAAGCCGCCATTCGAAGCCATCAGGGATAATGTGGAGACGGTAATGATCAAAAGATTAGTGATCCTATGGATGTGGTGCAGGCTGCGTTTCATTTTTGTGATTCCTCCGTGTATTCTGCGTTTATTAGGCCACACATCCTCCCGGTATCCTTCGTGAGGCACACGTGTGCTCTCCGTTCCCAATTTCTAAAAATAAAGAGGCACCCGGTTTAATTCAAAACCGGGTGCCTCTTTATTCGTTAACCTTCGCTGGTCATGATGAACATCGGCTTCATTTCGA
>CAIQQN010000023.1 GCA_903873975.1 uncultured Anaerolineales bacterium
CACATTGACCTGCAGTCCCCCAGCGAACCATATATTTTTATCCGTTATGCCAGCCCGGCAAATCGCTATAAGGAACGCAAGTTGACCCTGCCCGAAGACTGGCTTCCGGCTTATGAAGAATACCTGACTCAGTACAACCCTGTTGACCGGTTACTCCCCTGGTCGCCGCGGCGGCTTGAGTATCTATTGGAAGATATTGGCAAGGAAGCCGGTTTGCCCAAGCACCTGTCCTTTGACATGTGCCGTTGGACCTGCACCTTGCAGGATTACCTGAACAACATTGAACCGGAGAAAATCCGTCAGAAACTGGGCATCTCAAAGATCCAGTGGCGGGAGATTAATTTAAAGCTGAGGCAATTGGCGGGAAAAGCCGAATAACCTATGGGGGTGACAGTGTCCATCCCCGAGGGGGAACCGGCTGCCTCTACGATGTATTGAGGATTAATCTTAACGCCCGTTTCGTTTTTTCGGTGACGCGGAACGGGTGTGCCAGACGGAACCCCGGCACCCAGACAATTTGCTCCCCAGCACAGACCAACGGCCATCCGGCGCGTGCCCGCTTGGGGAGTTTGACATTGATAAAAAATTCCCGCAATTTGACCGTTTGCCTGTTCATACCGAGTGGCGAGAAAACGTCCCCTGCACGGCGGGCGCGGACCGTGAACCTGTCTCCCGTTAAATCCGCGTCCAGCCAGGCAACGAAGGAATCTCCATTTTCATGCGCAAACTGGCGGGCTGTTTCGCCATCCACTTCGGACGCCGATAGGATAAAGTTCTTATTAAGTTTCACTTGCCCGTTGATCTGCAGCTCGTAGTCTCCTTCAATCAGCGGCCAATGTGCCGATGGCAGGTCGGCCTCCAGAGTTGCAAGGTAGATTACATCCCCCTCGCGATAGAGATAGAGACCTTCGGTCAAGTCCACCTGCCGGGGAACGAGGTCAGGCTTGAGTGTGCGCGTTCTGGCGTCAACGAAGTTCGAGGCACGTTCCACCGTATTGAAATCAAGATTGCGCATATTGGGCCGCAAAGATTCCATCGCCCTGCGGATGATGTTACGGCGAAGACCGCACGAGATTTCTCCCATGGCGGATGATCGAAAGGCTACATAATCAACGTCTGCCTTCAAGACAACCATCGGCCAAACTGAGGCAACCGCATCTGTCAGTGTTTCATAGTCCCCGGCCAGGGCTTGGGCTGTTCGTAGCAGGGTATCCTTGAAGCGCGGATTATACTTTTCGAGTTCGGGAATCAGGCTGTGGCGCAGCCGGTTACGGAAGTAAGTTTCGTCGGTGTTAGTTGGGTCATAGACAGGCTGGAGATTGTGTTCGCGGCAATAGGCCTCCGTCTCGTACCTCCAGAGATGCAGGATGGGACGTACCAGCGGGATTTCCCGGTCAAATTCGGTTAGGAAGGTGCGCCCGGCCATCCCTATTAACCCATCCAAACCTGCACCACGCAGGAAGTGCATCAGGATGGTTTCCACCTGGTCGTCGGCAGTGTGACCAACCGCCACCACGCCGGCGTGGTGTGCCCGTGCCTGGGTGAACAGGAAACGATAGCGCAGCATGCGGGCGGCTTCTTCCAGCGAAAGTTTGTGCTCTTCGGCGTAACCGCCCACATCGGTGGACTCGGTCACAAAGGGTAATTTCATCTGTTCCGCCACGCGGCGCACAAGCTCAGCCTCAAGGTTCGCTTCGGGGCGCAGTTGGTGGTTGAAATGTGCTACGATGATATCCAGGCAGGGAATCTGCCGCGCCAGGTGGAGCAGACACAAACTGTCGGGCCCGCCGGAGACACCGATGACGGCGATATCGTCAGTTGGCAAATGATAGGCGATATAACGATTGTGCATTATGCCTCAGGGAATTTCATCACGTAGTCTGTTTTCTTGCTACCGAACAGACCAACCAGGAGATGATACATGGCAAAGAGTTCAAGAGCGAAGGGCAGGTAACCGCCGTAACCCAGCAGTGGCATTTCAAAAATGTGGAACCAGTTACCCCAGGGGACGTGGTAAATCCATTTCGGGTAAGAGAGGTAGTTCCACATCTCCCAGAAGAAAGCGGTCAGGAGCACCCCCAGCCAGAGCGTAACGACCGGCCGCCAGTTGCCGTCTTTTGTCCAATTGACCAGCGAACGGTGACCCGCCCAGATATTGATGGGTTCGAGGATAAAATAAAGGGAAACCCAAACAAACGGGAAGAATACCCTGGGCCAGGTGACCATCAACACCAGCATCGCCAATCCGGTCAGGAAAAAGCCAATCGTGGTTGCTTTCGTCGGGCTGATGATGGGACCCTTTATCGGTTTGGTGAGAAAACTTCGCATCAGTTCGGCGCTGCCAAGAACAGCCGGAATGACGGTGGTGAAATTAATCGTTGCCCAGAACCAAAACTGGAATGTGGAGAATGCCTCGGAGCCGGCATAATGCCAGTTCTGCAAGCGCCAGTTGGCAAGTTCGAAAAGCCACCAGACCGGCGCGGATGCAATAAACAAACCAATATATTTTTTCGGGCTGCGGACAAAGAGCGAAGTACCGGTGCGTAAGAGGACCAGGGCGTCAATCGCCAGGCAGTAGCCCAACCAGAGTGGGAAAAAAGCCCACTGTGTGCGCAGCCCGTTCAGGGTCCAGTTAAGAGTCCAGAAGACGGCCACCAGGCCAAGTCCGATCCAACCATGAGCAGGGACCCTCTTCACGGCATTGATCATATTCCAATTAAACCACAAAGTTCACCATTAAAGCGATCACCAGGCACATGGCCTGGTGATCTAAGGGGGAGGGAACACCACCGAACCTGGTCTGCATGGGGGGGACATGCAGACCTTCGATGGCAGATACCTTATATACCAGTAAAAGGAGAACAGGTATCTTGTGGGTATATTACACCAAAATTGTCTTAATTGCATTAAAGAAAGATTAGAATAGTCCAATTTTATCTGCCCCGCTTCTCAAAGAATTTCAGCCATTCCTCCACCTCGTCGGGACTCAGCGCTGATCCATTCTCGGTTTTCGTCAGGTGCGTCGTCCGTGCTTTGACCACTTCCAGGGCGAATTCTTCCGCAGACATTACCCCGGCGTGAGCGGCTCCTGCGGCGCGCTGGACGCGTCCATCGGAACTGACCACCGTCCAGTTCTTGGCCGCTTTTTTCAGTTGTGTAAGCCGGGCTTCGATGGCGGCATCCGCGCTGGAACCCTGGCGAACGAAGTGCGCTGTTACCGTGCCTGCTTTGCGCGAGGAGACCTGTCCTAGCGGAGCGCCGTCAAAGTAGACTTCCACCTGGGCACGGCGCAGGCGGCAGAATTCCTGCAAGCGGACCAGGAGGTCCAACTCGTCGTCGAATGAGTCCAGGTGCAGGCCCAGTTTGGGGATCAGGTTATGGCCGTCAATCAGATATGGCATAAGCTCATTATACACAATAGTTGACACCATCCTTTTTCATGCCCCTATTGAAGCACATTTCCCCTTTTCGCGCAGGGGGCTGCCCTTTTTGGGACAGCCCCTGTTCTTGTTTATAGATGGAATTATTATTTATTCAGGGCGGCTGCCAGCGGAGCGGGGGCCAGGACCTGGGCACTGCTGCCAGAAGCCTGGGCCTTTTCCACGTCGCGCGCCCACAGATACAGGCAGGTATGGTAGGCAGTGTTCGTATAAGAGGTCACAACCGTTGCGACCATGATGAAGATGCCGGCAATGAATACCCCCAGGCCGATCCCGGAGACCAGGCCGAAGGTGGATGTGCTGGTGATCGTAATAATGCCAAACCCGACGCCAAAGCCCAGGCCGATGCCGAGTGCACCCAGCAGGAAGCCAATCAGCCCGTTGACGGTTCTCACGCCGACCGTGCTAATGCCCACCAGCAGCAGGTTGTTCTTGATGATGCTGCCGGCGCGTTTGAGGGCGTCTTTCAGGTTGATGTCTTCAATGACCATGGCCGGCAGGATAAGGAAAGCGGCCTCGGTCCAGACCGTGTCAATCAGACCGGAAAGCAGGTTGCGACCCGCCGACCTGCCTTTGCCTCTGACGCCGCTCTTGAGCAGGTTGACCACCGTCGAAGCCGCGGCCAGGCTGATGATATTCAGCCACTCGCGCTTGATGATGGCCCAGGCCTTTGACATCACACCATCGCCTTCAGCCAGGTAGCCGTAGATGAGGTAGATGGTCATGGCCGAGAAGATATAGCCAACCGAATACTGGATGAAAATCATCACTGCACCCAGCACGAACAGGATGATCTGCCCAACCAGGCTGTTATCACCGCCTGTCAGGAAACCCGCCCCGATCATCAGGGGGATAAAAATGACCGAGACAATGAACCCGGCGAACAGGGCCATGATGGATGGCTTGATGAGATCTTTGTCCTTGAAGGCCATTTGCCAGGCCTGCTTGAGGAACGACCAACCGCGAGAAAAGCTTTGCATGAGACACCTCCAGAGATATGGACAAGAATGAGCGTGATTATAGCAGACGTACATCCACCTTGCATTATATTTTATACGCCACAATGACTCCATCCCGCACCGGTATCAGCGAGGTAATCCAGTCCGGACTGCACGTGAGCATCCCGGTCAGTTTGCGGATGCTTTCCGTGGCCGGGGTTTTATCTTTAGCATCGAAGATGCGCCCGTGCCAGAGCATATTATCCACGACAAGCACGCCACCGGGACGCAGTTTCTCGGCAATAACCGGCAGTGAGTCGGCATAGTCTTCCTTGTTGATGTCATTATAGATCAGGTCGAAGGGACCGGCGGTCTCGCGTAGGGTTTGAACCGCCTCTCCAACATGATAGCGGACAATTCCAGCGTATCCCAGCACAGCCAGGTGGGAGTGTGCCTGGCGCGATAGTTCTTCATCCCAGACCACGTGATGGACCTCGCCGCCGCCATTCTCGGCCACAGCCCTGGTAAACCAGGCAGTCGAGTAGCCAAAGCCCGAGCCAAGTTCGAAGACGCGCTTTGCACCGATCATGCGCGCCACCTGGTAGCATAGATACCCGGATGCCGGTCCAACAATGGGGAAATCCATCTTTTCTGCTTCGTCTTCCATCGCCTGCATTTCTGGCAGACGGGGCGGCACGAGACTGTCAATGTAATCCGTCAAGTATTCGGGGATTAAAGGTTTATCCATAACTGTACTCCTTATTCTTTTTACCAACTAAAGTAATGTTACCGGGTCCACTTCCACCCGCCAGCCCTTCGCTGCGCCCAGGGCGGCACCTTCGAAATTCTTTTCCCGCAGCAGACTCGCCGGGTTCGGGCCGCGCAGGATTATCTGCCAGCGATAGAGTCCATTCAAGCGGGAAAAGAAGCAAGGCGCGGGTCCGATGAGCGTTGTCTCGCGCCGATCTTCGCTCTCGATCCACTTGGCAAGTTCTGCCGCCAGTCCCTGCGCCTCTGACACGGCTTTTATCGCCTGGACATGCCGGTATTCCATCCGCACCAGGCGGTTGAATGGTGGGTAGCCCAACTGCCTGCGATAGTCCAGCTCGCGGGCGTAGAAGGCGGCATAATCATGGCCGGCCGCGGCCTGAATGACATAATGCTCCGGCTGGAATGTTTGCAGCACCACCCGTCCGCCCATGGCCGAACGGCCTGCGCGGCCTGAGACTTGGGTCAGCACGTCAAAGGTCCGCTCCGCCGCGAACGGGTCGGGCAGGTTCAGACCTACCTCGGCCAGCACAATCCCCACCAGCGTTACCAGCGGAAGGTCCAGGCCCTTGGCTAGCATCTGCGTGCCGATGAGCACATCCGCCCGGTGAGCGGTGAAGTGGCTCAGGATGATCTCGTGCGAGTCCTTCTGGCGGGTGGTTTCCCAGTCCCAGCGCAGGGTGCGTGCCGATGGGAAGAGGGCTCCCACCTCGGCCTCCACCTTCTCGCTGCCCAGCCCATACTGGCGGATCTGATCGCTCCCGCAAACCGGGCACTTTTCCGGTATCTGCCGCGTGTATCCGCAGCGGTGGCAAATCAACACGTTGGCAGGTTTACCATGTTCTTGTACCAACATGTCAATGTGTAACGTAAGGGGCGTATCGCACTTCGGGCATTTCAACACATGCCCACACTCACGACAAAAAACATAGGTGGCTGTGCCGCGCCGGTTCAGGAAGAGAATCGCCTGCTGGCCTTTTTTGAGCACCTCGTTCAGCGCCTCCACCAGCGCCCGGCTGAAGACGCCCCGGTTTCCGGACTTGAGTTCTTCCCGCATATCAATAATTGAGACGGGAGGAAGGCCTCCCAGGTTTGCAGAGAACTCGGAGATCTGTATCCGCTTCGGTAACTCTAACAGGCGGAGGCTTTCCCAACCCTCAGTCCCCGCCCGGGACGATGCCTGATACCGTTGCTGGATGGTTGGGGTGGCCGAGCCAAGCACGCAGACTGCCCCGCACAACCGGGCATAGGCCATCGCCGCGCCGACTGCAGAGTAGAACGGCGGCTCCGACTGGTAGTACGAACCATCATGGCATTCGTCCACGGCAATGAAGCCGACGTTGGGGAGCGGGGCAAAGAGTGCCGAGCGCGGCCCGATGATGACTTTTAGCTGCCCCAAACGAGCGCGCCGCCAAGTGTCGTAGCGCTCGCCTTCAGATAACCTGGAATGCACCAGTCCAACCTGCCCGGGAAAGCGTGCCAGGAAACGGCGTACAGTCTGCGGCGTGAGGGCGATCTCCGGGACGAGAATGATGGCTTCCTTTCCGTATCGAATACACTCCTGTGCAGCGCGGATGTAAATCTCGGTCTTGCCGGAGCCGGTGACGCCATGAAGTAAGAATGGAGCATGAGAAATGTGAAAGGAGCGGAATGCTTGAAGGATTTGCTCCCAAGCCTTCTGCTGGTCGGGAGTCAGTTCCGGCGGCGAACTGCTCTCTATTCCTTTGCTTTCTACTCTCTCTAGAGGGTCACGCCAGATCTCGGTTTCCCTTAAAACAATCAATTCGCGCTCCGCCAGTTCCTGCAGGTCGGCCAGATTGCAGCCCGATTCGGCGTATACCCACGAGACGTTCACATCCGCCGGTTCGCGCATCAGGAAGCGCAGGGCGGCCTGTCGGCGAGACCGGGTTTCAGCGGTCTTTCCGAGGTCCGGCATGGCGGCTTCTGCCGCTTCGGGAGGCACGGACAGTTGCGCCGTGCGGACAAACTTTGGGCGCACCGAGGGCAGCGGCAGGATGGACTGGCTGGTCAGTACCCCGGTTCTTACCAGATATTGCGCCGTTTTGCGCCAGTCCACATTCTTAAAGTGGCGATCGATTTGACGACCTCGCAAGCTTCCCTTTTCCTGGAGCAAATTAAGCAGGCGGGATTGTGTGGCAGTGAATTGCTGATCCTTGATTGCTGATTGCCGGTTGCTTATGGAATAGAACACATCTGCCTGCTGACTCAGTCCCGCAGGCAGCATCAGCCCGATGCAGGCCGCCAGCGGGGACAGGGTCTCCCCGGCCAGCCAACGGGCTAGTTCCATCTGCGTGACGGTCAGGGCGGGGAGGGGGTCGAGCAGGGAGAGGATGGGCTTGGTCTCGGCGACGGCGGGCTGGCTGACCAGTTCCAACACCACGCCCTGGACGGTCTGCTTGCCAAACGGTACGGTGACCAGATGCCCCGCGCCGATTTTCCCTTCCAGTTCGGGGGGCACATGGTAATCGAATTCACCGGTCAGGCCGGGGACGTTGACAGCCACACGAGCGTAAACCATATGCTCATTATAAACTGGATGAGAAATTGTAGATTCTTTTATGCTTTACTTTTCACTGACTGTCCCATCTGTGTTCCACTATTTAACTGTGGTCGTTTTTAGCACCACCGCCGCGCCATAGCCGACCACGGACGAGTAATCCCCGGTTATGTCGCCGGATGTGGCGTGACGCAGCACCTTCACCGTGTCACCGCCCAAGGCTTTGGAGGCCCATAGCACTGCCGTCAGTGCACCGAGACCGCAGGCAAAGCCTTGCTCCTCTTTTTCAGCGCAGAAAACATCCTCTGGCGAAAAGGACTCGATCCGGCGCAGCATCTCGGTATCGAAGGCTACTGCTTCTTTTTGGGTGTAGAAATGGGAAAGGTCCGTGCTGGCGACAACCAGTGCATTCTTCCCATGCAGGGTCTCTGCCAGGGCCGCGCCGAGTTGTTGAGAGACCTCCGCTGTCTGTGAGCGCACCATCACCGGCAGGAGCTTGAACCCCCCGGACAGGGCACGTTGCAAAAAGGGCAGTTCGATTTCGAGGGAATGTTCCTGGTCGTAGGCCACCGACGTCAGGCCTTCGCCCAGCACCGGCCGCAGGCGGGCATCCAGGGCAGCGGTGACATCCTTATCCACCGGGACCTCGCCGAGCGGGGTGGCGTAAGCCTCGTGGGCGGTGGTCAACAGTATTTCGTAATAGGGCTGGTGCATCGGCGAAAGGACGGCTACCAGGTCGAAGGTGCGGCCGCGCACTGCCGCAAAGGCATACCCGGCCACCGGACCGGAGTACTTATGTCCGGCGTGTGGGGCGATGACGGCAATCACCTCGCCTGGCAGTTCGGGCAATTCAGCTTGGTCGAGGTACTGATCCACGATACGGGCGAGAGCTTTCGGATTACCCTCGTACCATGCCCCGGCAATCGGGGAAGGACGGACAGGCGCAATCGTTGCCATACTACCTCCTTACAATACCCTTTTATTGTAGCACGGGGAATAGAAAAACCGCCGGGTGGATTTGCACCGGCGGTTTGCGTTCTACGTGTCACGTTTTATACCCACTTTGCGGCGAAAAGCCTGAATGCTTGCCCGGTGTATCAGCAGGGCAGCGGCGATAAGCACTGCCGCCAGCCCAAGCCAGATATATGGCCAGATATTGACAGGTTCCGGCGCAGCTTTTGTTGCAGGGGCAGCAGTGGGAGCGACGAGGCGCATCTCACCTGGAGGAGTTTCTTCAGGGGCTGTCGCAACCAAAGACTCCGCAGTGGGTGTAGCTTGCGTGTTATCCATCGCCGGAGGCTGCGTGTCAGCCGGTCCGCCGCCCATACCGTAACCCTCGTTGGTCATCGGCGCGGCGGCCATCATCGATGTGGCTGCACCAAAAGAGATTTGACCGAGCAGATTCACCCCCAGGGTAAATACAAACAGCAGCATCGCCACGGCGGATGCCCACGAGAGTGCCGGCACGAGGCGCGGAACCGGAGGCCTGATCCCGGCCATTTTGGGAGTCAGGGTGAAGTTGCGCGGCAGGTGGCGTTTGGGCGTGCGGCGGAGAATGGCGCGAGCCTGACGCAAATCTGCCAGTGCGGCGGCAAGCGCCGGGTCTGATTGGATGCGGGCTTCCAGGCGCGTCATTTCAGCCTGGGACAGTTGCCCGTCCAGGGAGGCCGAAAGTAGTTCAATGTCGCGGAAAGAAGGGTTCGTCATAGGCCACGCTCTTTTTCCAGACGGAAGGCGGCGGGTAAAAGTTCCCGGAAGGCTTGCAGGCATTCGCGCAAACGCAGGCGGGCGCGTGCCAGGCGGGACTTGATTGTGCCGAGCGGTTTCTTAACCACCGCGGCGACTTCGCTGTAATCGAGGCCCTGGATGTCGGCCAGGATGACCACAGCCCTGAAGTCGGTGGGAAGATTCTCCAGGCAGTGCTGGATGGCATGTTCGAGTTCGGCCTGGTCAAGTTGTTCTTCGGGGGAGGCGCTGGGATCGGCCAACCAGCGCGGGGTTTCGACTTCGTCGCCGTCTTCGGTCTCGGGTTCGAGCGGCGTGGTGGGACGGCGCTTTTTGCGACGCAGTTCGTCGTAGCAGGCGTTGGTGACAGTCCGCAACAGCCAGGCACGGAAGGAACCGCCGCGGTAGGAGTTGAGGGCGCGGAAGGCGGAGATGAAGGCTTCCTGCGACGCATCGGCAGCCAGATCTTCGTCTCCCAGGATGCGCAGGGCCGTGTTGTAGACAATATCCTGATAGGCGAGCACGAGAGAGTTGAAGGCGTCGAGGTTGCCGTGCTGGGCTTCACGAATAAGAATGGGTTCGTCCATTGAGAATATTTTACACCACAAAGGGACATTTATTCGCAGACTGATCCTGGCTCTTTGCAGACCGTTGTGGTGATAGAGAGGAACACCACAAAAAACTAATTCCTGTGTGCGGAATTGTGCCAGGGCGGGGTGAGATTCCAGCAGTACCCTGTTAACGCAAATCGTCCCGGCCATCTCTGCCGGGACGATTTTTATCGCATGAAGGATTTATTCTTCTGTTTCACGCGAGGGTGGGAACAACAGCACTTCGCGGATGTGGTGCTTGTCAGTCAACAGCATCACCAACCGGTCCACACCCATACCGAAACCGCCGCATGGGGGCATGCCGTAGCGCATAGCGCGCAGGTAATCCTCGTCCATTGGATGCTTTTCTTCCTCGTCATCGGTGTAGTCGCGGCCCATTTCGATGAATCGCTGTTCCTGGTCGAGCGGGTCATTGAGTTCGGTAAAAGCGTTGCAGAGTTCAAACCCGGCCACGTACCCCTCGAAGCGTTCTACGGTCAACGGATCACCCGGCTTGGATTTCGCCAGAGGGGAGATGTCGCGCGGGTAGTCGTACAGGAAGGTCGGCTGAACGAGTGTTGGTTCCAGGAATTCGCTCAATAAGAAATCAATCAATTTTCCGCGTGTAGCCTGCGGGTTGGGCATCTTGCCCTTGGTGGCAATCGCGTTGAAGAGCGATTTGGCTGTGGGGTGTTTGGCGATGTCAATGCCGCTGGTCTCCAGGATCCCTTCGCACATTGTCATCCGCCGCCAGGGGGGCGTGAAGTCCAATTCATGACCCTGGTAGGTGAGCTTCATGCTGCCATTTACTTTTTGGCAGGCATACGAAACCATCTGCTCGGTCAGTTCCATCACCTTGAGATAATCGGCGTAAGCCCAGTAAAACTCCAACTGGGTAAACTCCGGGTTGTGTTTATACGAGACGCCCTCGTTGCGGAAGTCGCGACCGAGTTCGTAGACGCGCTCCAGGTTGCCAACCAGCAGGCGTTTCAGGTAGAGTTCAAAGGATATCCGCAGGAATAAATCCTGTTTTAACTGGTTGTGGTGCGTGGTGAACGGCTTGGCTGCCGCGCCGCCGTAGATGGGCTGCAGGATGGGCGTCTCGACTTCCAGAAAGCCGTGTCCATCCAGGAACTCGCGCAAGGTGCGGATGATGGCGGACCGTTTGCGAAAAGTCTCGCGCACCTCGGGATTGACGGCCAGGTCGGCGTAGCGCTGGCGGGCGCGCAGCTCCGGGTCCTCCAGCGCAGCATGCCGGATCGTTTCGCCGCTTTCTGTTACCTCATCCTTTGCCGCCGGGAGGGGGCTGACCGCTTTGGCCAGCAGTTTGAAATCGTGAACATGGAGCGTTGCCTCGCCGGTGCGCGTGCGGAACATCACACCGGTAGCCTGGATGAAATCACCGATGTCGAGCATTTTATTGAACCAGTCCACGCGCTCCTGGCCAAGTTCGTTCATCCGCATGAACAACTGGATGCGCCCGTCGCCGTCTTCGATATGGGCGAAGGTCAGTTTGCCCATGGCACGTGCGGCACGGATGCGTCCGGTCACCGTAGCTTTGACCTCAACTGTCGGCTGGCCTTCGGATGCAGCTTTTTCGGCGGTTTCGAAAGCAGCGATTGCCTGAGCCGAGGTGTGTGTTCGTTCGGCGCGCGTGGGGTACGGCTCCACACCTTCCTTGCGGAGTTCCTCAATTTTCTCGAGACGGATTTTTTCAAGCGAGCTATATTCGGTCATGGCAAAACCTTTCTGACTTATTTTACAACGAAAAGCCCCGCGCACCAGACAGGATGCGCGGGGCTTAATGGGCATGCCCCAGGCTTATTCGACCTTAACGATTTTTACTTTGAAAGTACCGCCGGGTGCTTCGACGTTAACTTCCTCTCCGGCGTGATGATTCAAAATGGCTTTGCCAATGGGCGACTCATTTGAGATTTTCCCCTGGCGCGGGTTGGCTTCGGCCGCGCCGACAATAGTGTATTTCTCCGAACTGCTCCCATCTTCTTTAATGGTTACGGTTGAACCGACCTGCACTAGATCACTTTTTTCTTTCTTCTCTTTCTCGTCAATGACGCGAGCCGTGGCCAGGATCATTTCCAGTTCCTGGATACGACCCTCGACGAAGGCCTGCTCGTTCTTGGCGGCTTCGTATTCAGCATTCTCGATCAGCTCACCACCTTCCATAGCCTCATGAAGACGATTGGCAACTTCCAGCCGCTTGGTGGTGCGCAGATATTCAAGCTCATCGGCAAGTTTTTGATAACCTTCTTTGGTCAAGAATGTCGTCGGCATCTTATTCATCCTGAGAAAATACAAGCATCTCTGAAACAGAGATGCAGATTGTGTAGGATTCCCTACCCGGCAATATTATACATGATTTTTTTTGAAAAGCAAGCGGTTTTCCGGGAATCATCGTGA
>CAIQQN010000024.1 GCA_903873975.1 uncultured Anaerolineales bacterium
ATAACAGGTTTCTTATCCCGCGCGTTTTGATGGCAGAAGGTTATGAAATTTTAGAGGCCGGGAACGCAGGGGAAGGGTTGGAAGTGCTCAAATCGCTGCACACGGATTTGATTTTAATGGATATAAACATGCCTGATATGGACGATTACTCATTAACCGCCCGTATTCGCTCACTCCCAAGTTATGAGAATGTCCCTATTGTAGCACTGACCGCCAATGTGATGCGTGGAGATAGAGAAAATTCTCTTGAAGCTGGCTGTGATGGTTATATTTAAAAGCCATTGATAGCGATCATCTTCCTCAGCAAGTCGAACGTTACCTAAGGAAAAGATAAACATGCCCGATTTACAAGATACTCTCAAAAATCCAGTCTCTGACACCCAGGATGCGCGGAAATTTACAATTCCCAAAGATTGTACTGTCCTGGTTGTTGAGGACAATGTATCCAACTTCGTTTTGATTGCCCGTTTGCTGGGGTACTTGGGCGTCCATTGCGAGTGGAAAACGTCTGGGTACGAAGTGGTCGAATTTGCCGACACACTTCCACGCCTCGACCTGATCCTGATGGATATTCGCCTGCCTTACGAAGATGGCTTTGGTGCGCTGAAAAAGATTCGGGCATCAGAACGATTAAAGCAAGTTCCGATCATTGCAGTTTCTGCTGAGGCCAGCATTGAACAGATGAATAGGGCTCGCGAATCCGGCTTCGACGGCTTTCTTGGCAAACCTCTTGACCCTGACCGTTTCCCTGACCAAATTCGTAATATTCTGGCTGGAGATTCTGTCTGGGAGATAAGTTAAGCGCCACGCACCAGATCTTTTTATTATTCCTGTTCCGTCTTCCACACTTTGATAAGACCTGCATGTTTTCTGAGAACAAAAGTCAGCACCCTCAAAGAATTCTTCCGTAAGCTCACCAAAGCTCATCCTTCTTTTCAGGACGACGGAATCCGTCGTAATGTAGAGCTGACGTCTACCATATCGCTGGCAATGGTGGTCATTACCCTGGCTGCTACAGTACTTACTTTTCATGAGCATAGATACAATCAGGATATTGTCAACGGGTTGGTTGGTCTTAGCGGGATTTCCTTTATTGCCTATTTGTTGAGCCAGAGTCGATTCCCTAACTTTGGTTTTTACCAGCGCGATTTTTTTTGGTTTTTAACATTTAATGCACATCGTAGGTCAAAGACAAACAGATCATCGTGAAACCCAGATTTACTCATTCTCGAATACATATCCTGTTCCTCGCACACTGACAATTCGCCGCATCAACGCAGGAATATCCGCTAATTTTTGCCGTAACCGACTCACCAGCGGCCGTAGGATTTCGGGTGCTTCTTGTTGCGAAGTGGAGTATCCCTGCACAAGTAATACCAATTCCCGATGCGTAAAGACCTTACCAACATTTTCAGCAAATATTCTTAGCAGCCGCCCTTCTGCGGATGTCAGGAATACGGTCCGCGAGCCAGACCGGACAAGTCGCCTGCCAAAATCAATCACCGTGCCATCACCCAACGCAACAATAGCGTGTTCATTGGTGATAAGACCGATTTCCTGGCGTTCTCGTGATTGTTGTCTGGCGGTCCGCCGCGACAGACCACGTGCTACGCTCTCAAGGATCTGAGTAGGCGAAGCCGGTTTCAACAAATAATCTTGAACGCGATTACGTAATGCTTCAATAGCTGATTCCATTGAACCGTGCGCAGTAAATAGTATAATTTCTACTTCCGGCAGTGTGCGATTAATCACTTTAATCACATCCAGCCCGCTCATGCCAGGCATGCGTAAATCCAGAAGGATCAAATCCACCGGATTCTGACGCACGTAATCCACAGCTGCCTCCCCGTTCGCCACAGCAGCGACATGGTATCTTTCAAGACGAAGGATTTCTGATAAGGTCTGCCGCTCTACCGGCTCGTCATCTACGACAAGAATGTTGGCTTTGGCTGTCATGTTTCTCCCTTTACAGGTAATGTCACCCGGAAACAGGCTCCGGGTCCGCGATCGGTCATAAGGTCAAGGCTGCCGCCGTGAGCAGCGATAATGCCATAACTGACGGACAATCCAAGTCCCGTACCTCCTTTTTTTGTGCTCACAAATGGCTCAAATATACGGTTTCGATCCTCTTCTGTGACTCCGCGACCGGTATCCTGAACAAAAATTTCAACCATATCCCCAACCGTACGAACGCTTATTCGCAGTTTCCCGCCTTCTGGCATGGCATCGTAAGCATTCAAGATAAGATTAATAAAAACCTGCTCCAATTGGCTGCTCACTGCCAAAATGGAAGGTAACTTGGACGACAATCCCGTGCTTATGTGTATACCACGCGCTTGTAATTGTGGTGAAAGCAATTTAATTACCCGCCTCAACAGAATTACAAGGTTCACGCGCTGGGGCTCCACGCCACTTGGACGGTAAAGATCCAACATTCGCTGGACAGTGTTCATTAAACGATCTAATTCGTGATTCGCCAGATCAATATATTCGCGTTTCTTTTTCACTGAAAGCTCCGCGCGCGTTGCAAGGTGCAAACAATTCTGTACTGCCTGCAATGGATTATTGATTTCGTGAGCAATGGAGGCGGTAAGCCTGCCTGCAGCCGCCATTTTTTCAGCGCGAATGAGCGCTTGTTGCGATTCTTCCACTCGCCGCACATATTCTCGCAATTCTTCGTAGAGACGAGCATTTTCCATGGCGACCGTCGCCTCACGCACCATGAGTAGGAACATCTCCCAGTCCACTTCGCGAAAACCAACAACATCAGAGTCTCGTCCGACATATAACACCCCGTGCACGTTGAGACGTGAAATCGGTGCGCTCAGAGCAGAGCTTAATCCCACAGCAACCAGAGCAGCCTGGAGGTCCGCCTCGCCCGGTCCGCTGGCATTGACCCAGAATGGAGTACCAAGTGCGTCGGTACGGCCAACCAAACCGCTCTCGAAAGCACTGATGTCACCAGGAAGTGTAACTCCACGGCCAGCCAGCAGGTGTAAGGAGTTATCATTTCTAGAATATTGATAAAATCCGGCATTATTGCAACGCAGATGTCCGCAAAGTGCGCTGATGACAAGTCCAACAAGACGGTCCGGGCGGGTTTCTGCTAAAAACGTTTCGGTAATATCGAAAAGTGGACGTAATGCTTGGAGGAGGGCAATGTCACGTTTTTTCTGACTATCATCCAGAGCTTGCTGAACGGTTTTAACTAGTTCTCCGCCAGTTTCAAAGGGTTTAAGTATTAGGCCGTCCACACCCTGGCGGAGAGCCTGGATAGCTGTCTCAACCGTTCCAAAACCTGTCATAACTAACACTGCTGCATCAGGCTGGCGTTGCTTGACTTTGGCAATAAGGTCGAAACCACTGATTTCCGGCATACGGATGTCAACCAGCAGTAAATCAATTTTGTTCTTTTCGATGTATGTTACTGCCGCGAACGGATCTGTAAATGAAGTAACCTCATACTCCGCTCGCTTGAGCAAACGCTCACACAAGCTGGTAATGCCGGGTTCATCGTCTACAACCAATATATGCGTATCTACCATTAATCCACCTCAACCGGAAGCCAGACGGAAAATATCGAACCTTTCCCAACTTTACTCTCTGCTTCTATAAAACCACTATGTTCTGCTACAATTCCATAAGAAACAGAAAGGCCAAGTCCCGTGCCACCATCTTTCGCACGCGTGGTAAAAAATGGTTCGAATATGCGCTCTAAATTTTCGGGTGAGATTCCCGTGCCAGTGTCAGTTACGTTTATTGTCAACCAATCATGATGATCACGGCTGCGGCGTAATGTAGTAATATGTAATTCACCACCATCCGGCATGGCATGCAAGGCATTGTGGATCAGATTGAGAATTACCTGCTTTATCTGGTTACGGTCCACTAAAATCCTAGGGAGTCCATCGGGAAGGTCGGTAAATATCTGTATACCGCTGGTGTGTAAAAGATGATTTACTAATGCCAACACATCGGTCACAATTTCGTTCATATCTGAACGAGCCCGCGCGCTCTCGCTTTGACGTGCAAAATCGAGTAATCGGCGTACCACGTCGCGCGCCCGGTGCGCTTCGCGCAGTACTAGCTCGAGGTCTGCATGCTGCGGGGAATCAGATGGCAACTCTTCCAAGGTCAGTTCAGTGAATCCAGAAACGGTCGTCAATGGATTATTCAACTCGTGAGCAATCCCAGCAGCCATTTCGCCAACGGCCGCAAGTTTAGCCGCCTGGATAAGCCGGCTTTCTGCCATATGCTGTGCAGTAATGCGTTCCTGAAGTTCTTCCCGGGTTGCCCGAAGCTGATTAATCATCTCTTGGAGTTTCTGGTATTGCTCCACATTGGAAATCACACTTGCAAGGATACCAGCTAATGATTCTAGCACAAGCAAGTCGTTTCGCGAGAAAGCATTTTTCCGACGACTCTCAACGTCAACTACACCCAGGATTTGATCGCCATCTTTCAGGGCGACACACATTTCAGAACCGGCATCCCAATCCGGAATGGGAAGATAGAAAGGGTCTTGGCTGACATCATTGACCAGCATGCTATTACCGGTAGCTGCCACACGCATTACGATTCCATCTCTCCTGGTTGCATCCATATACTTCAGCCCCTGCTGGGCTAAGTCGGCCGCATTTCCACCAATTCCAGCAATCTGCAATTCGTTATCGGGACTCATAACCAGTGCAACTCCAGCGAACTCATAATCAAAATTCCGCGCCATTAATTCTGCGGCAATTTGCGCAACCTGACGAACATCATTCAGGCCAATTACCTGCTCAACAACTTCGTGGATCAGACTTAAGTTACGCGCCCGTGCTTCTGCTTCCCGCCTCAATCGTCCATTCTCCAAAAGACCAGCCAAATAACTGGCTATCACCACCAGTAAATGCTCGTCGTAAACTGTAAATGCGCCTCCCTTTACATTTTCCAATCCCAGCGCACCAATAACTTGCTTTCGATATTTGAGCGGAATAACTAACGCAGAGTTCGACCCCGGATATACTGGTTTGTAAATAGATTCAGGCGTAATGGAATCTGCGCGATAAACATCGCCCTTTTCAACCGGTCGAGGAATGAGCGTGGTTGGCGTCGTTTGGGCAATTATCAATCCATCGCGATCATAATAGTGCTGGACTCCGCTTCCATCGGAAGACAAGATCATCATGTTAATCCGCTCGGTGTTGAAAGCACGTCTTAGCAGCGCAAACGTTCGCTGCACGATTTGTTCCATATCCAAGGAGGAAGAGATCGTTACGGCAAAATCATTAAGCAACGCCATTCGGTGCAGGTGGTTGGTAAGGTCAGTAAATGTAATACTGCCTTCTACCGATGGAGCAATTCTTCCCGCCAGTTGCTTTAGTTTCTCCCATTCAGCGGGTTGCGGTGGAGTATTGTTCCACAATGCCACCAGTCCAATCAACCGTTGCCCGATAACCAGCGGGAGAGCAGTCCACACACGCGTCGAAGATGTGAATCCTAGGCGTGGTGTCATCGCCCATTCTGCATCATTCTTCCGCACAATGCGAGCCTGTCGGGATTGGATTATCTCACGCAGGAGAGGATTTGCATCAAAGGATAGACGCGTATCCTGGCATTCCATACATGTCGAATGCACCTTGATTTCAAGATAATCCCCAGAACGGATTGCCAGCCACCCCCCTTGGCATGTGGTAGTTTGAGTGAGAATGCTCAGAATACGATCTAAGGCGCGTGGCAAATGGTAAGGAACCAAGTCAATTTCCAAAGGAACAGGAGCGGTTGTCAAGTCAAAGAATGAGCGGCCTGAATTACCCAGCGCGATCACCCTCCAAAACCGCTGAGCCACATCCGAGAGTTCATCCGCACCAACCAGAATGGCGCGTTGAGTCACTTGGTCTGGGAATACATATAATTTATTACCAGGCATGCCCGTCTCCTGAGAACTAAGGCGGGACCGATCACGTTTACCGGTCAATGTCTTGTTCAACCATGTTTTCAATGGAGGCTGCTGAATGTACTTTAGGAAAACAGTACGCTGCTGCAGGTTGATTTTAAAAGAGGCAAGCACTTCCCAATTATCTGTATGTTCCAGCCAGGTAGCCCAGTAAGCCCCCGTTAATTGGCTGGTTTCCTTTAGCTGAAGGTCCATTAGACTTTTTGGCATTAGAAAGTTCCTCAATTGTGATTATAAATCACATCCCCAAAAATCCAAAATGGTACAATATCAATGATATCAAGACTTGATTTGCCTGCGATTGGCGGAGGATCGGACCGGCTTCCATACCAACCTGACATTACCCGGACAGAAACAAACCTTTCGCATGATCCCGGGATAGGAACAGCTGAATTCATCCGTTAATAGTTGCACAGCAATACCTTCGTCGTAGCGTTAAAAGTCCTTCTCCCTTTTCTCCATTCCCTACCCCTTAAAGACCTGTTCTTTGCTGTTCAAATTACTATCGTTGATGGAATCATGGGCAATAAGGTGAGCTTGTAAGGTTTTTTGTCAGAAATGGGTGTTTGCTTATGACTTCACGTAAATTGCGGCTTTTTACCTTTTCATGCCTGGGAATCTTGTTGCTCGGGCTTATAAGTTGGCTTGTCTTCAATTTATGCTGGCCCGCCATCCATTTTGACGGACAACGTGCATATCAGGATGTGGTCGCTCAGGTGTCATTTGGTGCTCGCACACCGGGGAGTTTTGCCCACGCTCAGACCATTACTTATATTCAGCAGGAAATGGAAAAAATCGGCTGGATAGTTCAAATCCAGACAACTTCATGGTCGGGATTTTCTGTTCAAAACATTATTGCAACCCGCTCAGAGTTCGGCTCATACATCGTTATAGGTGCACACTATGATAGCCGTCTACTAGCAGATCGAGACCCGGGTCAAGGGAGCAGCGGACCTGTGCCAGGAGCCAATGATGGGGCTTCGGGCGTTGCCGTCTTGCTGGAACTGGCTCGTACACTTCCGCCTGACAGCATCCCGGTCCGTCTGGTTTTTTTTGACGCCGAGGACAATGGGGGATTAGATAACCGGCAATGGATTATGGGCTCGAAGGCATTTGTCACCGCACTGACAGAAAAACCCCAAGCAGCCGTTATCTTGGATATGGTCGGTGACGCAGATTTGAATATTTACATTGAGCGTAATTCTGATTCCACACTAGCGGCGGAAATCTGGGCACAAGCTGCCGCGTTGGGATATGGGAAAAATTTCATCCCTACACCAAAATACGATATGATTGATGATCACTCCCCGTTTCTTGAAGCAGGCATCCCTGCAGTAGATATTATTGATTTTGATTACCCCTACTGGCATACTGCTGCCGACACTTTGGATAAGGTATCTGCACAAAGCCTGCAGGCCGTGGGCGAGACGTTGCGGGTATGGATTGAATCGCAAAAATAGATTGTCAAAAACTACATCCTGCCTTACACTTAAATTTGTATGAATGTTCCTATAATATTGAAGGAAAATCGTTCGCCTTGGATTCGCCGCGTGGCAAACTGTATGGCACGCGGTGCAGGTGTGCGCGAGAATTTCCAAGAGCAAATGGATCTTTTCTACGACCTAATGTAAATATTTGACCCGGATTTTCGTTTTCTTTCTACTTTTTAGCCGCTTGAGTTCAGAGATTCTCGTAAGGAGCAGTAAATGCCAAAGAAGACTCTCACACCGACCACCCCTCCACGTGAACGCGCCTTTCTGGTCGGCGTGGAAGTACATGGACAGGAACATTTCCTGACGCTCGAGGATTCTCTCACTGAGCTTTCCCTTCTTTGCAATACTGCTGGTCTGGAAGTAGTTGGCGAATTGACCCAGAAAATGGACCGTCCCAACCCGGAGACATTTATCGGCTCTGGGAAGGTGGAGGAACTCAAAGCCCTTGCCGAGGATTCCCTGGCTCAGGTGATTGTCTTCGACAATGAACTCTCTCCACGTCACCAACGTGAGCTCGAAAAGCACATCGGTGAGAATGTACGCGTCCTCGACCGTACAGCGGTCATCCTGGATATCTTCGCCCAGCACGCTCACACCAGTGAAGGCCAGTTGCAGGTCAAATTGGCACAATATGAGTATTTTCTACCACGCTTGACCGGCCAATGGACACATCTAGCTCGGCAGGCAGGCGGCGGCGCTGGACGTTCTGGCTCAGTAGGCGGTGTGGGTCTGCGCGGTCCTGGTGAAACCCAATTGGAAGTGGACCGTCGCGCCGTCCGACATGAAATTGCCCATCTCAAGGATGAACTTGAAAAAGTGCGCGCTCGCCGGAAGCGCCACCGCCTCCAACGCAAACGCAGCCGTATCCCAACCGTGGCACTCGTCGGCTACACCAACGCCGGAAAATCCACTCTGCTCAACAGGTTAGCCAGGTCAGATATTTATGTTGCTGACCAATTATTTGCCACACTCGATCCGACTACGCGCCGTGTCGAACTCTCAGGTGGTTATCAGGCACTATTTACCGATACTGTCGGTTTTATCCAGAAACTCCCTACCACGCTAGTGGCCGCTTTCCGCGCAACCCTTGAGGAAATAGCAGAAGCAGACCTTCTTCTGCACGTGGTAGATATTTCGCACCCGAACGCCATGAACCAGGTCGAGGCAGTCCATGCTACTTTGGAGGAAATCGAAGCAGATCATGTTCCGGTCATCACCATTCTGAACAAAATTGACCGATTATCGAACCCCTTAGCCGCGCGAAGCGCTGTGGAGCATTTCCCGCAAGCTGTCGCCATATCCGCCCGCACCGGCGAAGGGATCGGTGACCTGCTCGGAATGCTCCGCAATACGCTGTTCGAGACCTTTTCCCCAATCCTGGTCCGCCTGCCCTACCAGCAGGGACAACTCATCTCGCTTTTCCACGAACTCGGTCAGGTTGAACGCCTTGAACACGGACGGAAAGGGGTGGTGATGCAAGGACGCATTCCAGGACGGCTTGTAGCCCAGTTCAAGCCTTGGCAGGTAAAGCCAGGTGAGAAAGAAAAGGAGGAAGAAGATGTTCCAATGGCTGAATAAAACGATTGATAAACTTTCCGAGTTCCTCGCCCCGCGCAAAGGACTCCTTCCACTTATAGGAATATTCCTGATCGTGATTAATTTCGTGCTTCAATTTCTCCCGGCTGGCTGGGTGAAAGAAAGTAATCTGCTTATGCACATTGGGTTGGTGATTGCCATCCTTGGCCTGATGCTGGCCTGGGCGTTGTAATCCACTTCGACCGGGATCCCAAACACCTTGTAATTGGTTTACAATAGTGAATAAAACCCCCACCTCAAAAAAAGTGGGGATTTTCAGTTCAGATTTTTGGCCCTGCTGCGATCACTTCCTTCGGCGTGTCTGTTTCAAATTTCTTCATATTATCAATAAAGCGGGAAGCCAGCTGCTTGTATTTCTTCCAGTATTCAGTCTCTTTCTGCCAGGCGCGGGAGGGATACATTACATCCTCGGGCACTTCCGGGCACGTCTTCGGGACTTCAAAGCCAAACACTGGATCGGTATAGAATTCCACTTTTTCCAGTTGGCCTTTCAGAAGAGCAGTGAGCAAGTTGCGAGTGTGGCGGATGCTAATGCGTTTACCCACTCCAAATGGTCCGCCAACCCAGCCGGTATTGACCAGCCAGCATTTAACCTCATAGCGTTCTATCTTCCGGCGCAACAGTCCGGCATAGTAAGCCGGCTTGTGAACCATGAACGGCCCACCAAAGCAGGCGCTGAAGGTGATCTCCGGCTCATCTCGCAAGCCAACTTCCGTCCCGGCGATCTTGGAAGTATAGCCAGAGATAAAATGGTACATGGCTTGTTCAACGGTCAGGCGAGCGATTGGGGGCATCACGCCGGAAGCATCACATGTCAGGAATATAATGTTCCTGGGATGCCCGCCGCGCTTATCAGGGATGGCATTCTCAATATAGGTCAGTGGATATGCAGCACGTGTATTCTCCGTCAGGGAAGAATCATCCAGGTCGATGGAACGGGTCACCAAATCAAAAACCACATTTTCGAGCACTGTCCCAAAGCGGCGGGTACAGGCGAAGATCTGCGGTTCGGCAGTCTGCGAGAGTTCGATGACCTTGGCATAGCAACCGTCCTCGAAATTGAATACACCATTGTCAGACCAGCCGTGTTCGTCATCACCAATCAAACCCCGGTTCGGATCTGCGGAAAGGGTTGTCTTCCCAGTACCTGAAAGGCCAAAAAAAAGCGCCACATCGCCATCTTTGCCCATATTAGCCGAGCAATGCATGGTCATCACGCCATCCCGCAATGGCAGCAGGTAGTTCAGCAGGGTAAAGACCGACTTTTTGATCTCACCTCCGTATCCTGTGTTGCCGATGATACAAAGCTTCTTGGCAAAGTTGAGAACGATAAAGGTCTCGGTGGGAGTCTGGTCGATCTGTGGAAAGGATTTGAAACCAGGAGCTGAAATTACGGTGAATTCCGGAGCAAAGCGACGGTATTCCTCGGCAGTCTCCGGTTTAATGAACATATTTCGAGCAAAAAGGCTGTGCCAGGCTGCCTCAGTAATAACACGTACTGGCAAACGATAATCAGGGTCTGCGCCGCCGTAGCAATCCTGCACAAAGACATCGCGCCCCTGCAAATAACCCTGGAGTCGGGCAAATAATTCGTCAAACTTCTCCGAACTGAACGGCCGATTATACTGACCCCACCATATATTATCCTCGGTTGTGGCCTCACGGACAACGAACTTGTCGCTGGCTGCCCGGGCGGTGTGCTTGCCGGTGTTGACCACGATTGGCCCTTGATATGAGATACTGGCTTCGCCGCGGAAAATCACTTCTTCATACAATGCCTCGGTTGGTAGATTCCAGTAAACATTATGCAGGTTGCCCAAGCCTAGATAATCCAAACCGTAGTCAGCGCGGGTTGCCGCGGCCTGTCCTTCGGCGGGTGTCTTAATATTCAATATATTGTTCATTATTCACTCTCCATCACTCCCATCTGCTAAAGGAGATGGGCCGGGGATTAGGTTCTATAGCCAGTCCCTCACCAGTTTCCGGTCACCTATGTATATCTCGCTGGGGGCATTCGGGTCAAGCGCCCATTTCATTCGCTCAATGCCTTCGGTCAGCTCTTTTACCGTTCCGGCATAACTCAAACGTAGATGACCTTCCATGCCAAATTCCTTGCCCGGTACAGTTACCACCAGTGCTTTCTTGAGAAGGAACTGGCAGAGTTCGACCGAATTCTTGGCGACACTGTTCCGACAATAGGCTTTGAAATCAGGCAGGGCATAGAATGTGGCCTGTGGCTTGACGCAATGCACATCGGTAAATGAATGCAATTCCTGCATCAGGACATCACGATTATTCTGGATGAACAGGCGCAACGCCTCGACAATGGACTGCATCCCGGTCAACGCACCTTCAGCTGCGGCTTGCATCACCGGCGAGACACAAGTGGTTGTTTGTGACTGGACATTGGTCATGATTTCGACCAATTTCCTGGGTGCGATCACCCAGCCAACGCGAAACCCTGTCATTCCGTAGAGTTTTGCCACACCATTCACCAGGATGATCTTCGAGTTTTCCACGTCCTTCTGGGTGTATTTACAAGCCGGCACCGCCACTTTGCCATCGAAAACCAGTTTGTGGTAAATGTCGTCGCAAATCATATATATGCCTTTGCGCTCGCACAGATCCACGATTTTGCTGATCAAGTCTTCAGGATAGATCATACCTGAAGGATTATTCGGGCTGTTGACAATGATTGCCTTGGTATACGAACCGATCATCCGTTCGATCTCGTCGAAGCGCGGCACAAATGTCCCGTCTTCGGGTGTCACAATGACCGGGATGGCCCCAATCATCCTGATCATTTCCGGGTAACTCACCCAGTATGGAGCGATGACAATAACCTCGTCTTGTGGATTGCATAAAGTAAATAGAATATTAAAAAGCGACTGTTTGGCCCCATCCGAGACAATAATATTCGGCGGCGCTACCACCCGGTCGTAGTTTTCCTCGCTGTAACGGACAATAGCCTTCTTGAGAGAAGGTGTCCCATCTGTTGGTACATATTTAACATCCCCGCTGCTTAACTTGGCTGCCGAACTCAGGATAGCCGCGATGGGGGTTTTGTTTTTTGGTTCACCGATGCCCAAATGAATAACCGGTTCTCCTTTTTCGCGCAAGAGCCGGGCTTCCTCGTTCAATGCAATAGTTGGTGAGGCGGGAATCGAACTTGCGACATGACTCAGACTCATATGTTTCTCCTATCTTTATTACGAAGCAACGGTCAATCTTCTCGACAGACAAAGATTTAGCCTTATTATAATTTATATATCCTTTCTCCCTATTAGTAAGGTGTCACAACTTTTCCAAAGTATTGACATGCGGAACCAATATCATAAAGTAAGAGCGCACCAGGAACTCTGGTGCGCCAACGAATAGCAAATATCTCTCAGAATAATTAATCGAGCCGTGTAATTCGCGGCTCGTTAGTTTCTTACTTCTTCTTTTCTTCTTTCTTGACCTCGATTACTTCGCGGCCTTTATAAAAACCGCAATTCGGGCAAACAATATGTGGCAGGATCATCGTTCCGCAATTGGAGCAGGCCACCAAATTGGAGGCTTCCAGTGCGTCATGAGCGCGACGGCGGTCGCGGCGACCTTTAGACAGTTTACGTGTTGGTTGAGGGGGCATTCCTTACTCCTTTATTTGATTCCGATTAAGCGGGCTGATTATATCGGCGAAGCCTATGAGCGTCAAGCCCGATTTTGCAGCCC
>CAIQQN010000025.1 GCA_903873975.1 uncultured Anaerolineales bacterium
GCGTCCGCCGGATTTTTGAAACATTTTGAACATTTTTTGCATTTCGCGGAACTGTTTCACCAACCGGTTCACATCCTGGACCTCAAGCCCGCAGCCACGGGCAATCCGTCTTCGGCGGCTGGCATTTAGAACATCCGGGTTGCGTCGTTCGGCGGGTGTCATCGAATTGATGATCGCTTCAGTGCGCTTCGTCGAACGATCCATCTCTTCGGGCGAGATATTACGGGCAGCCCGTCCCATGTCACCAGGGAGCATATCTGCCATCTGGCTCAACGGGCCCATCTTTTTTGATGAACGAAGCATTTCAACCAGGTCTTCCAGAGTAAACTCACCTTTGGCGAGACGTTCCGCCTGCCTCTGGGCCTGCTTTTCGTCGAAGGCTGCCTCGGCTTTTTCGATCAGGCCGAGCATGTCACCCATGCCCAGGATCCGGGAAGCCAGACGTTCGGGCTGGAAGGCTTCCAGCGCGTCCAGTTTTTCACCTGTCCCGATAAACTTGATCGGGACACCGGTCACCGAACGGATGGATATGGCCGCGCCGCCGCGCGAGTCACCGTCCATTTTGGTCATGATGAGACCGGTGAGCGGGACAGCATCCCGGAAGCCTTCAGCGACATGCAGGGCTTCCTGGCCAATCATCGAATCCACCACGAGTAGGGTTTCAGCGGGCGGCACGTTCCGGACGATGGCCTGGAGTTCATCCATCAGGGTTTCATCCAACTGCGAGCGGCCAGCCGTATCCACGATAACGACGGTATAGCCACCATTTTTCGCTTTCTGGAAAGCGCGCTTCGCCAGTTCGGGCGGCTCGACGTTGGTCTCAAAGAAAACCGGAACGTCAAGCTGCTGACCCAAGGTCCGCAACTGCTCCGCTGCCGCGGGGCGGTACGGGTCCCCGGCTACGAGCATGACGCGTTCACCCCGTCCTCGCAGGAAGTTCGCCAGTTTTCCGGCGGCGGTCGTTTTGCCCGAGCCCTGCAAACCGACCAGCATCAGCATGTGCGGCTTTACGCCTGATAGGTTGAGAGGGGCGGGTTCGCCAAGCGTGGCCACCAGCTCCTCATTTACGATTTTAACGACCTGCTGGCCCGGATTGAGAGCCTTCGAGACTTCCGCGCCAACGGCGCGGAGGCGCACGCGAGCAATCAAGTCCCTGACCACGCTGTAGTGCACGTCGGCTTCCAGCAGCGCCAGGCGGACTTCCCGCATGGCAACATCTACGTCGGCTTCGGAAAGTTTGCCGCGTTTCCGCAGTTGATCAAAAAGCTGGGTAAGCCGTCCGGTCAATGTCTCGAACATATTATCTCTTCATTAAAAAGCAATTGCCCGAAGGCGAACCGATTTTAGCCGATAACGGGTAGATGGTCAAGGAAAAGCGCGTCCAAAGGGAACTATCAGGGTTATATCTCTGGTAAAATCAAGTGTCTCAAGATCCACTGCCAGAGGAGAAAATATGTCGAAAGTCGCAGTTATAACCGATAGTACCGCCTATATCCCCGATGCAATGTTGAAAGCGCATTCCATTACCGTTGTACCTCAGGTATTGATCTGGGGCGAAGAAACCTTCCGCGACGGTGTGGACATCATGCCGGATGATTTCTACAAACGTCTGGAGACCGCCAAGGTCATGCCAACCACATCCCAGGTGGCCATCGTTGACATGAAAGCCGCCTTCGAGAAACTGCTGGAAAGTGGTTACGATGTGCTGGGTATTTTCATCTCAGCGAAACTCTCCGGTACCATGCAATCTGCCACTCAGGCACGTGAGATGCTGCCAAAAGCAGCCGATAGAATTTCCATTGTTGATTCCAATTCCACGGCGATGGCGATGGGTTTCCATGTGTTGGTTACCGCCCGGGCCGCCCAAGACGGAGCCACCCTGGCCGAATGCCAGGCACTGGCCGAAAACGCCCGCGATCACACCGGTGTCTATTTTGTGGTAGATACCCTGGAATTCCTGCGCCGCGGCGGCCGTATCGGTGGCGCGCAGGCACTGTTAGGTTCAGCACTGAATATCAAGCCAATCCTGGAACTACGGGATGCACGGATCGAATCGGTGGAAAAAGTTCGCACCAAAAGTAAAGCCATCGAGCGGATGATCGACCTGGTTGTCCAGCATGTCGCAGGCCGGACCCCGGTCCGGCTGGCAACCCTACACGCCAATGCCGAAGCGGAGGCGCGCACCGCACTTAAAACCGCCGTGCTTCAGTTGCAACCAATTGAGACCGTCTTCGCGTCCGTCTCGCCAGTCATTGGGACGCATGCCGGTCCGGGCACGATTGGATTGGCTTTCATGGCCGGAATGTAAGAAGAAAATATTTTATCAGTCTACAAGGAAAGGGCCTGGCAAGTGCCAGGCCCTTTTATTTTCATTAATAGAAACGAAAATTGTGATTGACGGTTACCCATGAAGCAGGTATAATCCGCCTTCGGCTGAAATCAAGAAATTACGGGAGTAACCGATATGGAAACAACAAACGCGGCGCCGGAAAGCGCGCTGCAACCCAAGGCACGTCTGACAGGCAAAGTCATTAAAACCACCATTGCGGGGGCCATCGTGGACATCGGGCAAAAAGTACCTGGTGTTATTCACATTTCACAATTGCAGAAAGATCCGGTCAACCGAGTTGAGGATATTATTCAAGCCGGTCAAGAGGTAACCGTTTGGGTACGCCGTGTGCACGACGACCGCGTGGAACTGACAATGGTTGAGCCTTTAACCCTCGAATGGCGCGAACTGAAGCCGGATATGGTTGTCAAAGGCAAAGTATCCCGCCTAGAAACGTATGGCGCATTCGTGGAAATCGGGGCAGAGCGCCCCGGCCTGGTGCACGTCAGTGAGATCTCACATGAATACGTCAAGAACCCGTCCGCAGTGCTGAAAGAGGGCGACGAAGTCGAGGCTAAAATCCTGGACGTGGACCGCCGTAAGAAGCAGATCCGCCTGAGCATCAAAGCCGCGATGCCGAAACCAGAAGAAGTGGTGGTTGAGGTTAAGAAGTCCGAACCTCGCAAGGGACGCAACAGCAAGAAAGGCAAGAAACAAGAAGAGTTCATCGAGGAACCAGAAGCCAAAGAGCCCGAATTGACAGCTTTCCAGATCGCGTTCCAGAAAGCCCAGAATCGGGCTGATGATAAGAAGAGCTCGATTAAGAGCAAGAAATCAAAGTCCAATTTCAAGGAAGAGCAGGAAGAGATCTTTAACCGCACGCTTGAGAATCGCATCACGCCTGGTTAATCCAACGCTATGAAGATAAAACCTGACAGGTTCTGAAAACCTGTCAGGTTTTTTTATAGGGGATTAAGGCATCGCCAGAGAAGAACCTCTGGCAGATTTGTTCAGTAATCCTGACCCTTTGCTTGCATTTCCTTCAAGAACTTCTCGCGGTTGGCAGAGCGGGCGGTCTTGCCGCTGGAAGTCTTGACCAGCCAGGGCGGGCTGACCAGATGTATATATCGCAACGCCACTGCTGAACCGCGCGTCACCGCCGCGCGGATACCGTCTGCGATCTTCCGGCGTTCGAATGGGCTGTTTATTTCCACTTCAGCCACCATGACCACATCTTCGGTCCCGGAGGCCTCGTTGAAGATACCGAAGGCCGAGGCGCGTCCGGCATGGACGCCGGGAACTTCGTAAGCCAGCAGTTCCAGGTCTTGCGGATAAATATTCTTGCCACCAACAATGATCAAGTCTTTCTTGCGGCCCGTGATGTAGAGTTCACCGTCCACAAGGTAGCCTAGGTCACCGGTCAGGTACCATCCATCCACAAAAGCCTTTTCGGTGGCATCCGGGCGGTGGTAGTAACCGGTCAGCATACAATCGCTTTGCACGGCCACTTCGCCCACTTGGCGGTCAGCCAAGGGCCGGCCTTTCGCATTAATAATGCGAACGCGCGTGTTGAGGATGGGTTTTCCGGTTCCAAGCATGCGCACAACAATCTGACCGGGTTTTGCCAGCAGGGCGATCTTCTTCGTCTGTAGAAATTCGCGGTCGATGTCTTCGTAAACCACTGGAGTGTCAATCCCGCCCTGGGTAACCGCAAACACATTTTCCGCCATGGCATAGCAGGTGGTCAGGGCTTCATGTCGTAGGCCCAGGGTGCGGAAGCGTTTGTAAAAGGCGTGGTGGCTGTCCCAGCGCATTGGTTCGGAACAGTTCGAAATGGCGCGCCAGGTGGAAAGATCCACGCCTTCCAGGTCACGATCACGGATTTTCTGGGCACAGAAATTGTAGGCGAAATTTGGCAGCCAGGAGAGCGTCCCCTTAAATTCCGACACGGCCTGCAGCAAGCGGTGCGGAGCGCGGATCCAATCGAAGGGTGACATAAGCACCAGCGGGTAGCCCATCAGGATTGGCATCAGCCAGCAAGCAATAAGACCCATATCATGGTAGAGCGGCAGCCAGGAGATGAATACATCGTCGTCTGTCAGTTGGATGGCCTCGCCATAGTTATCGAGCTGATTGATGACCGCCTGGTGCGACAGAGCCACGCCTTTCTGAAGGCCAGTGGTACCGGACGAATGCTGGAGGAGGGCGATATCTTCGGGCTTGCGCCGGAGGCCATCGAATAAAGCGAAATCGGGCTGGAAAGGACCCTTGGCCTGGTTGCTGACAATTACGGCCCTGACTGAGTCCTGGCCAGGTTTGAGGGCGGCACGGACTTCCGGCTCGAATTCCCTGTAGGTGACGATAGCCGTTGGCCGGGTTACCGCCACCAACGCGGCCAGGTCGGCGCGGTAACGCTCAGGAAGTAGTTTTTCGGTCAGGAATGGCATGATGGATGGGATGGCCCCGTGCAGGACAGCCCCGAAGTAGGCAAAGAGCAAGTCTGCACTGTGCTGGAGGATAAACAGGACTACATCGCCGGGCTGGATACCGTTTTGGATGTAGGTCTGAACATAGCCCGACGCACCAAGGATAAGCTGCCTATAAGTCACCGGGCAGGCGGGCTGGCCGGCAAACAGCATGGTGATACTGACTTTATCCGGTGCCTGCTGGTAGTGGCGCTGGAGGAATTTGGAAAAATTCGACATGTTACTGGCGTGCTTTGATGAAAGCGGTCAGTTGGTTCAGGTTATCGAAGGAGGAGGCATTGAGTTCCGTATCATCTATGCGCACACCAAAGTTATTCTCGACAAACAGGGAAAGATCCACGAGGTGGAAAGAATCAATCAACCCACTGGAAAGCAGGGATTCATCCGGGTTGATGAGGCGGCCAGGCTGTTTGAGAAACTCGGTGGCGATATACCCGGCTAGTTTTTCAAGAATCGCATCTGTCATAGCATCTCCGTGATTATTTTACTGCATCTTGCTAAAAACTCTGATCTTGCTATTATCAAATTGCAGTATCCTATGAATTCTCCTGACTCAAGGCTGGCCGGACCAGGGCAGAAGGGTAGCAAATGCTGCCAGATCGGTACCATTGCGCACTTCAATGCGGCTCAAATAATAGAGCGTGCCCGGACTATGGACAAATCGAGTCCCCAGCCCAACGGCTGCAAAATAACCATATTCTGCGACCTTACTGACAACAAACGGATCAATTTCGCCATAGGGGTAGGCAAAGGTCTCCACACTTACTCCAATCTCTGTTGCAAGGCGGCCTTTTGATTGTCCTGCCTCATAATTTATCTGGTCATGGACAGTCGGCAAGTGCGGATGGGTCATGCTATGGCTCCCAATTTCCCAGCCATTGCCAGTCATTTCTTGAATCTGGCCAACATCCATATAGCCTTGTGATCCAACGGCATCCACAATCAGGTACATAACGCCGGTAAACCCCTTTGCCTGCATGATCGGGTAAGCATTCTCATAAACGCTCTCATAGCCATCGTCAAAAGAAATCACAACCGGTCTGGACGGCAAAGGAGCGCCTTTCATGATCGCATCCACCAATAGCGAAATAGGAATGGTTGTATAGCCCCAATCTTTAAGCGCCTGCATCTGCCATTCAAAATCTGCGGGGGGATTGTAATAACGTGCATCCAACGAACCGGGTAAAGGAGGCTCCGCAATTCGATGATAAAGCAGAATGGGACAGGTAATCGTTCCAGATTGGAAGACCAAAACTGGCGTCGGCGTGGCTGTGGCAGTAGCAGTGTCTGTGGCTGTAGCAGTATCCGTGGCTGTAGCTGTAGGCACCAGAAGAGGAGTGCCAGTGGGAGGAACTGGCGTTGGTAAAACCGGGGTCAGTGTGAATGTTCCAGTCGGCACATAAGGCGGGGTGGTCGGGTTGTCTGGTAAATTACAGCCAGAGATCATTACAATTAAAAGCAGTAAAATTGAAGACTTTGTACAACGCGCCATTGACATATCAAGTTTATCCTAAATAAATGATCATCATGGGTGCCTGTACAGGGCACGGTAGACAGCGTCAATGGCCTGCAAGGCAGTCAGGTTGCGCCAGGGCCAGCCCATTTCCATGCGCGCCGGGTCGTCAAAGAATGGGCCGGCCCAGGTAAGATGGAATTCGTCCGCGGTCAATCCATGAGAAGGCAAAGGATATGCAGCCATCCAGAAATTCCAAAGTGGCACGTTGTAATCAAAAGCAATCCGGGCCACAGTGGCGTTAATGGAGATCTTGGTGTCCGGTTCCTCGGCCCGCGTGGCGAGGATCGGCACCACGTCCTGCGAAAGGACATACTCAACAATTTTACGCATATAACTATCATATTTACCAATATCCCCCGACCAGGACTCTTCCATGCTGATAATGACAATAGTGGGGTTGTTGACACGAATCTCGCAGGCAAGTGGAGTCTCGCCTGAATTGCACTCCTTGGGCTTTGGTGTCAGTGTCCAAAATGGATTTTGGACAGCTGCCACGTTCATCCCCCCTTTGACTGCCAAGCTCTCGCGCGACCAAGAACCGGCGAAATGATCAATCGTCGGTTGAAGGTAAGCGTAGACTGGGCCAAGCCTGTATTCTTTAGAGTCGTCGAATGCGGCCAGGAAATATGTGGTAATGTTCTGACAATCGCCAATTTTGGAAAACCGGTTCGGGTTACGGCCGAGCGCCAGCCCATGCTGGTAAACTTCCACTATGGACGCTGAGATAGTCGGGACGATAGGCATGGACTGCCAGTCATCCGGTGCGAGTGTGGCTGAGGGAGGTGGAGATGGAGTGCGCGTCTCACCAGGCCGCCTTGTAGGCGCGGGCGAGACCGTCGCTCCTCGGACTTGGGTGCTGGTGTCCGTGTCCGTTACCGGGATGGCCGCTTCACTGCCACAGGCAGTGAGAGAAACAAGTATTATAACAATAATAAAAAAGTACTTCATGGACAACTCTTCTGCAAGATGATTTGATCCACCCGTCCGGCCAACATGGACTCGCCCGCGGGGGTCAGGTGGATGGCACTATTGGTAAACTCATCTGCCGGGATGATGTTCCATAGATCAAGGTAATTCCAGGCGCCCGCCTCAGCTCGTGCCGACATCATCTCCCGCCACTGGTCATAGGCCCAGCGCGGGTACAAAAAATTGTACCGCAAATCGCTGTTTTCACCAACGCTGATAAGGATCGGCTCATTGATCAGAATCACTGGCGTTCCTCCAGCGAGGCGCAAACCTGCTTCGAGCACTCCAAAGGCCAACCGGGATGTATCCAGCGTTGGCGGTTGCATGTTATGGAAGGTAACGTCGGTATTGAAATCGGTCTGGGCATGCTGATAATCAGCCGGATAGGTCTGGTCTATGCCTGTGGCAGCCCAAAGCACTCCGTATATCTGGAGGCGGAACAAATCTGCCAAGGCGCGTCGCTGACCGATGAAAGTGTTGTCCCAGAAGTCAGGGTGAACGAGCGCAGGGTCGTTCGGGTCGAGCGGCAAATAATAACGGGCAATCAAATCTTCCACCCGGGCGGCATTGTTGGCAACAATGGGCGAGGAGAGTTGTTTGTCAGCGGGGAAGGCTTCCAGGGACACAAGCCAGATAATGAGGTCCGGCTGGTAACTAAGGGCGGAATCCAGCACCATTAAATCTTTCGTCAGTGAAATGGTCGGGTAGCCCAAGTTATACACACTAATCTTCTTCCCACAAATGGACAGTCCGGATGCGTTCAATTGACCAGCGAGGGTTTCTTCGGGACGCAGGAGCACACCCCAGGTGGACGAGTCGCCAACGACGACGACCCGGTATTCATCTGCTGGTTTTGGCACATTGGAAATAACGTGTGATGCGAACATGGCGTCCAAGTTGTAGAGACTCAAGTTATAGGACTGGGACGAATCTTCGCCAAAAGGAAAACGCTGACGGCCCATGAAGAGGTGGTTATAGAGGGAAACTTTTCCTAACCCGGCAGGGTTCACGGCGCCAAAGACCAGGTCGAGCAGAAGAAACAGGACCAGGCCTTTGATAATTACGTTTCGTAAAAAGCGTGAATTCATATTAAACCAGACCAAACAAGAGGCGTAAGAAATGAACTGAAATGGACAGGCCCGGCAGGGCAAAGAAAACCCAGCCGAGAGCAATGAAGTTGAAAGTCAGCAGCACGCCGCCCACGTTCAGCGCTGCCTGCCAGCGCAGTGGCAGCACCGCAAAGCGCGCTCTGGTCAACTCAGACCAGCGGTTGTGGACGAAAAGCCCCAGCCCGTGCCACAGGCCCCAGACCACGAAATTAAAAGTCACACCATGCCAAAGACCAATCAGTACCATCGTCGCCACTTGTGTGATAAAGATAACAACCGGGATGGGCAGTGGTCTCTTCCCGGAGCGCAGCGCCCGCGTCATCGGGTTGAAGAAATAAACCCGGAACCATTGCGTCAGGGTCATGTGCCAGTTGTTCCAGAACTGGGTCAGGTTGGGTTTGAGGTACGGCGCTTTGAAATTCTCCGGTAGTTTGATGCCGAGCAGCCGTCCCAGACCGATGGCAATATCGGTGTAACCGCTGAAATCAAAGTAAATCTGGAAAGCGTAGGCGTAGAGCAGCACCCATGCCCATCCTGCCGAGCGGACCTGTAGTGCATTGGTCCCATTCAAGGCGATCATCGCCAGAACGTCTGCAACGGCGAATTTCTTGAACAAGCCAAGCACAAGACGTTTTCCCGCTTCGCCCAGGTCATCGGCAGTCAATGCCAGCGGGCGGCGCAAGTCCCCAACGAAACGCTCAATGCGGTCAATCGGACCGGCGGTCAGCGCCGGAAAGAAAATGACATAAATCACATACTCAGACAGCGATACAGCCGGCAGTCGTCCGCTCTGGCGGTCGCGGATCGTATGAAGCAAACGGAAAGCGATGTATGAGAATCCCAGCCAGCGCAAATCCTGCGCCAAAGCCAGGCTGGTGGACTGGTGATTCAAACTGCGCAACGCCATGCTGACCAGTGCCGCCAGCTGCGGGACTTTCAGCACAATAAATATCAGGATGATAAAAACAAATGCACTGATCAGCACTGCCTTGCCGGGTTTGGTTAAGCACGTCAGCAGGAAAGCAATCAACGCAACCGCTGCCAACCCAGTAAGGATTTGGAGAGTCTGCGGTGGACGGGAGGCTGTCAGATGCGGCGAGAAACCCAGGTAGCGCGTCAGGCCAAGAACCAGCACAATCCCGCCCAGGATTACTGCCGCCGGCCAGTTGATCCGCCAGGAACGCTGCTCACGCGGTGTGGTCAGGATCCACGCCAGTATGGCGAGTGCCAGTGTTGCAGTAGGCAACCAGAAATCCAGGCTGCGCACGGGCAGCAGGGGCTGGAACGCGTAAACCGCCAGTGTGCAACTCACCAGTAAAAGCGGGATGCGCCAGCGGTTTTGCGTCACCAAGCCCAACATCGCGGCAACAACGATGGAGACGAGAATGAGGGCGAGGGTCATTAAAAGCCTTGATAAATCCAGGTAGGTGCGCTACTGACCGTCAAGACAACCAAAGCAATGAGAATCAGACAACAGATCAATGCCCAGAAATTCTCACGTGTGAAAAGCCGAGATTTCATTTGTATCCGCAAACCAGATAATCGCCATCCTGCTCAACCACCTGATAAGTGCGTACGGAAAGGTCGAGTTCCTGGTCTTCGTTGTTATAAGTGGCAATGATTTTTCCCTGGCAATTGACCTGCGTGGTCGTACCGTCCGTGCCGGCTGCGGTGCATGCCAGGTTTTCCAAGCGGGTGGCTACCGCCTGAAGAGAATCCAGTTCAAGCAGGGCATTCGACTCCCAATCTGCACACGAGAGAGCGGAAAGAGCGTTGGTGTCCTTATTTACAAGAGCAGTAAGATAATCTTCAACAGCTTTCGCCGGCGGATTTGCGGCTTTTCCACAAGAAGAAAACAAAAGAGCAGCTATGCACAGTAAAAGCACAATCGGAGTGAATTTGCGCATGGGAGTCTCCATATTTAACTGGCGGGATTATACCCGCTTCTGGCATGAATTGACAAAACTTTCTAATCCTGATAGGATGGGTCATATTTTTTATATAGAAGAGGTACACATGACAACCACAATTCAAACTCAGATCGTTTTACTCACCCACGCCGCCGCCGAAGTTGTACGAGGATTGCGTCAACAGCAAGACCTGGATGAAAGTTACGCCCTGCGGGTTTACATCACTGGACAGACATGCTCCGGGTTCCAGTATGGTATGGCGCTCGACAATAAACCTCGCGAAACCGATGCTGCCTTTGAGAGCGAGGGACTCAAAGTCCTGGTAGATGAAACATCCATCCAGTACATGGCTGGTGCGACAGTTGACTATATTGACGATCAACGCGGCAAGGGCTTCTTAGTAGATAACCCAAATGCAACCTCGTCCTGTTCCTGTGAAAGTGGAACGTGTGGAACAAGCGAAAATTAGGAATCAAAAAGAGACCGGAACCATCCCGGTCTCGCCGATTTATCGGGTCTGTTACCTGCCGCGCAAGTACGAAATGAGCGCACCGAGGATCCCGACCAGCGCCATGCCAAGGATGACGAAGCCCATCGGCACGTGAGACCCCGTCCCGGCTGGCGTTTGAAAATTCAGGGTTGCCACCGGAGGCGGCTGAGTGAAAGTCGGCAGACGCGTGGGCGTTGTTTGAACCTGAAAAGCAGCCGCATAGGTCGGATTTATGGTTGGTGTGGTGCGCGGGGTCGCCGTTGGAGGTGGTTCGAGGATGGGGAGAGAAGAACCCGGCGAAAGCGATACCAATGGTGCATACACCCAACCCACTCCGCCGGGTGCGCCCAGATAGATGATCTCAATCCATTCCTGGGCTGGCGATCGTCCGAGGGCAGGGGCGGTTTCGCCAGGTACAAGAAAACCAATCGCAGCATAATCAAACGAACTTGGCCCGGCGCGGACGTTGGCGCCATCCGGGTTGATCACTGTGATGAACGGCCCGGAGGGCGTACCGGTCACGGTGGGGATGTTTCCGGTCGGTTGTTGAGCCGCGGCGGGAGTCCAAGCTGGAGCAAACCAGAGCAGACCGGCAAATCCAAGCACCAAGAGAATCCGGAGTCCTAATTTTATCCAAGTGTGCATACGTCGCAACTTGCCATAGAAATTTCCGTAAATGGAAGTGGAGCATTGCCCAATTGGGCAAAACGATTATAATCGAAATCTATGGACAGACGCGTATTCCACGGAAATATTACCCCGACCGACGTTGCCCAGGCATTGATGGCCGAATTCAACCAGGGCAACACCCAAACCCAGTTACTTGGTGAAAGCAATAACCTGACCGTCCAAATTGCTTCATCCCAGTATTCACATTCAGGGGGCAGGACTGCGGTGAGCGTTAACCTTCAGCGGATAGAAGACGGCGTAATGGTGCAGGTTGGCGAGCAGCAATGGCTGGGGGTGGCCGCCAGCCTGGGACAGACGGCAATTTCCGCTCTTCTCAATCCTCTGAACCTGTTGGGCCGCCTGGATGATATCGCGCAAGATGTAAGCAGCCTGCAATTGAATGAAAAAATCTGGCAGATCATTGCCGATGTCGCCCGCACAGCCGGGGCCAGCCAGGAGCTCTCCGAACGCCTAAGCAGCGTCACTTGCGAATTCTGCGGAGCCGCCAACCCGGTCGGCTCTTCGACCTGTGCAGCCTGCGGTGCACCGCTGGGAAAGGCCCAACCGAAGACCTGTCCCAAGTGCGGTTTCGTGCTGGTACATGAAGGGAAGTTCTGTCCCAACTGCGGACAAGCAGTAACCACTTAGATTTTCCTCCAAACATTAGCTCTGAGACCCGGCTGGATGGAAGAGCCGGGTTTTTGTATAATCGAGGCGCAGCCTCCATGCTTGCGGAATCCATCTCTCCCTTCTATAATAAACACAATATGCCAACGCTTGACGAACTGGAATCTCGTCTTCAAACCCTGCTAGAAGTCCACTTGCTGAAATACCTGCCCGGTTACAAAGCCGAAGACAGGGTTTATCAGCATTTGGCCGCTGCCATGCACGACAGCCTCAAAGAGCAGGAGGGGTCCACCTTCGCTCCCAATGTGTATGTGATCATCGCCCACCCCTCCACGCTGGCTCGCTGGCAAAGCGAACCGTGCCTGGTCAAGAAATTGGCAGAAGCGCTCCATACTGCCGGCGACGAGGCGGGATTCCGTTTCTTAACGAACCCAACGGTCACAACCGTTCCAGACACAGATATGGCTGCTGAGGAGACTCATATCAGCGCCTCCTTCAGCAACGAAAGCATCGCCGAGACCCGGGGAATGCCAACCGAATCTCGAACCGAGCCCCCGATTGAGATGATTCCCCCGAATGCCTTCCTCATCCTGGGCGGGACGAAAATCATTCCCCTCAACCGTCCGGTCATTAATATCGGACGCCGCCTGGATAATCAGGTTGTCATTGACGACCCGCGCGTCTCGCGCGCTCATGCACAATTGCGAGTTGCTAAAGGCCGCTTTGCAATCTTCGATTTGAACTCCACTGGCGGGACATTTGTCAATGGCCAGAGCACCAATATGTGTATTCTGTATCCCGGCGATGTGATTTCCCTGGCTGGTGTGACTCTTATTTTCGGTCAGGATCTGCCGGCCGGGCAGGGTAAAGAAAGGATGGTAACCGAACCAAGATCGGCCATCTCCGCTGATCGCCCGACAGCTGTATTAGAAGCCGAGAGCGAACCCAATCAGAAAGCTAACATGAAATGAGCGGACCGGTTGTGCTTGCCTTGCGACTCCTGCTGGCTGTCAGCTTGTATGCATTCCTGGGCTGGGCATTTGCCAGCCTGTGGCGCGATATAAAACAGCAGGGGGCGCTACTGGCATCCCGCAAAATCCCACCCATCAGCCTTACCATCGTTCGCGGCGAACCAGCCTCGCAAGTGCGCCATTTCGTGCAGCCGGAAGTGATCATCGGCCGCGACCCCGCCTGCGAATGCCCGGTAGCCGACGAGTCCATCTCCGCCCGCCACGCCCGGCTGAGTTTTCATCATAACCAATGGTGGTTGGAAGATCTGAATTCCACCAACGGCACTTTACTTAACCAGGAAAAACTCGCCATGCCAACCGTTGTAATAACGGACGACGAATTCAAGTGCGGCGAGACCCGTTTTATCATTTCCCTCACCGGTGACATTCTAATGCCACCGACAAAGAGAATCTAATTGCTCTCCGCATCGTCCCATTCGCAGGTACAGCCTTCAAGCTGGCGGTTTGAGCACGTGTAGTTTCGGAGTACTTTTATGTCTGAAAAGCCCTCTATTGCCATCCTCGGTGGTTCCGGCCTGTACAGCATGGCTGGGTTGACCGACGCCATCGAAAACGACCTCGAAACGCCTTTTGGGAAGCCGTCCGCACCCATCGTGATCGGGACACTGGAAGGCAAACGGGTAGCCTTCCTCGCCCGGCATGGCATTGGTCACCACATCATGCCGGCCGAGGTTCCTTATCGAGCCAATATCTATGCATTGAAAGCGCTCGGCGCGGAACGCATTATCAGCATCAACGCCTGTGGCTCATTACGCGAGGATTATGCCCCCGGTTCCATCGTCATCCCCGATCAAATTTTCGATAATACCCAAGGCCGCGCCCGCACCTTTTTCGGCGATGGATTAGTGGCACATACCGGAGCCGCTGACCCGTTCTGCCCGGAACTATCAGCGGCGCTGAAAACTGCGGCAACGGGAACGGGGGCGACGGTTCATTATGGCGGGACATTTATCGTCATTGAAGGGCCGCGTTTCTCGACCAAAGCAGAGTCGAAAGTCTTCCGCTCCTGGGGGATGTCCATTATCGGCATGACAGCCGCGCCAGAAGCCTTCCTGGCGCGCGAAGCCGAGATGTGCTACGCTGTGATGGCCCACGTTACTGACTACGATGTCTGGCACATTACTGAAGCACCGGTGACGGTGGAAATGGTGCTCCAGACACTCTATAAAAACACGGAGGCAGCACAAGCAGCCATCCGGCTACTGGTAACATCCCTACCGGAGGAACGCTCCTGCACCTGCAGTTCCACCCTAAAATCCGCCATCATCACTCGCCCGTCCGCCATCCCGACTGTCACGCGCCAGAAACTAAATCTGCTGGTAAAAAAATACCTCAAGTAAAGGCGTCTCTGCCTCGTAAATTACAAGCAGAATTTAATGAAACGCTTCCTTGCTCCTGCGCCTCCCTTTCAAATCCAATCCCGCCTGCTTCGGCTGGCGGGTGTCTTTCTTTTCCTTTACTCAATCATCCTGACCCTCTCACCGGCGGCTCGTGCCCGCACCTGGGCCGTGGACTACCGCTGGAATCACTGGCTGGGGTTCGCAGCCTGGGTTGTCATCTTCACCCTGGCACAAATCCTGTCAAACCGCCGCCTGCCCGACACCGACCCATACATTCTCCCGATCGCCGCACTGCTGACCGGCTGGGGTATCCTTACCATCTATCGCCTAATCCCCAGCTTCGGTCTGCGCCAAACCGCCTGGCTGGTGGTTTGTGGACTGGTACTTCTGCTTGGTATGCGCCTTTCACCCGAATTGCGCTTCCTGCGCCGATACAAATATCTCTGGCTGACCAGCGGTCTGCTGCTCACCGCCTTCACGCTCGTCTTTGGCACCAACCCCACCGGTAGCAGTCTGCGTCTCTGGCTGGGTTGCTGCGGGGTCTACCTCCAGCCCTCCGAGCCGCTCAAACTCCTGCTCATCGTCTATCTGGCTGCCTACCTAGCCGACCGGCTCCCGCTCAGCCTGCTCCCGCTGCCTCTGCTCGCGCCCACTGCTGTTGTAATGGGCGTGGCTCTCCTTCTGCTCGTCATCCAACGTGACCTGGGTACGGCATCTATTTTTATCTTCCTCTATACAATCATTCTCTTCGTGGCGTCCGGTAAGAAGCGCATCCTGCTATTCAGCCTGGTCGGGCTCGCAGTGGCGGGCGTGGCTGGATATTTCCTATTTGACGTAATCCGCCTGCGCGTGGACGCCTGGCTCAACCCCTGGCTTGACCCCTCCGGGCGCTCCTTCCAGATTGTTCAATCATTGATGGCAGTCGCCAACGGCGGGACTTCCGGGCGCGGACCGGGACTGGGCAGCCCCGGACTGGTGCCGGTGGCAATGTCGGACTTCGTCTTCACTGCCATTGCCGAGGAAACAGGGCTGGTCGGAACTCTGGGCCTGCTGGCCCTGATCGGCTTATTCGCCGCCCGCGGCATTCGGACCGCCATGCGCGCCCCAGACAACTTCCGTCGGATCCTGGCCGCCGGGCTGACGGCTTACTTGGGCGCACAGTCCATTCTTATTATTGGTGGCAATATTCGCCTCCTGCCGCTGACGGGAGTGACGCTGCCCTTTGTCTCTTACGGCGGCTCATCCCTGCTGACTTCCTTCCTCGCACTTCTCATCCTTTTACTCATCTCCAGCCAACCCGAAGAGGATCCTGCGCCACTCCTGAAGCCTCAGCCCTACCTGATCCTGGCCGGGTTGATCGGTCTCGGCCTTTTCGCCCTGGCTGCCATGAACGCCTGGTGGGCCGCCTGGCGCAGTCCATACATTCTCGAACGTACCGACAATGCCCGCCGCTCCATCGCCGATCGCTACGTCAAGCGCGGCAGCCTGCTCGACCGGCACGAAACGCCAATCAATCTCACCATAGGCGATTCAGGAGATTACCTGCGCACATATCTCTATCCGGCGCTGGCTCCTGTAACCGGCTATACGAATCCCGTCTATGGCCAATCCGGGCTGGAAGCCAGCCTCGACCTTTATCTGCGAGGCCTGCAAGGAAATCCCGCCAGCAGCATCTGGTGGGATCACATCGTATATGGTCAACCGCCGCCAGGACTAGATGTGCGCCTGAGTCTGGATTTGGAGTTGCAGCGCCAGGCAGATGAATTGCTCGGAGACCAAACAGGTGCAATCGTCTTAATCAACGCCTCCAGTGGTGAAATCCTAGTAATGGCGTCGCACCCAACCTTTAACCCGAACCAGCTGGATACGCAAGCCTCCATCCTGCTCCAGAACCCCAATTCCCCGCTCCTGGACCGGGCTGCGCAGGGCCTATACCCGCCCGGGGATACCTTGCAGCCGTTCTTCCAGGCTGCCGGGTATAACCTGGGACCATCGCAGAGTATTGCGGAACAGTTGTATTCTGACCTGGGTTTCTACACCACACCGGAATTGAGTTTGCCAGTGGCAGCCGCCTCCACGCCAGGGAGCGCATTACGCGTCACCCCACTGCAGATGGCGCTCGCGGCAGCCACATTGAGCAGCAACGGAGTGCGGCCCGCGCCCCGCCTGCCAATGGCCGTGTATACCCCCACGCAGGGCTGGGTCATCCTGTCTGCACTCAGTGCACCGGTGATGGTCTTCCCATCCGCTAGTGCGGCGGATACCGCCCAGGCGTTAATTGTCAGCGGTCAACCCTTCTGGCAATGGAATACACAGGTAACCCAGGCAAACCAAGCCTTCTCATGGTCGCTGGGTGGGACACTGCCTGACTGGCAGGGGGCACCGCTGGCAGTGGTGGTGCTGCTGGAAGAAAACAATCCAGACGGAGCTGGCATCATCGATCTGACACTGCTCGAAGCAGCTATCAATCCATAAAATCAAACCGGGCTTCCAAAAGAAACCCGGTTTTTTATTTCCTTCCTATCATTGTCCCGCAGGATGATTTTCACCACTCTAGCACTTGAGAAAAACCTGCGGGACGTTTCATTTACTTCACTCTCACAAACCGCCGCTTACCCACCTGCAACACCCCTGGATGTGGGAAGACTGCGTCGAATTTCTCCAGTATTTCCCCATCCAACTTAACGCCTTTTTGCTCGATCATGCGCCGACCATCGGATTTACTCGCCACCAGATCGGCCGCCGCAAGCACATCCAGCACGGTCTGACCGGGCTGGAGGGCAAACTCCGGCATTTCGTCGGGTAATTCCTTCAGCTGGAAGACTTTCTTGAAAGCCTCCTCGGCAGCCAGGGCAATGGCGTCATCGTGGAAGATGGTTACAATCTCTCGCGCCAGCGACATCTTGGCATCCCGCGGATGTAGCGTTCGAGCCTTGAGGCTGGCTTCGATCCCCGCAATCCGGTCGGGAGTCCAGCGTGTGACGAGGCGCATGAACGATCCCATGGCTTTGTCCGGCACAGACATGACTTTCCCGTACATATCCTCCGGCGTCGAAAGAAGCTGGATATGGTTACCCAGCGACTTGCTCATCTTGAGTTCGCCGTCGGTACCAGGCAGGATTCCCAGAATGATGGCAATGTTGGGTTTGTCCCCCAGGGAGGTCATGATCTTGCGAGCCGCGGTGACGATGTTGAAAAGCTGGTCGGTGCCGCCCACCTGGATGTCGGTCTTCAGCGCATGGGCATCGTAACCCTGCATGATGGCGTAGAAGGTCTCGTGCAGGTAGATCGGGTCGCCATTATCCCAGCGCCTGCGAAAGTTCTCGCGGGTGATGAACTGCTGGATGGTGAAATTAGAAGCCAGTTCGATCAATTCAGCAAAGGTCAACTCAGACAGCCACTCGGAGTTAAAGCGGATCTTGGTCTTGTTGCGGTCGAGGATCTTATAAGCCTGTTCAGCATACGTGCGCGCATTGTTCTCGACCTCCAATTGGGTCAGGCGCGGTCGGAGCTTATCCTTGTCGGACGGGTCACCAATCAACGAAGTGAACGAACCGACCACAAACGTGACCTCGTGTCCGAGTTCCTGGAACTGGCGCAGTTTGCGCATCGGCACGCTGTGACCGAGGTGCAGGTCCGATGTGCGCGGGTCGAAGCCGCAATAGACGCGCAGCGGGCGATGTTCTTTCTTAGCCTCGATAAGTCGCTGGCGTAGTTCATTGGCCATGTTCTTTTTCAGCTCTTCGTCACCATATTCGGTACCTTGCATCAAAAGGACAACCTGGTCGTCTATGGACAATGTGGACATGATTTACTCCATGAAAAAGGTATTCGTGATTGGTTGTTCGTAATTCGATATTCAGGAAACAAAAAACGCGCCTGCCGTAGCAGGCGCGTCCCTCCCACCCGCAACGGCGTTTAAGGTTGGGAATAATAGAAAAGCGAAGCAGCTCCGGCGTTCATATCGCCGCTATTATACAGTATTTTTTTCTTCAGGCAACCATTATTTCTGTTCAATTTCCCGCGCCGCCCGGCGGGTGTTGTCTTCCATGTCCATGAACATCAGCAACGCCTGGGCCAAACCTTGTAAGACGACAAAATAGACCACCCCGCGTAAAGGCTGCTCGAACAAGTATAGGATGCTTTGGGCGATATCCGTAAACCCCATACCCGTCCAAAACCCGCGTGCGAGTTGCAGAATCATTGCCAGCGCCTGGACCAGCCATTCAAGCGAATAAACCCCCACTACCACCCAGGAAAGAATCTTCGCCACAACCGTCAGGCGCAGGACAATATCTTTACTGAAATATGTACCCAGAAAATTCCCATATTTCTCCATATTCAATCTGAACTCTCCTTTCATTTTGTTATAATAACAGCCTTACAAGCTTCACGATGGAATTATACCGAAAAGGACCGGATTATGGACACACCTGAGCTCCCCAATAAGTCAACCAACTTCATCCTCGAAGCGGTCGCCGAGGACCTGAAAACGGGCCGTTTTAACTACGTCCGCACTCGCCTCCCACCTGAACCGAATGGATACCTGCACATCGGGCATGTCAAAGCATTCCTGATCGACTATAACACTGCCAAAGAGTTCGGCGGCGAGTTGATCCTGCGCTTTGACGACACCAACCCAACTAAGGAAGAGACCGAGTTTGTTGAAGCCATCGAAGACGACGCACGCTGGCTGGGCATCCTGTGGGTCAAAGTGACATTTGCATCGGATTATTTCGACAGGTTGTACGAATGGGCCATCCGCCTTGTCACAAAAGGTCTAGCCTACGTGGACGACCAGACGCCCGAGGAAATGAGCGCTAGCCGCGGCACCCTGCCGCGCGGCACAAAGTGGAGTCAGACCGAATCGGCTTTAAAACCCGGCACGGAATCCCCCTACCGGAATCGTCCGGTCGCAGAAAACCTTGATCTACTGGAACGCATGAAGAATGGCAAGTTCCCTGAAGGCAGCCGCGTCCTGCGCGCCAGGATCGATATGGCCCATCCCAATATCGTCATGCGTGACCCGGTCATGTATCGCATCATGCACGCCACACACCACCGCACCGGCGATAAGTGGTGCATTTACCCGATGTATGACTGGTCGCACGGCCAAAACGATTCGATGGAAGGCATCACCCACTCGCTCTGCTCAAACGAATACATCATCCATCGCCCATTATACGAGTGGTTCCTGGAGCAACTGGGTGAGTTCAAGACACGCCAGATCGAGTTTTCGCGTCTCAACCTGACCTACGCCATGATGTCCAAACGCAAATTGCGCAAGCTGGTTGAGAACGGCATTGTGACCGGCTGGGACGATCCGCGTCTTACCACCCTGCGCGGCCTGCGCCGGCGCGGTGTGACCCCCGAAGCCATCCAGACATTCATCGCTGCAGTCGGAGAGACGAATAACGACAGCTGGGTGGACATGGCGCAACTGGAAGCCTGCATCCGTGACGACCTGAACAAGCGCTCCCTGCGCCGCATGGCCGTCCTGCACCCGCTGAAACTGGTCATTGATAATTACCCCACTGACCAGGTTGAAGAAATGAGCGCCATCAACAATCCAGAAGACGAGACCGCTGGGAGGCGCAAGGTACCCTTCTCCAAGGTTTTGTACATCGAACAGGACGATTTCCGTGAGACGCCGCCGCCCAAATACCATCGCCTTTACCCTGGTAACGAGGTACGGCTGCGGTACGCCTATCTGATCAAATGCACCGGCGTTTTGCTCGACCCGGTCACAGGTGCGGTGGTCGAGGTTCATTGCACCTACGACCCGGCCACACGCGGCGGCGACGCGCCCGACGGCCGAAAAGTAAAATCCACCATCCACTGGGTTTCAGCGGAACATGCCGTGAAGGCGGAAGTCCACCTATACGAGCAACTGTTCACTGTCGAGAACCCGGATATTGGGGAAGACGTCAATGCAATCATCAACCCGAACTCGCTCGAAGTGCTGACCAATGTTTTTCTCGAGCCATCCCTGGCTGAGGCGAAACCCGGCGATAAATTCCAGTTTGAGCGCACCGGCTATTTCTGCGTGGACCTTGACTCTACCCCCGGCAATCTGGTCTTCAACCGCACCGTCACGCTCAAGGATACCTGGGCAAAGATAGAGAAGTCCAGCAAACCTGGACATGACGTTACTCTGTAAATAATATACTTGACAGTTGGCCAACGAGGACAGCGAAAATGTGGACATAATGAAGAGCTGATAGCATTATGACATCCCAACAAAAACGTATTTTTATTCTTCTTTTGTTCATGGCATTGATCGTTTTCGCTTTATTTTCATGGCCAAATTCGGTCGCGTCTAAAAATCTGGCAATGGTTCAAATGTTCCAGCCAGACGAATCTATTTTTCTATATGTATTCCACATGATCGCCCCGGCGGAAAGCATCAATCAAGCGCTCAGATCCTTTGTGTTTTACGATTACTATTATTATGGTTTTCCATACTTCGGTCTTTCCGCTGCGCTCTTACTGCCATTACAGTGGATGGGATATATAACAAACATTTCTCTTATCATGCTCATCCTGCGCCAATTAGTCAGTGTACTGCCCATGTTGATAGCCTTGTTGTTGCTAGTCTATATGCAGGATGGTTTTCGAACATACCGTTCAATGGTGTTGTTTGCTATACTGCTTTGCGTGCCCGTTGTGGTTCAAAACAATCTGTGGTGGCACCCAGATGGAATTACATTTTTATTCGTAGTGCTAACTATATTCTTTCTCAAACGTGATAATATGCGTTTCGGTCGGAACTTCCTTTTTGCCGCAGCAACAGCCGGCATCGCAACTGCAATAAAATTGGTGGGAGTATATTTCTTCCTAGCAGTAGGGTTGACACTTGTACTCGGGCTATTACTTAAAAAAGCGTCCTGGAAGAAACTTATCGGGATGGCAATTGCTTTTCTATTCGTAATGGCATTGGCCTTCCTGATCGCCAATCCCTTCTTACTCTCACACTGGGCACGAACAGCTTATGGAAATATATTTCACAGGCAAGTCTTCATGCTTTCAGAAGGATACGGCGTCGTTTATGAAAAGGGACTGGCAGCAGCCTGGCCGCTCATGCGGGAATCTTACGGTGAGGCAATTTTCTTGCTTGTTGCCCTAGGAGCAGCGATTTGGGGAGCGTGGCGCGGACCACAACGCCTGCTGCATGGTTTAATACTGGCCTGGTTTTTCCCGATCACTGTCCTGGTGCTTTTCGTAACACATTTCAAGTTTCAATACTGGTTACCTGTGGCACTGCCACTCTTGTCCAGTTTAGTCGTCCTATTACCCGAAAAGTGGTTCCTAAATAGAGCCGCTTTCAAGTCCGGTTTCGTCAAGCTAACTGCAAAAATTACTCACTTTTTTATCTTGTTGGTAGTATTAATTCAGGTAGTGTTATTTGTAAAACAGGATGTTCAGTTTCTTAATACGAGCTTGCATCGGGCGGATAATAATCCCCGCATCCAGTTCTATGATCAAATCCTAAATGCTCTTTCACCATTACCTATTAGGTCTTTTAATGTCTACTACGATTATCGATTATATGTACCGGAAACAACTGGTTGGACAATACAGACCTCATATGATTTGTTGGAATATAGTTACATTCAAGAAAACAATTTTGAAATATTATTGCTACTTGAACAACGCATCCGCGATTATCTAAATCCAGATGTAACTGGCATTGACCCAGAGGTTTTTACCCGCAACCAGCAGTTTTACCGTGACGCTGAGAATGAAACAATCAGCGGTTACCATTTAGTCTATCGCAACGACTTGGGGCTGCTTTACGTGCGGGAGGACTTATACCAGAACTATTTCCAGAAATAAGTCTCCATACTTAGGTCGCACTTGAAGCATAACCTGCGTATGGCGCAATGAGGAGGATGCTGGCATGAGAGATCCTGGCAAAGGAAAAGTTGTCATTATTACCGGCGCATCCAGCGGAATTGGAGCGGCGGCTGCACGGCGTTTGGCGCGTGACGGCATGCACCTGACGCTGGCAGCCCGCAGGCTGGACAGGCTCGAACAGGTAGCTGCCGAGGTCGAATCTCTGGGTGGGGAAGCCCTTGTGGTGCAAACCGATGTGCGCAACCGCGACGATATCCAGCGCATGGTAGAAGCCACGCTCGACCGGTGGGGACGTATTGACGTGCTGCTCAACAACGCTGGGATAGGACATGACAGACTGCTGATTCGTACCAAACCGGAAAGGATACAAAACGAGATCCACATCAACCTAACCGCCGTCATTGAATGCACCCAGGTTGTTCTACCGGTGATGCTCCGGCAGAAATCAGGGCATATCATCAATGTGGCATCCATAGCGGGGTTAATCGCCACACCCGGTTCGACCATTTACAGCGCCACCAAATTTGGCGTAAACGGTTTTTCGGACGCCCTGCGCCGGGAATTGCGCGGCTCTGGCATTTCTATTTCGGCATTTTGCCCGGGCTATGTGCCGACGGAAATCTCCCCGGACCTCAAGGCCATCGCTGAAGGACAACCCGATGCGCCGCACGTGCCGGGACTGATGCCGGTATCTTACGTGGCCGAACAGATCGCCCGTCTCATCCACCATCCGCGCCGGCGCGTCATCATACCGACCAGTTGGAAAATTCTGGTTGTAATCGCTTTCCTATTTCCTGGTTTGGCAGATGCGGTAATTACTCTATTTATGAAAAAGTTCACACAAGATAAAAAATGAACCTTATCAGCTACATCCTCGCTGGCTTGGCCGCAGTCATGGCGGGCCTCATCAACGCCCTGGCGGGCGGCGGAACACTGATCACCTTCCCCATCCTGATGGCGATCGGTCTTCCAGCTGTCTCGGCCAATGTCACCAATACAGTGGCCCTCTGCCCAGGTTATTTGGGTGGGACTCTGGCCCAGTCAAAAGACCTGAAAGATCAGAAAAAACGGCTGTGGAGCCTCATCTCTGCTGGAGCGCTTGGCGGGCTGATAGGAGGCATCCTGCTCCTGCAAACCGGTGAAAAACTCTTCACCCAACTGGTGCCATTCCTCATCCTGCTGGCATCCTCCTTGCTGGCTGTCCAGAACCCTGTGCGTGCATGGTTGACCCGTCGCCTGGAACAAGGCAATACCAAAGCCCTGTCAGAAGCATGGGCTTTCTTCCCGATTTTTCTGGCAGCCATCTATGGCGGTTATTTCGGCGCCGGCTTGAGCGTGATCGTGCTGGCCGTCCTGGGACTGGTATTGAACGATTCCCTGACACGCTTGAATGCCCTTAAACAGGGTATTGCCTTTGCCGCCAACATCACCGCGGCACTGTTCTTCGTCTTTTCGGGCAAGGTTGTCTGGAGCGTGGCCCTGGTCATGGCTGTCGGTGCTCTGCTGGGCGGCGCCATCGGCGGAAAACTGGCCAGCAAGATCAAACCCGCCACCCTGCGCTGGGTCGTGGTCACGATCGGGTTCACGGTGGGGATTATATACCTGGTCAAAACTTTTTTCCTGGCCTGAAAATCATATCGAAGAACCGCCTCCCCTCGCTGGTTCCCAACCGATGACTGACTTCACCCCCCGCCCCGCCCAATCCCAGATCCTCGCCTACAAGGGTGGGAAAATGGGTATTTCCGCCGTGCCTGGCTCTGGCAAGACGCACACCCTCTCCGCTTTGGCTGCGCAGCTCATCCGCTCTGGCGCGCTGGCCGACGAGCAGGAAGTACTGATCGTCACCCTGGTCAACTCGGCGGTGGATAACTTCTCCAGCCGCATCAAAGAGTTTCTAGGGCTGCCGATGCCCTTTGGCTACCGCGTCCGCACCCTGCACGGACTGGCGCACGATATCGTGCGCGAGAAACCTGCCGCGGTCGGGCTGGAGGAGCGCTTCGCCATCCTCGACGAGCGTGAGGCTGATTTCATCCGCAAGGAAGCCGCGGCGGCCTGGCTGCAGGCCCATCCCAGCGAACTGGACGATTATCTCCTGGCGGACATGGACGAGGGCAGACGCGAGTGGGTGCGCCGCCAGCAGTTGCCGGACCTGGCGACTGGCATTGCCCTCGCTTTCATCCGTTCCGCCAAGGATAACCGCCTGACCCCGGAGAAATTGCGCCACTTGCTGGACTTTTCGACAGGCTCAGGGCAAGGCTGGAAACCTGCTCCGTTACCGTTAGCCGGGATGGGGCTGGCGATTTATACCGATTATCAACGCGCCCTGACCTATCGCGGGGCGGTGGACTTCGATGATCTGATCCGCCTGGCAATTGACCTGCTGGAGAACGACACCGAGTTTCTCGAACGCCTGCGCTACCGCTGGCCGTATATCCTCGAAGACGAGGCCCAGGATTCCAGCCTGCTCCAGGAGCAAATCCTGCGGCTCCTCGCCGGAGAAAGCGGGAATTGGGTGCGTGTCGGCGACCCCAACCAAGCCATTTTCGAGACCTTCACCACCGCCTCCCCACAGCACCTGCTAGACTTCATCCACGCAGAAGCCGACCAATACAGGGAACTACCCGACTCGGGCCGCTGCCAACCAAGCATCATTGCGCTGGCGAACCAGTTGATCAAGTGGGTGAATGGCGAACATCCTGAACTGGCCGTGCGGGATGCGCTGACCGTCCCGTACATCCAGCCCGCGCCTGAGGGAGACCCGCAACCAAATCCGTCCGATGATCCGCAAGGGGTCAAACTCATCGGTAGGAAATACACGCCCGAGGAGGAGGTCGAAGCGGTGGTCAAGTCCATTGAGCGGTGGCTTCCGGAGCACATGGACTCGACTGTGGCAGTGCTGGTGCCGCGCAACCAACGCGGTGTGGAAGTCATTCAGGCGCTCAAGCAACGTAATATTGACTTCGTGGAATTGCTCGGTAGCACCTCCTCCACCCGCCTGGCAGCCGAGCGTCTGGGCGAAATCGTCAGCGCGTTGGCTGACCCACAGTCCGCCACGCGGTTGGCGAAAGCCTACCTGGCCTGGCGGCGCGGGGAGGATGAAGATTCAAACGACGACTTCCAGCGTCAGATCGCCGAATTGATCCGTAAATGCAGCGAGGTGGAGACCTTTGTCAGCCCGAGGACAGACCGGGATTGGTTGGCAGGTTTGGGGTCCGAAGGCGCCTCCCCCGAGGAAATCGCAGAGTTGGAAGAGTTCCGGGGCGTCGTCCGCCGCTGGCAGGGGACCACCTTGCTCCCGATTGACCAGATGATCCTCACCCTGTCGCAAGACCTGTTCACCGCCCCCAACGACCTGGCCCTGGCGCACAAGCTGGCACTGGTGCTGCGCCAGGTCAGCGACGATCACCGCGACTGGCGACTGCCCGAACTGACAGGGGAACTCACCCTGATCGCCCGCAACGAACGCCGCTTCCTGGGCTTCAGCGAGGATGACTCGGGCTTTGACCCGTCGCACCACGCCGGCAAGGTGGTAGTGACGACCATGCACAAGGCCAAGGGCTTGGAGTGGGAGCGGGTCTATCTGATGTCGGTCAACAACTACGACTTCCCGTCCGGCCAGCCGAACGACCGCTACATCCCGGAGAAGTGGTTTGTGCACGCTGGCCTGAACCTGGAGGCAGAGACGCTGGCGCAATTGGAAGCTGCCCTTTCGACCAGCGAGTACGAGTTCTACGCAGAGGGCGCAGCCACTCAATCTGCCCGGCTGGATTACGTGCGTGAACGCCTGCGGCTGCTGTACGTGGGCATTACGCGCGCCAAGAAGGAACTGGTGCTGACATGGAATACGGGGCGCCACGGAGACCAGACCCCAGCGCTGCCATTTGTCGCGTTGCAGGGATGGGGGGATGGATATCAATAATAATAGCGTGAAGAAGGCAGGATTTGAGTCCCTGAACGGGATTTTTAAATGAACACCAGGATGTGAAGGCATTTCCCTTCTCTTCCAAAATTGACAATCTTTGCGAATGTATGGTATGGTTTCCCAAGGTGAGTAACAGTCGGAGGCGTGTATGGCAGAAGAGCATAAATCCACAGCCTTTCAAACAGCCCTTATCGGTCTGATCGGAACGATTTTAACAACCTGTGGGGGGATTGGCGGTGCGCTTGTGACCAGCGCGGTTGCTGTCTACCAGGTTCAGCGGCAGAATCAACAGGTTGCTCTCCCCGCATCAGGGGGAGGAGAAACATTAAGCGTTGACACGGGCACCATCTTTATCACCCGTAAGGAAGCGGCTGCCCTGGATCCCGCCGTATATTATGCAAATCTGGAAAAGGCTTTTATTCTACACAGGCCTCTCCCCGAATGGGATGACTTGGAAGAAATGACCGTCCAGGAACAGTTGTCCGAGGAAAACGTAACCTGTCTGGCAGTCTGCGACCAGCCCGTTTTCCGCATCCGTTATGGAGAGCCGCTTGAGATCGAATCAGATCGAGAGACAACGGTCAATGGCCATATCATCCCTGAAGAAATGCTGAACATGAGCGAAAAGCTCTATGGGCCTCCACCTTGGAAATTGCCTTATTACAGCGAGATGATCCTCAATATATTCGAAAAGGGCGAAGTCCAGAAATTAGGGATCCGCACACTACCTGATATGGTCTTACTGATGACACGCCATTCTGTTGGGCGGGTCAACCGGGTCATTGCGCGGACAGACAGTCATTTTGCCATTGTTCAAACATCGAGTACTTACGAAGGTATTCGCGTTGCTGGGGAACCAACGACAATGACCATCGATAACTGGCTCCTTTTTGCCGAAGCCGACAACGCATTTTATACAATTGAGATCAGATACACACCCCAGAGAGGCCAGCCCCTTCAAGTATGGGACGATCTGCAATCGTATATAGATCAATTCAGAATGATTCAGAAATAGTAATTAAGGTAAGGAGTGGAATAGATGGAAAGTGAAAAAAAGCGGCAGAAATCCACAAGGCGGGCGGCAATCATTGGGCTGGTTGGCACGATCCTGACAGTCTGCGGAGGTCTTTCCGGGGCGTTGATTGGCGGTATTACTACCATCTACAAGATCGAACGGGAAGCTCACCAGATCGCCATCGCAGCCCCCAAGAGCGATCAACCATTGACGGTGGACACTTACAAGATCACCATCAGTTCAAATGAAGCTGCAAAACTCGATCCATCAAAGTACCTGGTGTTCCAAGATCTAGGGTTTGTGATGGCCCAGCCCGTATCAGGTTGGAATGACGGCGGACAAATGACATACCAGGACCTGTTCCTTGAACAGGGCACGAACTTATCACCTCTTATCCTCTTCTACACCTGGATAAAGGATGCATGGGATGACCAGCCGATTCGACAGCTCCACTACACGGATCCGGTTATGGTACAGTTCATCGAAGGATCCACCGAGAATGGTGTTACAGTGGATCCTACCAAATTGGAAGATGATACGATCGCATTCTATAGCCGGATCACTACGTTGGCGCTTTCCAAGGCAGTCGTCGGAAATGATTTCGGCCTCTATGGGCTGGCACTGGCCTGGGGTAGCCTTCATCAGGGCGGTGTTAATGAGCTTATTGCCAACCCTAACAGCCAGTATGTCTTTGAGCAGGTTTCCTGGGAACTAAAAGGGGTACGTGTAGGTGATCGTAAGGCTGACTTGACTTTACAGAGATGGGCATTGTTTGCGGAGAGTTCAGAGCGCTATTATATTGTTGAAGTGCAGTATGTCCCTGGAACAGGCCAGTCCACACAAGTTTGGGATGATCTACAGGCATATATGGATGCCTTTCGTATCATCCATTAAGCATTTCTCTCCGAATTCTCTCGCTAACCTCCTTTCAACATCGCAGTTAATATATATGGGCCATCACAAGCACAATGAAAGAAGAAGTGCTAACATTGGATAAGAAACCGCAGGGCAACAAGAATCTGGCAATTCCGATTATGGTTTTAAAGGGAATGAATGAGAATGGAGTGAATGCGCTGCCAGATTCCTTCAGTCTTTTCCAAGAATTTCACTCGCAATAACCTTGTCCCAGAAATAGTCACCACGCCTTCCCGCATCCGGCGTGAGGAACCATCCCGCATGCCGAGTTTTGGCTTATATCAGAAATTGTTATGACTTTACCATTTCCCTATAGCAACTTCCGGGTTGATACCAGCATGAAATGGCACTAGAAATGTCCAATTATTATAGAAAGGAATCTTCATTTTATGAAAATCCGCATTGCAGCCGCCATGCTGGCAATCTACCTGATCTGGGGTTCAACCTACCTGGCGATCCGTTTCGCCGTACAAACGATTCCGCCGTTCATCATGGCTGGAACGCGCTACCTGATCCCCGGCATCCTCCTGCTGATTTGGAGACGACTAGCAGGCGACCCCGCCCCGACCCGCAAGCAATGGATCGCGGGTTCGATTGTCGGGCTTTTCCTCCTTCTGGGAGGAAACGGGCTGGTCTCCTGGGCGGAACAGCGCGTGGATTCAGGTGTGGCCGCACTCGTCATCGGCACCGCACCCATCTGGATGGTGATCTTTGATGCAGCCTTGGCCCGTAAATGGCCCTACTGGCAGGTGGTCGTTGGACTGCTTGCCGGCTTTGGAGGCATCCTCCTGCTGGTCGGACCAGACAGCCTGTTTGGCGGACATCCTCGTTATGACCTGGTTGGACTGGGTATTCTTATGCTGGCCGCACTGTTCTGGTCGATAGGCTCAATTTACAGCCGGGATGCCGACCTGCCCCGCTCCCCCCTGCTGGGGACTGGTGTCGAGATGCTAGCTGGGAGCGCTGGTTTGTACCTCGCCAGCCTGGTCAGCGGCGAATGGAAGACATTCAACATCACAGCTATTTCACAGCTTTCCTTGCTGGGGTTGTTGTACCTGATCCTTTTTGGGACATTGGTAGGATTCGTAGCCTATACCTGGCTCCTGCGCAACGCACCAATCTCACTAGTCTCCACCTATGCGTACGTCAACCCTTTGGTCGCCATCCTGCTGGGCAATTGGCTGGCGCAGGAATCTCTCAACTGGCATATAGTTCTGTCAGCGATGATAATCATCGGATCTGTTGTGTTAATCAATTCCTTCAAAAAAAAGGTGGAAAGCGCTCCGGCAGACTAATAGCCATCCCACGTTGTCAAATCGCCCAGACAGACTGTCCGGGCGATTTGTATTCTCCCCTGAAGCCTAAACAATTTCTCAACAACCCCCACTTACTTCTTCTTTCTCATCACTTGATATAAAGGCTGGAGCCGTTTATACATCTGCTTATACACACCGTAATACAACTCATCATAGTACTCATGGACTTTGGCATCCGGCTCGAATGTGTCACGAATACGCGTCATCGTCAGAATGGCGGTCGTAAAATCGGGGTGGACTCCGATTCCCACTGCCGCATCCATGGCCGCACCGAGACCCGACGCCTCATACAAGTGCGGACGGGAAGCCGGCAATCCGAACACATCCGCAGTTAATTGCATGGCAGCCTCGGATTGACTCCCACCGCCCGCCACGCGCAATTCAGTAATGGGCACGCCGGAGCGTTTGGCAGTTCGCTCGGCTCCCTCACGCAGGGCATAGGCCAATCCTTCCAGGATGGCGCGGTAGATGTGGGCACGGGTGGTCACGTCGCTGAAGCCAATGATGGCCCCGCGCGCCTCCGGGCCGGGGAAAACCAGGCCCGGCGACCAGTATGGCTGGAGCACAAGACCCTCCGAGCCGGGCGGAACGGATCGCACCAGGTCATCGAAGAGCGCTTCAGGTTCGATGCCCTGCGTTTCGGCCAGCCTCTGCTCACGCAAGCCGAATTCCTGCTTGAACCAGGTTACCATCCAGTAGCCGCGGTAGATCTGGATCTCAAAACTATACTCTCCGGGCACAGCCGCCGGATAGGGCGGGATGAGCGGGATAACTTCGATGTACTTCTTGTGAGTGGTATTGATGGTGGCGGTCGTACCATAACTTAGGCAGCCGATATGCGATTCCAGACATCCTGCGCCGAGCACCTCGGTGGCCTTGTCAGCGGCAGCAGCGATGAGCGGCAGTCCCGCCGGTAAGCCGGTGGCGGCAGACGCCCCGGGTGTGATCTCACCTAATATGGACGCAACCGGCACGAGGTCAGGCAGGAGTGCTTTGTCCATCGGTACGGCCTGCCATTTCCAGCCCCAGGAGGCTTCCCAGTCCTGCTTCTTGTAATCGAACGGGATGTACCCGACCTGACAGCCGACCGAGTCCACGAATTTGCCGACCAGCCGATACGTCAGGTAACCGGAGAGGAACAGATACTTGTGCGTGGCCTTCCAGATTTCAGGCTGGTTCGTGCGCAGCCAGTTGGCCTCAGCCTCCGCCTGGAGATAGGCCACTGTCTCTGAAGCCCCGGTAAGTTTGAAGGCCATGCCCCATAGGCCGCTGAGCGGCTTCAGCCCCTCAGTGCGGCGCTGGTCGAGCCAGTGAATAGCTGGGCGCAACGGTTTGCCCTCTTTATCGACGTTGATGAGAGTGCTGCGCTGGGTCGTCAGCGCCACAGCAGCGATGGCGGACTTGTCCACACCCTGCGCCCACAATCCCTGGCAGGCTTCGCAGACAGCCTTCCAGAAGACTTCGGGGTCTTGCTCGGCCAAACCGGGGGCGGTGGAGTAGTATGGCTCGATGGTGGTCCGGGACTTGTAAAGCAAATTTCCGCGCGGGTCAAACACGAGGGCACGCACAGATTGTGTGCCATTGTCGATGGCAAGCAGATTTTCAGGCATGACTTCTCCTTATGATTGCGAAATTACTTCGCCATTTTGCGCGGGAAGCCAAATATCGCTCCCTGCGTAGGTCGAACCATATATGCACACTGCTCCAGAGTGAAATAGGTGCCGCGCAGTCTGCTATGGGCTTTCCGATATTCCTTGGCATGTTCTTCTGACCAGAAGAAAACTGAATTCCGTCAGAAGGCATCGATGATGCTTGGGTCTTCCAGCCGGGCGAAGTTAACCATTGGAACAAAGACAAGTGGATCGGCCTCTGTCTCGGCCATTTTGTAATGCAAGTCGCTGTCTATCTGGATATGAATCGGTTGACCGCAATGGACGCAAGAAGTCTGGATGGAGAAGGTCAGGTATTCCTGGCGGAGCTGCCCTTGCACGAAGGGCGTCGCAATCGCGTCGACCGCTCAGGCTGCGTAGAGTTCTTCTCCCGAACTGAACGTGACCTGGTGCGGGGTTGTATCCACCGTCACCGGGTAGGCCCAAACCACCTCCCCCAGCGGGTTCCGGAATAAGAAGGTCATGCCTTGCTCCAACTCATCGAGGATGGCGGTCACCCGTTCGAGTGGCAGGTCGAATTGTTCGGCGATCCACAGAGGTGGGATCGGCCGGCCATAGCGCGGCAATTCGCGCACCACCAGGTCACGAATGCGATGGTGATCCTGACTCATGAACTTAATAGCGCGGTTGCCGCCTTCAGCACTGCGTTCCACCTCACCGTGCCAAATCAGCGGCGGCACGGGTAGCAGATAATGCCACATACCAAGGAGAAGCATTTTATCCATGGCACCACAAGAACAGGAAAACCGTGGTCTCCAAATTATAGCCGATATGATTTTTTCAAGAGATCCTGATAGGCTTCGACTTCTTTCCGCCAGCGGGTATCGTCCCAGCCGAGGTCGGGCTGGGTGAGGAGGCGGATGCGAGCCATGTGGTCCTGCCCGCCATTGGGCAGCAGCAGCCCCAGGCGGACACGGCGCAGAAGCAGGTCGTCAAGGTGGACAACGCCCTCTCCATGCGCCGCCTGGCGTAGTTCCGACCAAACGTAATTTGTACTGGGGATGGCTTCCATATCTTCGCCCTTCGCACAAAAGGACGTGGAGGCGTTCACGCCGTAACGCGCTATCAAGCGCAAGCACTGGCTGGGAGGCAGGTGTGTGTTGGCAAGAAGTGCTTCGGCTTCCGGTGGGAGAGGGTCGAGCACAGGAACGTCCGGGTCGTAGGGGATGTGCCCGAGGTGGCGGCGGACAGCTTTCAGGGCGTCGCGCGCCATGATACGGAAGGTGGTTAGCTTGCCGCCGCTGACGGTCAGCAAGCCGTTCTCATCCCAGAGTACGTGCTCGCGCGATTCCTTCGAAGGGTTGGCTTTGCCGGTATTCACCACCGGGCGGATGCCCGAGAAGGTGGCAATCACATCAGTGAAGGTCAGTTCCAGCGCTGGGAAAACCGCCTTCAGGCCATCCAGCAGGTATGCAGCCTCGGCATTGCTGATGGACGGGTCAGTAACCAGGTTCTGTCCCTGGTCCACGTCGGTGGTGCCAAAAATGACCGCACCCTCCCATGGCAGGACAAAGACCGGACGTCCATCCTGAGGGTGCAGGAAGGTGATGGCGCGCGTCAACGGGAAGCGCTGGAATGGGAAAACCAAATGACTGCCGCGCAGCGGGCGCAGGCGGGGAGCTTTACCGATATCCCCGCGCAATTTGTCCGCCCAAGCCCCGGTGGCGTTGATCACCACCCGGCCTTCGACTTCGACCTGCCGGTCTGACTCTCCAGAGGCGTCGCGCAGGATGACGCCGCACACCTGCCCGATATTTGTCTTGAGCAGCGATTCAACCCGCGCATAGTTCAACGCCAGTCCGCCACCTGACACCGATTCGCGAATCAGACGTAAGACGAGCCGGGCGTCGTCGGTCTGGGCGTCAAAAAATCGGAAACCGCCGCGCATGGCAGACGTGGTTATCAGAGGGCAGAGTTCACGCATATCTTCCACGTCATACGAGCGGTGCGACCACTGGCGTGCCATCAAGTCATAGACAATCAGCCCGGCCCCAAAAACCCAACCCGGCATGTGGTCGCCATCCAGGCAGGGGTAGAGAAAGCCCAGGCGATTGACCAGCCCGCGGCCTTGTTTGAGAAGGTACTCGCGCTCGGTGACGGATTCGAGCGTGACCCGCAACTGGGCATTCTTCAGGTAGCGCATCCCACCGTGGACAAGTTTCGACGATCTTGAAGATGTACCCGAGGCGAAATCGTCCGCATCGACCAGCACCACCTTCAGCCCGGCGTGCACACACTGGCGCAGGATCCCCGCGCCGGTGATGCCGCCGCCAATGATGATCACATCCCATACCTGACTAAGATCCGACCAGGCCCGGTCACGCCAACCTTTTATCCAATCCATAATTGCTCTCCTCTAAAAGCCATCAACCGTACCCCTCTCCAGATGGGAGAGATGTTGGGGGTGCAGGTTTTAGAATAATTTTCCCGGATTCATCAACCCATCCGGGTCAAATGACTTGCAGACAGAGCGTAGCGCTTCCATGCCAAGAGCTCCCTTTTCAACCGGCAGGTACGGGGCAAGGTCCACGCCGACACCGTGCTGGTGCGTGATGGTCCCGCCTTGCTGCTGGATGGTCAGGGTGGCAGAGCGCTTCATGGCTGCCCAGAGCGCTAACAGTTCATCCGGGTCTGCCGGGTGACGGAAGAGGAATGTGGTGTAGACACTGGCGCCGTCGCGGTAAACGTGTGACAGGTGCGCAAACGCCAGGACTTCCTCACCAGACCTGCGCGCCGTTTCCACTATCGAAGCAGGGATGGCTGCCGAAGCCTCCATTACATTTAGCCAGGGCAGTGCCGTCTCCAGCGTGTCAATCGCCACGCCGAGCTCCCAGAGAGTGTTGCGCAGATAGGGCGAATAAAAGCGGCTCTTCTCCCATGTGTGTCCCACCACCGTCCCGACAAACAGGCCGCCATGCCTGCGGCAAATGGATGAAGCCTGCGCCCGTGTCCGCTGAAGGTGCACAGCGGAGCCGGTAACACCGAAGACCAGCAGGCAGCGAGTCCCACCGTAGCCGATCAACCGCAGGCCCTTGTCTGCCGCGCCGACCCACGACTTGCCTGAGAGAATAAGCGTGGTCTCGGTCTCCTGCGGGTTGGAGAGCCGCAGCATCGAGACCGGGATTTCCTCCTGGGCAATTTGACGGACCGCCTGCGCGCCTTGTTCCCAAGACGGGAAAAAGACTCCATAGAATTCCTCTGCCTCGGGCATCCGGCGTATCTTAACTTTCGCCTGAGTAATGACTCCCATGCGTCCTTCCGACCCGAGGATCATCTCCTTAATATCCGGCCCGGCAGCCGAAGCCGGGAAATGAGGCAAATCTATCAATCCGCGCGGGGTTTCCATGCGACCCCCGGCAAACAACTGCTCGATGCGTCCGTACTTATAGGACTGCTGCCCTGACGAGCGAGTGGCGATCCAGCCGCCGAGAGTGGAATATTCGTGCGATTGAGGGAAATGCCCAAGGGTATAGCCATGCGTTACCAGGGATTTTTCCAGTTCCGGTCCGGTGACTCCGGCCTCAAAAGTTGCCGTGTGCCCGAACCCGTCCAGGTCCAGCAGCCGGGTCATATGCTCCAGCGAAAGCGTCAGGATCGGCGCGATAGATTTGGGTGGATTAATATGACCATTCACGCTCGTCCCGCCGCCGTAGGGGATCACCTTCGCCCCGGCTTTTTGGGCATACGTTATCAGCGCCTGTACATCCTGCTCGGTCTGCGGAAAGGCCACACCATCTGGAA
>CAIQQN010000026.1 GCA_903873975.1 uncultured Anaerolineales bacterium
ACATTCCCAAATAACTCTTTGTCCATCTCTATATACTCGAAGCCATACTTTTTAGCCTCCTGCTCGATGTAGGCACTCATCCGCTTCACAAACATTGCAAAAGCGCTAATGTATTGGTCGCTTACATCCCGCATCCAATCATGCTCATTCTCTTCAGCAGATTTCTTGATGTTCTCTTTGTGATTTTCTCCTTGATTTCCGATAAATACAACCCGATGAGGAATATCATCAAGCTGACTCATCAACTCGGGAAGAACAGCAACTCCTTCAATCAGTGCATCTCGCCCCTCATCATTCTCTCTCCTGATAAAAGCCTCTACCGCTTTCCAAACAACATGACTTTCCTTTCTCACATAATCAATAAGCTCTGCAGGGGCCTCCCTTATCAACTTCACCCGCTCCGCCATGGGCATTTTATTAAACTTGCCAAAAACAAACAAGTCTGGCACCGATTCTGGGCTCAGAACATTCTCCAGCACTGCACCGAGGGTATCCGTTGAAACAACACTCACAGCATGTTTCTGCCGAATCTCATTGGAGATTATTGATTTTCCAACTCTTGGGGGACCGCCTAAAAGAAAAATCATAATTAGAATATTCGTCTTAGCCAGCTAACGGTTTGGCTTCGCACAGCACATCGTCCCCGTCAGGGGATCCCTTCAGGGACAGCGGCAGCGGCGAGATGCCTTCTCAAATTATCGCACATTTCTGGAAATTCGCTGCGGACCGAGCGGCTGGTGGTTAAGTAGGCGATGATCTTTCACCGTACACTTGCACCGCACTGTGTTCCCTGGCACCGCCCGCCATATCATCCCGGCGCTCTTCCGGGAGGGCAGGTGTGGTGCAGTGCAGGTGTCGAAACCTGGCCGCTGGCCTGCAATCGCGCAGGATCAGACCTGACAGGTTTCACCGGTCGATTTGCCTACCCCTAGGTTGAAAAGCCGAACCAGTTTGCTTTTCCATGCTGTCTTCGTAAACCTGTCAGGTCTATACGAGCCCCTGTCCGCTGGCCGGTGCTGGGTGGCTTTATTCGGGATAATCACCTAAATCGAATTGGATTCGAACACATTCTTGCGCTCAACCACTATCAAAATGATCGCCAGTACGGCGTACCCCAGCGACATCCATCCTATGAGGTTCAATAGGTCTATCTTAACGAGCGCTACCAGGAAGTTGGACAGAAAATGAATCCATATCGGGATCAACAGGTTCCCCTGGCGGTTATAGAACACAGCCATTATGACTGAAAGCGAGATTACCAGGATGAGGAAGTACACGATGTAGAGGACGAGATCGTTTCCCGTATATCCTAACGTGAACCATACCGGCAAATGCCAGAATCCCCACACAATTCCTACCAGCAGGGCCGATACTAGCAATGAGTGTCGTGTCTGGAATTCTCTCAGCAAGAAGCCGCGCCACCCCAATTCCTCTCCTGTCGCTCCACTCGTCAATTGAACCACCAGCGCCAGCATGGCCGCCGGAAGGCTTATCGGGGTTAGGGAGTTCACTCCTTTTCCAGAGGTCCATAAATGACCGGCAACCGCAAAAACGTAAATTCCCGCCTGAAGGCACAACAATAGGACGAAAGTTAACGGGTTGACTCGACCGGAGAAATTGTGCTTCAGGAACTCCCCCAGCCTTTGGCCAGGATACAACTGCCGGAATAGGACAAGCACGGCCAGGGTGGGACTCCAGGCGCTGATGTTATTGGCGATGATTTGCAGGGAAAGAGGCGCCTTGGCTTCGCTGAGCAAGAAGGCCAAGCCAAACAGAACCCCGGACAGGGCGCCAGTTACAATGATGTAGCGAATCACTTTACGTCTTGACGATATTTCCATTCATGCCGTCCTTATTTATAACTATGTCGGCTTAGCCAGAAGCTATTGGCATTTTTGCTCTGGCCGCCCAACGGCTTGGCTCACTGGCTCGAACGGAGCGAGCGTCCGGCAACGGCCCAGGATCAGACCTGACGGGTTTCGCCGGTCGATTTGCCTGCCCCCTGGGTTGAAAAGTCGAGTCCATTTGCTTTGCCATGCTGTCTTCTAAAACCTGTCAGGTCTACACGCGTCACTTCTAGAAACGCGTCTGTGCGAGTGGTGTAGCTGCTGTCCGCTAGCGTTAGGCGCTGCCTATTTCCCATCATCTATACGGTACCGAAATTGACGGTCACTGAGAGGGCCCAAGACTGATCGCAAGCCGTTCAAAATCTCTTCCGTTTCAGATATAGTGGCCTCGACTACAGCAAGCGAAGGCCTGTACCCACTTTTGTGCACAACTTTATTTCGGATTTCGCCGATTTGTGTTTTACTGACTTTTATGAGCCATGGCATCAATGTGGGGTTGTCCACCTGTGATAATGTGTTTTGATTTGGCATATTAGTAGTCAGTTGAGCCAAGATAATTTCTGATTCATCCAAAGATGCTGCATTCCGCTTCATCAACGCTCTGGTCAATACAATATGATTTAGGAAAAGAGCTCGCATTCCAGAAAACGTCAATTCCTTAGTTTTCTTTGCGAGATTATCGGTTGCCTTTTTAAGACGAGGCGGATCAAGTTTTCCTTCTCGAGCATATGGCTTGTACAGAATCTCCACACGTAAATAGAGCGCAAAAAACATTTCAAATGATTGGGCAAGGTTTAGGATACA
>CAIQQN010000027.1 GCA_903873975.1 uncultured Anaerolineales bacterium
GTTTTAAACTACCCCTGAAGACTGATATCGGCAAGGTTTTAGGCGTGGTAAAAACCCTCCTTGGATCGATTGAATGGCAGCCCTTTATTGTTGCCGTGGATTGCCCATCTGGTGTGGATTGCGATACCGGTGAGGTTGCCAAAGAATGCATCCCCGCGGACGCGACGGTTACACTGGCAGCAGTCAAACAAGGCTTGCTTAAACTCCCAGCCTTTGATTCGGTCGGCGAATTACGCATCGTCGATATTGGTCTGCTCACCGAGTTGAAGTCCTGGCAGGCGGTCAAAAGTGAAGTGGCCGACGAAACCCTGGCCGTCTCTCTTCTTCCTAAACGCTCGACGGATTCTCATAAAGGAACATTCGGCGCGGCACTGGTTGTGGCCGGGTCGGTTAATTACACCGGCGCGGCCCTGCTGGCAGGTAAAGCCGCTTACCGCATCGGCGCTGGCCTGGTAACTTTGGCCGTTCCTGCACTACTTCACACCGCCTTGGCGGGCCACTTTCCTGAAGCGACCTGGTTGCTCCTGCCGCACCAAATGGGCTCCATCGCTTCTGGCGCGACCGATGTGCTGACCGATAATCTGGAACACACCACTGCGCTTTTGATTGGACCTGGTTTGGGATTGGATGATACGACCAAGGAATTCATTGCGAACTTGCTGGACGGTGCGCCAGCTAGAGCCACCCATGCACATATGGGCTTTGTTCAAAGTGCCGGCTCGAGATCAGAAAAGAAACCTGCCGCCCTGCCCCCGTTCGTTTTTGATGCTGATGGGTTGAAACTGCTGGCAAAATTACCCGAATGGTTCAGGTTGCTCCCGGCTCCGGCAATCCTGACCCCGCACCCAGGTGAAATGTCCATCCTGACAGGACTTACAGTCGAGAAAATCCAAAGGGACCGCCTGGCCATTGCCTGTAAGTATGCCGCAGAGTGGGGACATGTGGTCGTGTTGAAGGGCGCGTTTACGGTCATCGCCGCTCCGGATGGACGCACAACTACCATACCAGTGGCTACTCCTGCCCTGGCCCATGCCGGCACCGGGGATGTGCTGGCTGGACTGATTACCGGCCTGCGTGCCCAGGGCCTGGAAGCCTACGACGCAGCCCGGCTTGGAGCCTGGGTGCATGCCCAGGCTGGGTTGGCCGCAGCCGTAGTCCTGGGGAGCACTGCTGCAGTATTGGCCGGGGATGTGCTGGAGGGGGTGGCAGATGTGCTGGCGGAGTTGGGATAAAGCGAAGAACGCAAGTTAGAAAATATAGAATCAAAAGGAGTCCGGCAAAACCGGACTCCTTTGACATATGTTATTAACCTTAACTCTTCAGGAATTCATCCACCGATTCCTTGCTGATGCGATAAGCGTTACCAAGTTTCTTAGCCTTCAGGCTGCCATCATTAATGGCTGCCATCACATCTTCCTCTGAGACTCTCAGGAAGCCTGCGGCCTCCGCTGGGGTCATCACATCGGGCATGCCACCGGAGGGAGCACCACCGGAAGGTTTTTGCGGCTGCCCGGACTGCATTCCGCCTTGAAGAGCCTGGCCCATCAGGTTACCGATGCCCATCCCGGCACCGATTCCGGCTGTCAGGCCTGCGCCGCCGCTGGGGTTGGAAGCAGCGTCGCGCATTGCATCTGCCGCCTGCAACTGAGTGTAGGTGGCCATATCGAGCATGCCCATTGCCCGCAGTTCCTCAGCGGATTTCTCAGACGGTTTCAGGTTGCCGACGTAGAAGGATTTAAGTGTCAGGCCAACGGCGTTGAAATCCTCTTCGCCGATCGAGCGGACGTAGCCGCCCAGTTCAATCGTCTTGCCGATCATTTCGGGGACGGCATATTTAGCAGCCCATTCGCCGAGAGTATCCTGTAGTTTCGAGAGCAGGATGGTGCGCAGACGCTCTTCAATCTCGTCAATCTTGAAAGCTGCCTGCTTGCCGACGATCTGGATGATGAATTGCTGCGGGTCTTTGACCTGGAAGCTGTAGGTGCCGAAGCCCTGCAGGAGTGCCACGCCCAGCCCCATGCCCGGATTACGGACGATGATTGGCTGCGGTGTACCCCATTTGCGGTTGGCAAATTCCTTCATCGAGACGAAATAAACCTCGCACGGGAAGGGGGTGCGGTCGTTGAAGGCCTTGCCAATGAAATCAATCAGCTTGGGAATATTGGCAGTGGCGATGACGTGGCGTCCGGGACCGAACATATCCAGAGCCTGGCCGTCGCGGAAGAAAACCGCTGTCTGCCCGTCACGCACGATGACGTTTGAGCCGATGCGGTAATCGCCGACGGTGGTGTCATCCGGGAAGCGATGGACAATTTCGTCCGTCATTTCATTTGCATATTCAATAACATCAAAGATACGAGCCATTTTGTCTCTCCTTTATGATGAGCTACTTCATTATATTCGAAGCGGGTTATTGATACAAGCTATTTTATCCTGTTTAATCTACGCTGCCATCCCCGAAAAGTTTTAGCTTATTATCTCTTTTCTCTTACCCTACCACCAGACGCGTCCCGCAAGCCTGGCAGAACAAGGCGTCGGAGGTGTGGCCGCGTCCACATTTTGGGCAGACCCGTGGCAGATCCGAGGGAAGGGCGGCGCCGCAGGTGACGCATTCCTCCAGTTCCGGGTCGTTCGACATGCCGCAGTACTGGCAGACTTTGGGATTGCGCGGGGCTTTTTCCTCCCCAGCCAGGGAGCGTGTCAGGGCGCACAGATTATTAATTGCATCCCAGATGAGCGGGGCGAGGTTTTCCTGTTTCATCTCGCCAATCACATCCGGGACGAGCGCCAGCAGGGAGAGTGGACTGGAGGCAGCGCGCTCGATCAATTCGCTGGAATCGGCAATGCGGTCCAGCCAGTCGCGGTCGCGGCTCATAGTGACCAAAACACCACCCTCAGTATCGGCAATGTGAATCGTAACCGGGGTGCCGTGTTTCGAGCCAATTTGCACAACCGCTGTATCACCCTGGACCTGGGTGCTGACGCGATGCTGCCGGTCGTTGAAGCGCGCTGAAAGTTGGTCCGCTAACGCTGCGGATTGGATGCCGCCGTGGAACATTCGTTGGTTGGGCGGGAGGGTCATCGAGAATCCTTCATCTGCTTCCCAGACCCGCCGCCGCGCAGCATGATCACTTCGGCCATGATGCTGACGGCAATCTCTTCCGGCGTTTCGGCACCAAGCCCCAGCCCGATGGGCGAGTGGACGCGTTTCAATTGTTCGTCGGAAATCCCGGATTCATTGAGGCTTTTCACAGTCTCGGACCAGCGTTTGCGTGAACCGATAACGCCTATGTAACCAGCCTGACTTTCAAGCAGGGCAGGCAATCCAGCAATATCCAGATTGTTGCCGCGTGTGGTCAGGATGAGTACGGTCTGCTTGGTGATGTCCAGGTGCAGGGGTAATTCTGCCATCGGAACGGGGTAGAACTCGTCAGCATCCGGGTTTAATTCGTGGGTACAGAACTCAGGCCGGTCGTCTGAGACAGCGACGCGAAAACCGAGCCAATTGGCAAGATGTGCCACGGCCTTACCGACGTGCCCACCACCGAGCACGACAATCATTGGAGCTGGCAGGATGGGTTCCACAAACACCTCCACCTGACCGCCGCACACGCCTGCGTCGCCGCGGGAGGGGTCGATCATGTTATAAGAAAGCAGACGCGGCTGGCCATCTTGCAGGGAGGCCAGCGCCTCCTTTCGGACGCGGTTTTCCAGTTCTCCGCCGCCGACCGTTCCGAGGATATGCCCGTCAGGATAGACCAACATCTTGCTGGTGCTGTGGCGCGGCGTCGAACCGCTGGTTCTGACGACGGTGCAAAAGGCGGCGGATTGGTGGGTTTGTTCTAGTACGGACAGGGCTTGATAAATCGAGTTCATGGGGGAAGCGAGAAAATAAGACGCTTATGATGTGAGTAACTTCTCACGCCAGTTCTTTCGCCCGCACACGCAGGCGGATAGCTTCCACCAGGGCGCGTACATACTCCAGGCCTGCCTTGCTGGGAGCTTTCTCCAAACGCTTCCAGCGTCGGGCTTCGAAGAACAGGCAGGTGCGCAGGTCGGTGAGGGACTGGGTCAGGTCCTGGTTCGCTTTGTGCAGGGCAACTCCTTGTTTGGCGACTTCGCGGCATTTTTGGACGGATCCCCAGTATTCGTAGCCATTGAAGGATTGGGCAAAGGGGATGATATTCTTCCATGCCGCGCGGCGGGAGGGGAGGTCGCCGTCAATCAGTTGAGAATTGGGTATTTTATTCATAGCTTACCTTTCCAATAGTCCCAGGACGACTGGTAATAATTGCTTTTTACGAGAGACCACGCCTTCGGCGAGACGCGTCCCGTCCGGCTGGGGCGGGTAAGGCAGGTCGGAGAGTTGGGGTGGCTCGTCGGTCAGGAGCAGGCGGCTGGAGCCATTGACCACGTCCGTGACCATCAGCATTGCGAAATCCAGGGCGCGCTTGTCTCGCAGAGCGGTCAGAGCGACCTTCAGGCTGCCGAGATGCTCGGCCAGTTGGATCAGGTCAGTAACCTCTGCCTGGGCGATGGCGAAGCGGAAGCCGCCCGCCTCATAGAGTTTCATATCGGTGCTGACGATTTCCTCAGGAGTGCGCGTAGACAAGCCAGCACTGGCAATCAACACCTGCCTGCCATAGGATTTTAACGTCTCACCTGCGAGAGGACCGCCACGTACAAAAGCCCAGCGCCCGAGTCGTTCGGCCGCTTTTTTGTCCCGGGCGGTGGTGGTGGGCGAGGTCAGGATGAGAGTGTCCGCGAGCAATCCGGAAAGCAGCATCCCGGCAAGCTGGGGCGGAGCGCTCAGCCCGGCTTCCTCCACCTGTTCCGAAACCAGTGTGCTGGTGCTGCCAACAATATCCACGCTGAACTTGATCGGCACATGCGTGGATGGATTACCCAACCGGTGATGATCCAGGATTTCCAGCAGTTCAGCCTCTTCCAGGTTGGCAATCGCCTGGCGAGGTTCGTTGTGGTCAACCAGAATGACTTTCAGCCGCGGCGGGTTGAGCAAGTCGCGCTGGCGGCAGATGCCCATATACAAACCCTTCTCGTCCACCACAAAAAAGTCATCACCTTCCTCACGCAGGATACGGTTGAGCGAGTCGCGGATGCGGCTGTTGGCTTGAAACTTGGGAACATCGCAATTACAGGCCTCGCGGCAGGGAACCTCCAGGATTTCGGCCAGACTCACTTCCTGCCGTTTCGGGTTCGGACCAATTAATTGGTTCACCAGCCTGAAGAGACTTGTCCCTGTGACTAAGCCGCAGGGGGTACCATCCTCATCAACCACCGGGGCTACACCCCAGGTCCGGGAGGCGATGCTCCAGGCTTCCCGCAGGGGGGCATCCGGTTTGGCTGTGTCCAGCCGGCGGGTCACGGATTCGAAGCGGGGCGAGGCATCATTTAATAGGAACGGTGCATCCAACCCCACTTTTTTCAGCACCCAGGCCGTCTGTGGGTTGACCGCACCTGCACGTGAGGCGACCGTGTCTGCGCCATCGCGCTCACGCAGGAGCCAGGCATAGCCCATCGCCGCCGCGACAGTGTCGGTATCTGGATTAACATGTCCAATGACATAGATTTGATCTACCATTCTTATCTTCTCTTCAAAGCCTTCCAGATCTTTTCCGGCGTAATTGGATTCTCATCAATATTCACATCAACTGCATCCAGTATAGCATTTCCCACGGCTGGTGCAACACCATCCATCGGTATTTCTGCCACTGCCTTGACGCCGAACGGGTGGCTCGGCTCGAAGGTCTCAACGAAGATGGTTGTCAGTTCGGGCATCTCGTTGGCGCGGAAGATGTGATAGTCGCTGAAGTCACGCTCGCGGGCGCGGCCTTTTTCATCATACACCATTTCTTCACAGACGGCATAACCGAGTGCCTGCGTCATGCCGCCCTCAATCTGACCGGAGGCAGTCAACGGGTTGACGATGACACCACCATCCACAGCCATGACCAGTTTGTCCACCGTGACCGCGCCAGTATCGGTGTCAACCGTTACCTCGGCGAACTGGGCAGCAAATGGAGGCGGGGAGGAAGGCGAGACATAAGAGGCCGTGCCCATGATCTGTTCCTGTTCGCTGTGATGGAGTGTGTCCAACGCAATCTCGGTTAATGAAACAGAATGGCCATCTGGGATGTAGGCGCATTTATCCCGCAATTGGATGTCGCCTACACCTGCGCTTAACATTTTTGCAGCGCGCAGTTTAATACGCGCGGCAGCCATTTGGGCGGCGCGGGTTACTGCTGTTCCAGAAATGTAAGTCGTCGAAGAGGCGTAAGCGCCCTTGTCGAAGGGGGTGAAGTCGGTGTCTGACGAGTAGACCAGGATGTCCTCGGTCGGGACGCCAAGCACTTCGGCAGCCATCTGCGCCAGTACAGTGTCGGAACCGGTCCCCAGGTCCGTTGCACCGACCAGCAGATTGAACGAGCCGTCATCGTTCATCTTTATGGATGCTCCGCCCATGTCGAGGTAAGGGATGGCAGTGCCTTGCATGACCATCGCCACGCCGATGCCCTTCCGCAGGGGTGAAGCGTGTATCACCCCACTATGCCATTTTTTGTTCCCAAACTTCTCAGCCCACCCAATCTCGGCCTTGCCCTTTCGTACACACTCTTCCAGCCCCACTGTATAAACGGTTTCTGGATGCGGCTCACGGCCTTCGTTCCAGGCAGTGCTGAAGGGGTGGAATTCACCCGGGCGGATTGCGTTCCTCAGCCGGAATTCCAGCGGATCCAATCCCAGTTTTCGGGCAATCTTTTCCATATGACGTTCCACCGGCCAGTAGCCCTGCGGAACTCCATAACCGCGGTAAGCCCCGGCGGGCGGCGTGTTGGTGTAGACAACGTCGGCATAGAAGCGGATGTTGGGTGATTTGCGGTACTCACCGTCGCCGACATAGAGTGCCATGGATTTCTGCCCGGTGTTGCCGGTTACGGTCAGGGCATGGCAGCCGTAAGCGCCGGTGTCGCTCAGGATGTACATCTCGTTGGCGGTCATCGTCCCATCCCGTTTGACGCCGGTTTTCATGCGGATTCGCATCGGATGACGCGAGCGGGAGGCGGTGAATTCCTCCTCCCGGCTGTATTCGTAAATGACCGGGCGCTTTGTGGCAATGGTCAAGTGGGCAGCTACGTCCTCGATCAGGACTTCCTGCTTTCCGCCGAATCCTCCGCCGATGCGCGGCTTGACGACTCTGATCCGTTTAACGGGCAGCCCGATCACCGGAGCCAGAATCCGCCGGACGTGGAACGGGACCTGGGTGCTGGTGCGGATAACCAAACGGTCATCCTCGTCCCAGTAAGTGACCGTAACATGCGGCTCGATATGTGCCTGCTGGACCTTGGGGACGGCATATTCGGCTTCGAAGATTTCGTCTGCTTCTGCAAAGCCTTTTTCGACATTGCCGATGTCGATCCTGATTTCGGCAGCCAGGTTTTTCTCCGGTTTGGAATCAGCGAAGTTGACGTATTCTGATTCGTCGTGGATGCGGACCTCGCCCGGTTTCATGGCGTTTGCCGGGTCCAGGAGGACCGGCAGGATTTCATATTCCACCTCAATCAGTTTGAGTGCATGTTCAGCAATCTCAGGCGTTTCGGCGGCGACAAAGGCCACCCGGTCGCCAACGAAGCGAACCTTGTTGTCCAGAGAGAACATATCCAGCGGACCAGGGATCGGGTCTGATTGCCCGGCTGTGGAGTAGACCACGCGCGGGATATCCTGCCAGGTCAGCACGGCGGCCACACCGGGTAGTGCCCTGGCTTTGCTGGCGTCAATTTTCTTAATGCGGGCGTGGGCATAAGGAGAGTGCAGAACTTTGGCATGTAACATGCCACGCATTTCGATGTCGGCGGTAAAGGCAGGTTTGCCCTGGGCGAGTTTAATGGCATCTACTTTAGGGTCCGGTTTGCCAACGCGCTGGAACGATTCCGTTTCTGGCACTGACTGGACACTCGTCTTTTCCATTTGCCCGATAGCCTCGCCGCGCATGACCGTCGCGGCGCGCAGGATGGCCTGGACAGGTTTATGGTAGCCAGTGCAACGGCACAGCACACCCGCAATTGCTTCCCGGACTTCGGCTTCGGTTGGGTGCGGGTTTTTATCCAGCAGCGCCTTGGCCGCCAGGATCTGTGCGGGTGTGCAGTAACCGCACTGAATGGCGCCAGTTTCGATAAAGGCCAGTTGGAGCGGATGCAGACCCTCAGTCTTCTTCCAGCCCTGGTCGGGATGCTCTCCCAGTCCTTCAACCGTAACAATGTTGTGACCCTCAGCCTGGGCAGCTAGCAACGAACCAGCGTTGACCGGTTTCCCATCCAGTAAAACCGTATCTGCACCGCTCAGACCCTGTTCATCACCAAATTTGATGCCATAAAAACCGAGACGGCGCAGGGCGGTAAACAAAGTCTCGGAGGGTATGGTTTCAATTGCATGTTGGGTGGCATTAACAGTAAGGTTGATATTCATAGTATTTCCTCGGCCTTAGGCCCGTCTGCCAGCCAGCCAGCCAATTCCAGCCGACACTCCAACCAATAGTAATCCAAGCGCGGCGACAATCATCGATTGGATCAGAGAGAGCAAACCGATAAAAAGCGAGTAAAACTCTGGCAATGTCCAGGTAACGGTAAGACCATTGATGGCGAAGCTGAGCAGGATTGGCAGTGCCAGCAAGTAGAGGGTAAACCAGAGGTAGCTAAGTGCGGTTTCGGCGGCTTTGCGTGGACCTGCCTTGAAGGCACGCAGTCCAAACATCGGGACCAGCCAGGCGAGAACAACAACAACTGCTGCAGTGGTGGCACTGTAGACGAAAAGGTAGACGGCACCTTGGTTAAAAGAAGCAAGCGAGTAAGTGAGCCCATCAATGACAGCATAGCGCAGGTTGAAAAGCAGGACATAAAGCACTGCCCCGACCATCAACCAGAGGACTTTCTTGTCCTTACGGAGGAACAACAGATAACCGGGCAGGATGGCCAGAAAGGCAGCCAGCACGTTACGCCAGATTCGTTCACTCCCCAAGCGGGTCAAGCGAGCCTGGTTCATGGTGGCCTGGGTCGCAGAGACGATTTCACCGCTTCCTATGCTGGCAATTGATCCGATGGCCTTCGTATAGGCAGCAAATAGATGGGATTGCTGGGCTTTCAGTGCATTCTGGATCGCCAAATCTTGTTCGGATGTGAGGGTGAGCATATTTGTCAGTACGTGACCCTGGTTGCTGGCCGGTATGTTTGTCCCGAGCAGGGCGGCAAGCGTGGGTGCAATATCCACCATGTTCACATTGCCATAATTGCCGGGTACAACCCCGGCTCCAGCCAGCACGAACGGCTCAACCAGCGTGATCGGCTCCGGCCCGCCGTGACCGCCGCGGTCAATCTGTCCGTGGTCGGAGATCACCATAACGGTATCCTGTTTCAAGTCCAGTTGCGCTACGATTTCACTTAACAGGCTGTCGGCGCGAGTAGCAGCCGCGTTCCAATTCGGGTTGCGCGGGCCACCTTCGTAGTGTCCGGCAGAGTCCACTTGGTCGAGATGGATAAGCACCAGTTGATAGTCTTCGGTGAGCCAGGGCAGGGCGGCAGCCACCACTTCGATATCGGCGGCGTTATCTTCACTGGGAGTATAGAAACTAGCGTTCACACCACTCTTGGCGAGCATTCCCTCGAACCATAAGTAGCCAGAAACGGCAGTTTTCAAACCCGCGCGCTGTGCGGTGGCGAAGAGGTTGTCCTGGGTAAAAGAGCGGACGCTGAACTCATCGGGTGGGTTGAAGAGCTGGCTGTCGTTGATATCCGGCCAGGCCCCGGTCAGGATGGTCGTCCATCCGGGTGCAGAAAAAGAAGGCGGTTGACTGTGCATGGCGGCCGATGCGCCCTGTGTGCGGAGATTGTTCAGGAAGGGCATCACATTGGAATTGATAGAAGTATCGTAGCGCAATGCGTCGATCAAGACGACCACGACCCGGCGGGTGACGGGCGCACCCAGGGCCTGACCCGGCGTGGGCGGCGTATTCGCCAAGGGGGAGCGGTAGGAGGGGGTCGAGTCCATCAGAATGGTCGACCAGATGTATGCACCGATCGCAAGCAGAGCCAAGCCAATGAGACCGAGGACGAACCAGTTTATTTTGCGTGCAGAGCGTTGTTGTTTCATGATTCTATGTCTTTTCTGTGCGGATGATTTGTCTTAAGGTGTCGATGACGAATCTTTTCCCGTTGTTTTCGTATAGCCAGTTATCCCAACCATTTGCAGGAGCACCGTCGAATAGGGATTTGGCGATGGCATGGATTGACCCGATCAGGCTGCCGCATTGGATCTGTCCATTCGCCAGGATTGTTGCAATAACGGACTCATCTTTGGCGAAATACAACCTCTGTCCCGGCTGGAGCATCCCAGCCTCCAGCAGGGTCCCAAACGGGACCCGGGGTTGACGGCGCAATTCCGGCAGGTTGATTGCCGCTTCCGGTGCGGGTTCGACGGCAGCAATGCGTTCCTGTGCGATCTTTATGTAACCTTCGTCGCGTTCGATGCCGATGAAATGCCTCCCCAGTTTCCTGGCAACCGCGCCGGTCGTCCCGGAGCCAAAGAAGGGATCGAGAACAATGTCACCGGGGTTGGTGGTGGAAAGCAGGACGCGGTAGAGAAGGGCTTCCGGCTTCTGCGTGGAGTGGGCCTTTCCACCGTTCGCGCGCAGGCGTTCCTGTCCGGTGCAGAGCGGCAAAATCCAATCTGAGCGCATTTGTAGATCATCGTTAAGCGATTTCATGGAATGATGGTTGAACGTGTACTGTGCGCCTTTGATTTTCTGAGCCCAGATAAGTGTCTCGTGGGCGTTAGTGAAACGAACACCACGGAAGTTAGGCATCGGGTTGGTCTTGAGCCAGACTACATCATTCAGAATCCAAAAATCCAATTCTTGTAAAATTGCTCCAACGCGGTAGATGTTGTGATATGTCCCGATGACCCACAACGTGCCAGTGTCTTTCAAGACACGTCGGCAAGCAGAGAGCCAGAGACGGGTAAACCGGTCATATTCTTCAAAACTGGTGAACTTGTCCCAGCCATCCTGCACCGCCGCGACGCGCGAGCGGTTGGGACGCCATAATTCTTGCTGAAGTTGGAGATTGTATGGTGGGTCAGCGAAGATTAAATCGATCGATTTTTCGGGCAAGGCGTTCAGGATCTCTATACAATCTCCCTTAATGATAGTATTCAATGGGAGTGCGAAAGCCATGGTAGACCTCTAACTTTCAATTATTGCCAAACATCTTTTCGCCAACACCGCCGCGACAGCGCTCCGGTACTCAGCGCTCGCCCATTGATCTGCTGCATCGTGGGCGGCGTTACGGGCCGCGGCTTCAACGCCGGAGGCTTCATTTCCATCCATCGCCAGGGTGGGGACTTTTCCCCACCCACCGATGACCAACCGCGTCCGACCAGAGGGCCACTGCGCCAGAGCGGTGCAGACGATGGGCTTGTCGGCAGGGCTGCGGGCGACGGTCTCGAAGGAGAGTTTGGTTTGCAGAGGAATTTCGATCTTAGTGATGAGTTTACCTTTGAGAAGTTCATGGCGTATAGGGAGGAGATCTCCGAGACCGTAGACAATTGACTGTTCATCGTCCACGGTCAATTGCGCATCCAATGCCAGCATCACCACTGCGAAAGGCGAACGCCCGTCGCAGGTTACCAATGCGCCCGCCACGGTTCCCATTGTTCGCAGGTTGAGTGGGGCTTCCAGTTCGATGGCGGTCTTCAGCGCTGTGGGTGAATGCGCTGATTCGAGCAAAGATTGTAACGTAACGATCGCACCGATTTCGAGATGTTTGCCAAACTTATGTACTCTATCGAGGCTTAGGGCTTGCAAGTCAACTACAGCGAAGGATTCATCACTTGGATGCGTCAACCCAGTCCCACCACCGAGTGGGCGTGTATTTGGCGCAGATAGCAATTTCAGGGCTTCTTCCAGGGTTTGAGGACGGTGGTATTCTGTGATCATGGAAATTTCTCCGGATGGATGACACCTTTATTATACCCACTCTGGAGTCTGCATGGGGAAGATGTCTGACAATTAAGAAGAGACCTGGTTTCTGGATGAAACCAGGTCTTCAGGTTAATCGGGAACCACCTTCCAACCCGATTCTGCCAATTCAGACGGGTCTGGAGGATTGGGCACATCCACCAGCAGGGCGTTGGCTTCGGCCAGCAGTTCACCACGCTGATTATAAATGCCACTCCAGCCCTCCGCCATGCGGCCGCGGTCTTTTCCGGCCTTACCAATGATCCTCAGTGGCTTTCCGATCGGGATGTTCTTGCGGTATTTTACTTCCAGTTTAGCGGTGAACATAAAGCGGGGCGGGAAAATGCCCATGAGGGCGCGACCAGCCGCCTCGTCGAGGACAGATGCAACTATTCCGCCATGCAAGACACCCGGGTAACCCTGGTAATGTTCTAGCGGGGTGAAGTCAACGGTCACTTCGCCGGGCCCGGTCTCGTAAAAATTTAAATGCAACCCGACTGGATTTTCAAGCCCGCACACAAAGCAGAGACGTGAGTTGGCCTGTTTATCCATTGCGAATGATTCGCTCCTTCGGGCCGAGCAGGGCGGCCAGTTGTTTCAGTTGCGAGGCGTGGACGAGTGCCAGTACCTCGTCCGCGGGCTGCAGGACGGTATCGCCATGTGGGATAAGTAACTGATTTTTGCGGATGATGGCGACGATGACAGATTCGTTTGGCAGTTCGATTTCCCGCAAGCTTTTGTTGGCGCTGGGGGATAGAGGATGGACCTTCTCTTCGATTAACGAGAATTCACCTTTTCGCAATTTGAGCAGGGTCATCATGTCACCCAGAGACATCTCTTCAGCCACCAAGCGGGCCAGAATATCAGCCTGATTTAGGGCTACGTCCACGCCCATCTCCTGATTGAAAAGCCAGGCGTTTTTCGGATTGTTTACGCGCGCAATAACGCGCGGCACGTTAAACTCGAAGCGTCCCAGGGAAGTGACAACCAGATTGGTCTCATCTGACCCAGTTACGGCTGCCAGCACATTGGCTTTGAGAATGCCGGCATTTTCGAGCGTGAGGGGAGAACTGCCATCTCCCGCGACGATCACCTCAGCCGGGAGTTCTTTAGGGAGTTTTTCGAGCAATGCCGGGCGCTCTTCGATGACTTTAACTGTATGTCCGCCTTCCAGCAGCATTTTTGCCAGGTGAGAGCCGATATTCCCACCGCCGACGATAATGACAAACATATCTACCTCCCTTCCATTCCCAGCAACTCTTCCAAACGGTCCATCGCTGAGGAAAGGACGACCAGATTGATCAGATCACCTTCATGGAATTCTGTTCCAGAAGCAGGGATGAAGGCATGATCGTTACGAGTGATCGAGACAACCATTACCTCGCCGGGTACGTTTAGCTGCATCACGTTTCGACCGGTTAATTGTGGTGGCAGCTCCACGTGGACAAGAGCAACTTCCCCGTTCCCAAAGGTATTCCACACGTCAATGTTGGCGTGAGTCAACACCTGGAAAATACGTTCCGCCCCCCAGTTTGTTGAGGAAATGGTCGTCAATCCCAAGCGCTGATAGATTTCCGCCCGGCGCGGGTCATAGAGACGCGCCACCACGCGCGGTACGTGGAAGAGGGTGCGGGCGATGCGCGCTGCCACGATATTGGCATTATCCGACTGGCTGGCTGCCACAAATGCCTCTGCCTGTTCGATACCGGCCTGCATCAGGATATTGCGGTCAAAGCCGAGGCCTTTGATGATGCTGCCTTTGAAGTTGGGACCTAGCCGTCCATCAGAATTGGCATCGTGGTCAATGACAGTCACCTCGTGCCCCTGGTCGGATAGGAGTTGGCTGACCTGCGAGCCAATCCGTCCACAGCCCATAACAATGACTTTCATACTTTTTGCCTCCTTTCATCGGAATCGGAAGGACGATTATCTTGATTTTTTTCCGTCCAACGGATCAATCCTTTACGGAGCCATTCCATAGTATAAAGCACCAATGCATAGAGCAAAAGTGGTGGCCACAAGATGAAGGGGAATATTTGGTTATCAAATGCTTCCGCTAATGGCAGAACGTAGACCAGCCCGGCAATCAGGAGCAGTGATAGTGCGATTCCACCCAGGAGAGTTTTATTGCTCCCCCAGCCAATTTGAGTGTTGTGCGCTTTGGATGTCCGGCAGGCGAAGGCGTTGCCAATCTGAACAGTAACCACACCTGCCAGGAAGACGGTCCTGGCGACTGCATCGACATCGCCGGATATAACCAGAAGATGGGGCCAGTGGATTGCGTTCAGGAAAAATAGATTGAGGCTGTTGGCATTACCGGAGAATAGATAGATGGATAGGAAGCCCAGGTAGCATAACCCGGCTTCAAGCAACCCCAGCCAGAGGAATGAGCGCGTCAGCAGGCCTCGGTCCAATAATAGGTGGGAGGAAGAGCGGGGAGGAACTGTCATGATTCCGGGTTCAGGTTTTTCACTCCCCAACGCCAGGGCGGGTAGAATATCGGTACCCATGTCAATTGCTAATATCTGACGCACGGTCAGTGCGGGCGGGATGCCAATAGCTCCGGTCAGCAGGAAAGGCAATACCTCCGGGATATTACTTGCAAAGATGTATGTGATGAACTTGCGGATATTGTCATAGATCGCCCGCCCTTCTTCGATGGCGGCAACAATGGAACCGAAATCGTCGTTTGTCAAAATGATATCGGCGGCTTCTTTCGCTACATCTGTTCCAATAACACCCATGGCGATACCCACATCGGCTTTGCGGAGTGCCGGGGCATCGTTGACGCCGTCACCGGTCACGGCCACCACTTCGCCGCGCGCCTGGTAAGCTGAAACGAGCCGAAGTTTGTGGTCGGGAGCCATGCGGGCGAAGATGATTTCTTTGTCCAAGAGTTGTTGCAGAGCCGGCTCGCTTAACGCGTCCAGTTCTGCGCCGGTCAAGATGACCGGGTTGGGTGTGATAACCATGCCGACACGTCGCGCCAGCGATTCAGCGGTAAGACCATAATCGCCGGTGATCATCACAATGCGGATCCCAGCCTGGCGGAAAACCTGGATGGCCCTTTCCACTTCAGGGCGGGGAGGGTCCATCATCGCCATGAGGCCGAGGAAGGTCAGGTCGCGTTCTAGAGATTCGGCGGTGTACGCCCCGGAACGCGGAGGCAGGTCTCGGCGGGCGAAAGCTAAAACGCGCAAGGCGCGGCGGGCATAGTCGTCGTTGGCGGCCAGGATCTCGGCCCGGACCGTTCCGTCAAGCGGGCGAATTTCCCCGTCAAGCTGAATGTGCGTGCAGAGTTGCAATACTTCGCGCGGGGCGCCTTTTGACAAGGCGATTTCCTGGCCACTTTCTCGGTGAATTGTAGTCATTCGCTTTCGCCGGGCATCAAACGGGATTTCGTGAATGCGCGGTTTGAGCTTGGTGATACCTTCTTCATTCAATTTATATTTCAAGGCGGCAACCTTGAGTGCCGCTTCGGTTTGGTCACCCAGGCTTGTCCAATTGGGATGTTCAGGTGTGGGCGGGTTAACACGGGCATTGTTACAGCACAGGGCCGCTTCCAGCAGGGTAAGCAGGTCTTTTTCAAAGGGACTACCCACCGGTGAGGGCATGAATTGGCCTTTGGGCTCATAGCCTACTCCCGTGACCTGGACCTTGTGGCGTGCCACCCAGACTTCACGCACGGTCATCTGGTTTTGGGTAAGTGTGCCGCTTTTGTCGGTACAGATGACCGAGACATTGCCCAGAGTCTCCACAACATTCAATCGTTTGGCCAATACACCTCGTCCGGTTAGCCGTTGGACTGCAATCGCGAGAGAAAGTGTCAGCGTGGCCGGCAGACCTTCCGGTGTTAGAGCAACAATGGTTCCCAGGGCGAGCAACAGCGGGTTGGTGTAGTGGCTGCTGACATTAGGTTCATAAGTGGCAA
>CAIQQN010000028.1 GCA_903873975.1 uncultured Anaerolineales bacterium
AGCAGGTGGATTTTGGGGTACTCATCCCCTGGAAGTTAAACTTGCTTGAGCGGGCTTTCATCCGCTTCTCTTCGGGTTCCGGCACCATTCGCGCTGACCTTTCAACTTCGCTCAGGGCAAACTTTGATTCTTTCTGTGCCGAAAACTCCTCTTGGCTGTGCGACTATGCCTTGTTCATGGCGATCAAAGAAGCCCAAGGCGGCGGTTCATGGGATGGCTGGCCGGAGCCATTACGCAAGCGCGACCCGGCTGTGCTGGACGAAGCCAGGAAAACCCTGGCTTCGTCGAGATTGCGCTTCATATTTTATCAGTTTGCTTTCTTCCAGCAGTGGAATGCTTTACGTGATTATGCTCACAAGAAAGGAGTGAGCATCATTGGCGACATCCCCATCTTTGTGGCAAATGACTCCTCGGACGTGTGGTCGCACCCCGATTTGTTCTTCCTTGACGCGGATTTGAAGCCAACCGTAGTGGCGGGTGTTCCACCCGATTACTTCTCCCCAACAGGGCAGTTGTGGGGTAACCCGCTTTACCGTTGGGAAGAACACAAAAGCACCGGCTACGAATGGTGGCTGGAACGCCTGCGCGCAACCCTGAAGCTGGTGGACATCCTCCGCATTGATCATTTCCGCGGTTTTGCCGGTTACTGGGAGATCCCCGCTGGCAACCCGACCGCCGAGGTCGGGCGTTGGGTCCCGGGTCCCGGGGCGGACTTTTTTAACGCGGTCCGTTACAGCTTAGGTGAAGGGTTGCCCATCATTGCCGAAGACTTGGGATTGATCACTCCTGACGTAACCACCCTTCGGGACCAGTTTGCCTTGCCGGGTATGAAGGTTTTGCAGTTCGGTTTTTCAGGCCCAGATAACCCATTCCTGCCGCACTCCTACCCGCAGAATTGTGTTGTTTACACAGGCACGCACGACAACGATACCGCCCGCGGCTGGTATAAATCTGCACCGGAGAATGAGAAGGATTTCGCCCGCCGCTACATGGGGATTGATGGCTCAGACTTTGCCCAGAACCTGATCCGTACCGCGTGGAGATCTACAGCAGTTTTTGCATTGGCACCATTGCAGGATTTCATGGCGCTGGGCACCGAAGGACGCTTCAACTTCCCATCCCGTCTTGGTGGCAATTGGGAATGGCGGATGAAAGAGGCTGCTTTAAGCGGGGAGTTGCAGGAAATCATCAGGGAACTAAACTGGTTATATCAGAGGTAAAAAGCAACGCCCCGGCGAACATGCCGGGGTGTTTTTTCCTTATTGCTGGGGATAGGGAAACTATTTATTCTCAATCCTCGCTGCGAACCAGATACCTGCCAGGATCAACACCGCACCTCCAATTTTAACCCAGCTTGGCGTCTCCTGGAAAATGAAATACGCCAGAATTGTCGAACCAATCGGCTCGCCGAGTAAGGTTATAGATACAAACGAAGCTGGCAAATACTTCAAAGACCAGTTGAAAGTCGAATGCCCAAATAATTGCGGTACCAATGCCAGCAGGGCGAACCAAAGGTATGCCAGCGGAGGCAGCCCGAGCGGGCTTTCTCTCATCCCCAGCATGATGCCGATCAGTACCACTGCTGCCATGCCATAAACAATAAAAATGTATGGGACGAGGTTCATCCCTGATCGTAGTTTGCGTCCCACCAGCATATAACCAGCGGCCATCCAGGCCCCGAGAAGGGCCAGTAAATCACCCAGGAAGGTCGTTCCGCCGAAGAAGGTTCGCAGCGGTGGGCAGGACAGTATACCCGCCTGCCAAACACAGGAATCGCTCAAACCAACGATGACACCGCCCGTCATTGCCAATACCAATCCGATTACTGCCGATGCCCCCAGGCGCTCGCGCAGCACCAACGGAGCAAGAATCGCCACCCACAACGGGGTAGTCGATACCAGGACAACCGAACTGGCAACGGTGGTGTATTCGAGAGATGTAATCCAGGTGGCGAAGTGTAGAGCCAGTAAGAAGCCAGAGAGGAGGGCTAAAACCCATTCCCGGCGACTCAATCGGCGCAGGTCGGACCGGTAACGGAGTAACGCGAAGGGAGCCAGGATCAGACTGGCAATTGAGAGCCGCGCGGCTGCGATGACGATGGAGGGCGCCCCTTCGTGCTGTGCGAAACGGATGAATATGGCAGCAGTGGAAGCGGCCATTATACCGGCCACCAGACCCAGGGTCAATGTGGAGCGGTGGGGAACAGAGGATGCGCCCATCATCCACAAAGTATACCGCAATCACGGTTCATGTTAGCGATTTGTTAGAAATTCCGTCTTTATCTTGACTTTTGATTAGTTAATAGTACAATATAGATTATATATATCATAAATTAACAACTGGCATAAAGGAGAAAACCATATGTCATTCGAACTCAATTCGCTCCCATACGCCTACGATGCGTTGGATCCTTATATTGATACCCTTACGATGCAAATCCACCACGACAAGCACCACGCCGCATATGTTAACAACCTGAACTTGGCGATGGAAAAACATCCCGAAATGAGCAGCAAGTCATTGGAGGCATTGCTTTCAGACCTGAACGCCGTTCCCGAAGATATCCGCACAGCAGTCCGCAACCACGGTGGAGGGGCATGGAACCACGATCTATTCTGGCAGGTGATGGCTCCCAAGGCTGGCGGTGAACCACAGGCTGGACTGGCAAGCGCAATTGCGTCTGCCTTCGGCAACTTTGCCAACTTCAAGGCTGAGTTCGAGAAGGCTGCCATGGGTCGTTTTGGCTCGGGCTGGGCCTGGCTGGTCAAGAAGGGCAATGGTCTGGCAGTATTCTCGACCGCAAACCAGGATAATCCGATTTCTGATGGAATGGCCCCGCTGCTAGCCTTGGATGTCTGGGAACATGCTTACTATTTGAAATATCAAAATCGCCGCGCTGAGTATGTTGGCAACTGGTGGAACGTAGTCAACTGGGCTGAGGTCGCCCGCCGGTATTCATCAAAGTAGTGGTTCCGAAATGAAAGTCAGCGCCCGGACTCTCTTTCCGGGCTTTTTGTTGCACAATTCTGCCAGGGCAGATATAATATGTCTATCTTTACCTTAATTTTCCACAAGGAGATTCAGAATGACGCATATTATTACCAGCCTGTGCTTGCGCGACCGCGGTTGCATCGAAGTTTGCCCGGTGGAGTGCATCGTCCCCGGCGAACCTGTTGAGAAATATCCCTGGATGTACATCGACCCGGATACTTGTATTGATTGTGGGGCGTGCATCCCGGAATGCCCGTTTGCAGCCATCTTCCCGGAGGATGAGGTGCCAGCAGCATACTCTGCCAAGGGCGGCGAATTCATCAGCAGGATCGGTTTGGCCGGTCACTTTGAGGGCACCAATCACCACGGTATACAAGTCGTGCTGGATACTATCAAACAATTGAACGCGGGGGAAGTGGTCAACCTGCGCGATGACATTCAACCCAACTATGATTTCTTCAAGACTGGTCCCAGTTATGGAGCGAAGGACCAGGATACTGGACTGTAGTTGTCCATAGTCAGATGATCACGCCATACTTGAAACCCGGTTTCATCAATGAACCGGGTTTCGTTATTAAAGGAATCGTAAGGATGATGTGGCAAACAAGAGATTGCTGGGTTGGAATACCCCTGTAACTTTCCTAATTGGCCACCTGACTGTTTCAGATGAAGGACGTAATAAGCCTGTCAACCAGACTCTCTGTCGCAAGATATGGTGATAGCTATTTTGGCAAAGTATCACGTGGCCGGTCCTCCTATTACAGGAATTCCCAAAGAACCGGTTTCAATTTTTGTGTGTATAATAAAAGTGGAACCCTGACTATAATAAACTCTTAGTCAAGGATTGAGGCGTTTTATGAACTTTGATCCCACCTTCTTAAGCGGTTTCATCCTTGTCCTGACCGGTTTCGCCGGAGCCTTTTTGGTAGCCCTGTGGATAGCACTGGTGGTCTGGACCTATCGCGACATTCGCGCCCGCCACCGTGACCGATTGGTGCATTTCCTGGCGGCGGCGCTGGTGGCGTTGTTGAACTTACCCGGCGTACTGGTTTATCTCGTCCTTCGTCCATCTCTCACTTTGGAAGAGGAATACCAACAGACGCTGGAAGAAGAAGCGTTATTACAGACCATTGAGGACCAGTTTGTGTGCCCCGGTTGCGAAAAGCGCATCAGAGACGATTGGGTGGTATGTCCATCCTGCCAAACAAAATTACGCAAACCCTGCCACTCCTGTGGGCGGCTGATGGAATTGCCCTGGAATATCTGCCCGTTTTGTGGTGCCCCTGCGCCAGGGATGCGAAAAGAAGGAGGAACGATGGATGATGTGATGCGGGGCTTGCAAGTAGAAGAAGATAAATAGGTATTTAAGGAGGTGTTGGGAGGATTCCTCCTACCCAACATCTCCTTTTCTTCCCATCGCCACGGCGATTCCCAGAGAACCACGATCTAAACCGGCTACATCACAATAATGTAGGTGCAATATTAAAGGGCGTGATTTTACTGTATAATGTTACTATATATCCAAGATGGAAGGAGAATCCTATGAAGCGCGGACGTATATTCATTTATTTGGCACTGATTGTAATTATCGCTGTAGCTGCCGGGGGAGGATATTTATGGCTGCACCGAAAACCCGCTACAACTCAGCCTCCTGTAACTCAGTCCACCCCGCAACTGACCTATGTTGAAATTGTTACGGCTGGTCAGAATATTAACACCGGCACACCCATTACAGAGGCAATGTTGAGTTCCATCCAAATCCCCGAATCTGCACTCGTTCAGGGAGAGTTCACCAACAAAGCCGATGTTGTGAACATGTATGCCAAAATTGCGATTGACCAAGGTGTCCCAATCATGGCTTCGATGGTTTCGCTGAAGCCAGGCGCTAATCTACCCGGCTCCTCCTGGGCTCCATATATCCCGCAAGGGTTGACGGCTGTAGCCATCCCGATTTCCCGCCTTTCTTCCGTGGCCTATGGCATCCGCGACGGTGATTATGTTGATATCATCGTGACCATGTTGCTGGTGGATGTGGATCCCACGAATCAAAGCATCCTGCCCAATTTCACTGCTAATGTCATATCCCCAGGAGTGACTGGTAATGGCGTTCTATTGACTGCGCAGATAATTTCCGGCGGAGAACCCTCACGAGTGGGAAGTGCAGTATTGGACGAAACACTGAACCAGCCTATATACCTTGTCCCTTCTGAAGGTCAACGCCCGCGCCTGGTTACACAGATGATCATGCAGAATATCCAGGTGCTGCGTGTGGGTACTTTCTCTGATCAGTTGACACCGGCCCCATCTGGAGCAGTGGCAACCGCGACTCCCGCAGCCACACCTCAACCGACGGCTGTTTTTGCACCAGATATTATTACGCTGATGGTTTCACCGGATGATGCCAACACGCTTGTATATCTAATATACAGCGGCGCGAAAATCACCCTGACTCTTCGCAACCCCAACAACACGGGGCCGGCTGTACAGACCGATGCGGCCATGCTGGAATACCTTTTGACCCAATACAATATTCCAGTACCAGCGAAGCTTCCATATGCAGTCCAACCACGCCTAGATAACCTCCTGGACCCTAAATTACCCGGCGACGTGACGCCTGTTCCTTAGAGATAAGTTTCTTGAATACTCTAAACCGGTATTAGGAGATTATTAATGGCTGATGGCGAAAAGATTCGCGTCTTGATTGTGGATGATGTTGCCGAAACACGCGAAAACGTGCGGAAGCTATTACAGTTCGAGGCGGATATTGAGGTGGTTGCTGCTGCGCGAACTGGCCGGGAGGCAATCCAAATAACCCAGGAAGCCAATCCTGATGTTGTTCTGATGGACATCAATATGCCAGACATGGATGGCATAGCTGCCACTGAAGCGATCCGGCAGAAGATGCCAGCCGTTCAGGTTGTGATTCTATCGGTTCAAGGTGATCAGAACTATATGCGCCGGGCAATGCTTGTTGGCGCACGTGATTTCCTTACCAAACCACCTATGCCGGATGAACTCGTCGCTGCTATCCGTCGGGCTGGAAAGATGGCACATGAAGAACGCTCCAAAGCCGGCCAGGTGTTCGTTGCTGCACAAGGCGGTTCCAACCGACCCATGACAGCCAGATTGATGACTCGGGGAAAAATCATCTTGATTTATAGCCCTAAAGGTGGGACAGGTTGCACGACAATTGCAGTGAACCTTGCAGTCGCGCTTCACAACGAGGAGACACGCGTCGTAATCGTAGATGCAAACCTTCAGTTTGGAGATGTAGCCATCTTCTTGAATGAACAGGGGAAAAATACGATTTTAGACCTTGCACCACGTGTTGATGAACTAGATCCTGAAATCGTTGATAATGTCATGATTAAGAACGCTGCATCAGGTGTGCATGTCCTGGCATCACCGTCTCGTCCTGAAAATGCTGAAAAAGTGAATGCAGACCAATTCGCGAAACTGCTGCGCTATTTGCGCCAGCTTTATGCGTACGTAATTGTGGATAGCAGCGCTTATCTCACGGATATCACTTTATCGGTATTGGATATTGCCGATGCAATTGTATTGGTTGCCACTCAAGACATCCCGTCGATAAAGAACGACCGTTTGTTTCTCGACCTCCTGCTGACTATGAATATCCAAGCTGATAAAATTGCATTTGTGATGAATAAGTTCGATAAACGTATTGCGATTTCTCCGGAAAAAGTTGGCGAGAATTTAAAACA
>CAIQQN010000029.1 GCA_903873975.1 uncultured Anaerolineales bacterium
AGGCCGCTCGCCGCGCCTCGCCCGAGATAAGCTTCGACAACGCGGGGATTCTTCTGGATTTCCTGTGGAGTTCCCTCGGCGATTTTCACGCCAAAATCCAGGACGGTGATCTGCTCAGAAATGCTCATCACCACCCGCATCTGGTGTTCGATGAGCAGGATGGTGATGCCCAACTCATCCCGCAGGCGGCGGATAAAATTGACCATATCCTGAGTCTCTCTGGGATTCATACCAGCGGTGGGTTCATCCAGGAGCAGGAGGGACGGTTTGCTGGCGAGGGCCCGGCCAACTTCCAGGCGGCGTTGTTCACCGTAAGGCAGGTTCTTGGCCAGCAGATCCCCCTTCCCTTTCATATTGATATAAACGAGCAGCCGGATGGCTTCCTCGACAGCTTCTTTTTCCTCCCGGTTGGTGCGCCGATCGCGGAATATTGCCCCCAGCACACCCGATTTCAAGTGAGGTTGCATCCCGACCAGGATATTTTCCACTGCGGTCATGTTCTTGAATAAGCGGATGTTCTGGTAGGTGCGGGAGATCCCCAAACGCGTGACCCGGTCCGGGGACAGGCCGGTGATATTCCTGCCGTTGAATAGGATCTCCCCTTCCTCTGGAGTATAAAAACCGGTCACGCAGTTGAAGAGAGTTGTTTTTCCCGCTCCATTGGGGCCGATGATGCTGTAAATTGCGTGTTCTTTTACTTCCAGGTCAACCTTGCTTACAGCCTCCAGGCCGCCAAAACGTTTGGTTACTTTTTTCGAAACGAGTATTGCCATCTCATTCTCCTCCTAGCGTCCCGGGGTCTTTACAATGGTGGGAGGTTCTTCTTGTGGACCCGGCCCAGCCGCTTCTTCGTGCAATTCGAGACGGCGGCGCGCTTCTGGTGCTAGGCCCTCCGGTTTCATCAACATCATGATCACCAATACGGCACCGTAAATCATGTAACGAAAATCCGCGAACTGGCTGAGCAGCAAGGGTAATCCAACCAGAGCCAGCCCACCAACGAAGACACCCGGGATGCTACCCATGCCGCCGATGATGATCAGGGAAAGGATATTGATCGAAACAATGAAGCTGAAGCTTTGCGGATAGACCGAGCCGATCTTGGTGGCAAACAAAGCTCCACCCAAACCGGAGAAGAGGGCTCCCATTGCAAAAGCCAGGAGTTTGGTCGTGACCTTATTGATCCCCATGGCTTCGGCAACATCCTCATCCTCACGCAGGGCCATCCAGGAGCGGCCGAGATGGGAATCCTTCAAGCGGATGGAGATAAATCCTGCCACGAGGATCCCAATTAATATCAGGTAATAAAGTTGCTGTTGATTTGCCAGGACGAAATTTCCAAGCATCGGTTTTCCAATGAGCTGGATACCCTCCGATCCCCCCAGGAGAGGTTTCAACCAGTCGGAAAGGACCACGATGCGGATGATCTCCCCAAAACCCAGGGTGACAATCGCCAGGTAATCGCCGCGCATCTTCAGGATCGGCAAGCCCAGGATCACGCCGGCAGCGACTGCGATGACCAGGGCAAGAGGTGCAGCCAGCCAGAAACTGAGGTGTAAGAGTCCCACCGCCTCGGATGTGGTCAAAATACCCAGGGTGTAAGCGCCAATGGCATAGAAGGCAACATAGCCTAGGTCGAGCAGGCCGGCAAATCCCACCACGATGTTAAGCCCCAACCCCATAAGAATGTAAATACCGACGTTGTCCAGGATTTCACTGAAATAGCTTCCCAGGATGACCGGCAGCAGGAGGGTGGTGAGCGCCAGGACCCCCAGGGTACTCCAGCGGATCACCCGCTGCTGATGTGGACTTCGTTTGAGAGCAATTGCCTTCCGGTCACGTCCCTTGCTCCAGTATGTCAGTCCGCCGACGAGTACAAATATGATCAGCGCACTGATGATCTTCAGGCCGCTCTGAGCGAAAATCCATAGGAATGCATATTGCATCGCACCCCAATGGAGGATGACCGTGACGATCAGGTTGCGGAACAAACCGAGCACAACAACTACCATGACGGCCTGGCTCAAGGCTCCCCGAATACGCTCCGGAAGCAGGATAACCCCTGCCGCGATCAAACCGGTCACCAGGCTGACCGCCAGCAAGACCAATATCCCGGGAACGGTGGATAAATGGAATGTCAAAAGTGCAAAAAGGTCAGGCGAGGCATTGACTAACACTGCCCGGAAATTGACGACCTCCCCGATCAGGACAAATGCAGCCAGCATCGCACCTCCCACTAGTCCGCTCAATCCACCGACCAAAAAGAGCATACGAGGTTCTTTCGAAGGGGCATGCCGTACGGAGAGGAAGGCTTCGAACAGGAAGGGAGACAGGATGAAGATCTGCCCCATGGTGATCACCCCGCTGATCACATAGGTTGAACCAAAAGCCAAGGCTATCCCAACCAGGCCCAGGAGCAGGGATATGCCTCCCCCGACTAGCCCGTTCTGAAGTGTCTTGACTAAATACGAAGATTTGCTCTTCATATCATCCTCCTTAGGCCTTGTCCTTGGAGATCCGCTCGCCCAGGATACCTGTCGGGCGGAAGATCAGGATGAGCACCAGCACGATGAAAGCAATTGCGTCCTTCAATTGGGATGGGGAGGGTACGCCCAAGCCGGTCAGGAACAGATTTGGACCCAATGATTCAAGCAAACCCAGGATGATCGCCCCGAGAAAAGCACCGGGGACGTTCCCGATGCCTCCCAGGACAGCCGCCGTAAAGGCTTTGATCCCGGGGAAGAAGCCCATATAGAAGTTAACCACCGGGAACAGGAGCGTGTAGAGGACACCTGCGGCACCGGCCGAGGCACCTCCCACACCGAAAGTAAAAACAATGATGCGATCGACATCAATACCCATCAGCTCAGCCGCCTCCTTGTCTTCGGAAACGGCGCGCATTGCTTTCCCGATCTTCGTCCATTGCACTATACCGAAAAGGACCAACATCATCACCACCGCACCGATGATCACAGCGACCTGAGTCTTATAGATTTGGATGCCAGCAAACGTCCAGGACTGCTGAAGGGCTTTTATGGCTGGATAACCGAATGAACCGGAGCCGAACAGGCCCCGGAATACATACAGAAGAAAAAAAGAAGCCCCAATGGCAGTAATCAGGGGAACCAGGCGGGGCGCTTTTCGCAGAGGCCGGTAACAGATTCTTTCCAGGAGAATTGCGATCAATGTCGGAACACCCATGGAAACCAGGGAGATGACAGCCAACCCGATCAATGGTTGCTTGTCCAGAAAACCGGATTTGGCCAGCGCCTGGGCAACAAAGACAGCCGTGAAGGGTCCGCTCATAAATACTTCGCTATGAGCGAAATTGATCATTTTCAAAATACCATACACCATGGTGTATCCCATGGCGATCAAGGCGTAGACCCCCCCGAGTGCCAACCCTTTGATCGTAAGGTCAAGCCAAACTTTTCCAGAGTACTGGCCTTGCTGCAAGGTGCTGATGGTCCCCCAGATGGCAACCCCCGCAATGGCCAAACCGATCACCCAAACAAAGATATCCGTGATTGTGATGCGCTGAC
>CAIQQN010000030.1 GCA_903873975.1 uncultured Anaerolineales bacterium
GAGAGTATCTTGTAAATCGGGCATGTTTATCTTTTCCTTAGGTAACGTTCGACTTGCTGAGGAAGATGATCGCTATAAATTGGCTTTTAAATATAACCATCACAGCCAGCTTCAAGAGAATTTTCTCTATCTCTACGCATCACATTGGCGGTGAGTGCTACAATAGGGACATTCTCATAACCTGGGAGTGAGCGAATACGGCCGGTTAATGAGTAACCGTCCATATCAGGCATGTTTATATCCATTAAAATCAAATCCGGGTGCAGCGATTTGAGCACATCCAACCCTTCTCCTGCGTTCCCGGCCTCTAATATTTCATAACCTGCTGCCATCAAAACGCGCGGGATAAGAAACCTGTTATAGAAATTGTCTTCAATGTTGAGGATGGTTTCAGGACCCATTTTTTTAGGCCTCCGATGAATCATTTTAGCATGTGAAGAAAAGCGGCGCATAACAGCATCCTTGCAATCTCTCGCAGAAGATCTAGCCGGAAATACCTGAAACGCTTCCACTCCAATTGGAATGTATGCTTTTCCAGTGGATTGAAACAGGAGAAAAACAATGGCTCAAAATAACGACCTGAAGATACGGGCATTAAATACACTGCGCTTTCTTTCGGTGGACATGGTACAACAGGCAAATTCCGGACACCCGGGACTGCCAATGGGTTGTGCCGCGATTGCGTACACAATCTGGATCCGGCACCTGCGTCATAATCCCCAGAATCCGTCATGGCCTGACAGGGATCGTTTCATCCTCTCCGGGGGTCACGGTTGCGCATTGTTGTATTCGCTTTTGCACCTGACCGGTTATGACCTCACTCTTGAGGAATTAAAGAACTTCCGGCAGTGGGGCAGTAAGACACCCGGTCACCCTGAATATGGGCTCACACCCGGGGTCGAAGTGACCACTGGCCCTCTGGGACAGGGCTTTACAAATGGTATCGGAATGGCGATTGCAGAAGCGCATCTTGCCTCCGAGTTCAATGCACCAGGCAACGAGGTTATCAACCACTACGTTTATGCCATCGTCACCGACGGCGATTTGATGGAAGGGATTACTAGTGAAGCTGCCTCGCTGGCAGGACATTTGCGTCTGAGGAAGCTTATCTACCTTTACGACGATAACCGTATCTCCATCGACGGTCCCACAGATATTGCCTTCACAGAAGATCGTGCAGCCCGGTTTGCCTCCTATGACTGGCAAGTGCTGCGCGTTGCGGATGGTAATAATGTTGAAGAAATAGATTCTGCCATTCAACAGGCAAAAACCGACCCGCGCCCATCACTTATTGTGTGTCGTACAACGATTGGATTTGGTCTACCGACCCGGCAAGCCACCAGTAAAGCACATGGAGAACCACCCGGCGATGTGGAATTGAACGGTGCGAAAGAAAAGTTCGGCTGGCCAGTGGAGCCGCGTTTCTATATCCCCGAGGATGTGAAGAGGCATTTCCGTCTAGCGTTGGAAAAAGGACGGGAGTGGGAAGTTTGCTGGAAGTCCGAAATGGACACGTACCGGGATTTACAGCCGGAAAAAGCCGCCGAGTTAGAACGCCGATTGCGGGGAGAGCTGCCAGCAGACTGGCAGTCGGCCATTCCAGTCTTCCAGACAGATGAGAAAGGGATGGCGACGCGGGTTGCATCCGGGAAAGTGATCAACGCAATGGCAATGAAAATTCCCGAGCTCATTGGCGGCGCGGCAGACCTAGCCCCCTCAACCAAAACCTGGATTGACGGTGCCCCAGCATTCGAATCAGAAACCCCTGTTGGGCGGAATTTACATTTTGGTGTGCGCGAACATGCCATGGGTGCTGCCGTCAATGGAATGGCCGTGCATGGGGGGGTCATCCCGTTTGGTGCTACCTTCCTGGCCTTCGCCGATTACATGCGCGAACCCATCCGGCTTTCAGCGCTCTCACACTATCCAAGCATTTGGGTCTTTACCCATGACAGCATTGGTGTTGGCGAAGATGGGCCGACCCATCAACCGGTGGAACACCTGGCGACCTTGCGCGCAATACCAGGAATGACGGTCATTCGTCCTGCGGATGCCAATGAGACAGCGGTGGCCTGGAAAGTGGCAGTGGAACGCCGCCACGCGCCGACACTTTTGGCATTGACCCGTCAAAGCGTTCCTACTTTAGACCGGAGCCTATTCGCCCCAGCTGATGGTCTGGAGCGAGGCGCTTACGTCCTGGCTGATCTGGGTGACGGCGATCCTGAGTTAATCCTGATGGCATCCGGCTCGGAGGTAAACCTTATTGTCGAAGCGGGCATCCGGCTGGCAGCGGAGGCCGTCGCTGTCCGACTGGTTTCATTTCCATCCTGGGAGTTGTTTGCCGGGCAGGACCAGGCATATCGTGAGAGTGTTTTTCCGTCCATGACCAAAACCCGGCTGGCTGTTGAGGCTGGCATTTCGATGGGTTGGGAGCGATGGGTGGGGGAGGGGGGGGTTATTTTGGGAATAGATCGGTTTGGCGCGTCAGCCCCTTGCGAAGTTGTATACCGTGAATTTGGATTATCAATTGGAAACATTGTCAAACGAGCGCTTCAGTTGGTGAGATAGATACATTTCGCGTAGCCAAGATTTAAACCAATTAATTGTATTTTAATCAATGAATGATACACAAATATTGTAAAAGTTGAAACGAAGTGGAAAACCAGACATTCTTATCTTTATCAACGATAAGGCGATCAGAACTTCCACAAAGTATAGCCATTGCCGGACTTCATATATTTATCAATTGAAGCGCGCATATCGTCTTCGTCCACCCAAAGGAGGGGAATTTGTGAGCGCTGACATGAAAAACCGTCTTTCCAAGCTTTCAGCCCAGACGGGGAAATCTCCAGTGAGAAAGTTTCAGGATCCACAGGAAGCCAGTCAGCTAGGACGTGTTCACCATAGATCAAGTATGGATAATCAGCATAGTGCCAGATTTGAACGCCCAACCGTTCAGCAGCAGTGCGGGTCAGAATGTGATCCCGGTGTGAGCCGATCGACAGCGGAGCAACCAGTTCGCAGATTTCGGGCAGGTTCTTGCGGATGAAATCCGTCACTGAATGGATAAGATATGACTCATCCGGCTCAAGCGGTTTCATCTGGTCCTCACTTTCTTTGATGACAGGCTCATCGGACATGGGAAGGTATCTATAAATATTATCCGGGACTGTATAGCGGCGATAAACCGAGGCGCCCAAGATATCGCAACAGGCGGCATCCTCCAAGCTCCGTTTACGAGGTACATCCTCGCCGATGTTCCAGAACCCATGCAGGAGTTGCGCGTATTCAGTCAACGGTTTATCAGCAGGTGGGTCCCCGGCGCAGATGGTCCAGATCTCGACCCGGTCGCCGCGCCGGGCTAATTCCCAGACCAAGCCTCCAGCCGAGAGCACTACATCATCGAAATGGGCGGAAAGGAAGATCCAGGTTTTCATTTTGCGCCTTTGATGCGAGCGTCCAGTTCTTTTTGCGGAACCTTGATGGCAAACACGATTCCGCCCAATAGAAATAGGATGGCTGAAATGATGAAGAGCAGCATAAAGGTGGTTTTTGTCATTGTGACCAGGATGACGCCAAAGATGAGCGAGGCAAGTGCACCGGAGAGACCAGTGGATAAATTGTTATAAGCCATGTATTGACCGGCCTCGTCCCTGGGCGCCAGGTCGCTGGCCAGTGCAGGAGCAAGCGCCATAAGCGGTCCGGTTGCAGCAGAACGGATAGCGGCCATGACCAGGAAGAGGATATAGCTACTGGTCAACCCCATGAACAATGTAGCAACCGCGCTGACGAACATCGATCCCAAGAGCAGCGCCCTCCGACCGATTTTATCAGAAAGGATACCCGAGCCGACTGCCGATAACATGGTTACCAGCAGGCTGATGCCGCCCATCGTCCGGAAAGCAGCATCCGGGCTGATGGTTGGAAAATATAGTTCGAAGAAATAACGGGCGAAGAACTGCAGGCTGTTGAGACCCATGAAAGCCAGTAGAACAGCGAGTACCAACCAGAAAAAGACTGCCACGCGCGTGCGCACCTTGAACATATCCCGCATGGCTTTCAGTAAGCTGATGCGATCTGAAGGAGAAGCTGGTTTGTCTTTTCCCCGGATGACCAAGGCATTGACGATGCCAGTCAGGGCAAAAACCCCGCCGACCAGCCACAAAGCCACCCCGGTCTGGCAATTCTGGTTGAGCACCGTGATCCCGACAATGCCGATGGCTGAGCCGAACATGGTGAAGAACCCCTGGATGCCGGAGGCGGTCCCACGTTGGTGTTCGGGGACCAAATCCACCAAGAGGGGCCACCAAGCGCCATTTCCAACATTGGTGAAAAATTGCATCCCACAGAAACTGATGACGATGATAGGTAATGCCATTGGAAGAAAAGTCGCCCGCATCGACGTTGATAGAAAAAACGATGGCAATCCGATGAGCGGGAGGGCGAGCAAAGCGCCGATCAGGATCGCTGGGGTGCGCCGCCCCCACTTACTGGCAGTATGGTCACTGATAATTCCCGCGAGAATACTGACGATGACCGCCAGGAGCGTCCCAAAGAAGCCAATCAGTCCGACGGCAAGTGCCTTGCCTTCTGTTATCACATTTTCGACCAGAGTGGGCAGCAGGACGCTATTGTATGAAACCCAGACGAGGTTTGCGCCCAGCATCAGGGTGCACATACCGAAAAGGAATTTGATTGATCTTTTCGCATCGGTACCGTTGGAAGAGGTCATATATTCTCCTCTCGGAGGATTCCGGATGTCTTCTTCGCAGGAAGGATGGTTTAATGAAAGCCACGGTGCATCCCTGACTGTGTGGCTTCCGGAATTCCTGTTCGCTTGAACCCTGCGGAGATCACTTGACCTCCGCAAAGCATATTGCCTAAAGCATTAACTTCTGCAACTTCAGCATGTCTTCCATTGCCCCCTTGACCTGGATCTTGCGCTGCATGTAGGCCGTGGTGCCATTGATTTTCTTATCCATGATACCGGCCAGGATGTCGGTGGCGATGGTCACGAGGATGTCCGGCTTCTCAACTATTTCCTGGCTCAGGGTCGCGGACGTGCCATTCACCGCACGAATGAGCCAACTCTCATTCGTGTCGGTGAACTTGAACTGAAGGGTCTTGGTGAAGCCCTTCAGGGCGGCCTGCACGCCGGGATTGGCGAAGCGATCCACCATTTTCTGAAGATACGGTTTAATTTCTGTCATGGGATTCTCCTTTTGATGATTCTTTCGTAGAGGCGCCTGTCTTGCAGCCGAATAACTGGCGCGGGAGCCTGTCTAATAGCTTTATATGGTAACAAGTTTGTTCCCGTTCCTTGCGGAATTGTAGGCTTTTTCAATCACCTTCACGACATAACAGCAGTCCAACGGGTCAACGGTCGGCGGACGATTCTCTACGACAGTGCGGACGAAATCCTTGACTTCCTCCACGATTGAGAAATAGTGCCAGCCCATCGGGTCATATTCCAGACCCTCAACCTGTGTACCATCAAAGTCAACCGGCTCGGTGTACAATCTGACAGGTGGATTCACCAGCTGGTCAACGATCAAAGACCCGGTTGTGCCGTACACTTCCAGCCGTTCGCTGTGGGGTACCTCGGCGGTGAAAGTGAAACTGGAAAGGAAGTCCGCTCCACAAGCCAGTTTGCCGCGCACATCAGCATTGTCCTCCACTTCACTATCCACCTTGTAAAGTTGCGAGGTGAAAGCGACTAGTTCCCTGATCTCGCCGAACAGCCACTTGAGCAGGTAGAAGGTATGCGGACCGGAGTCGATCAACGCCCCGCCGCCTTGATCGAGTCTCTTGCCCCAGAAATCGTCACTCGACAGGCGTATCCTTTCATTGGCAGGTAGGAAGGTGCGGACGAGGGTAATATCACCGAGTTTTCCAGTCTTGATAATCTTCTCAGCCTCAACATATGCCCGGATGTAACGGGTGTTCTCGGCTACGCCGAAATGGATTCCGGCTTTTTTCGCCGATTCGAAAATTTCCATGGATTGTCGGTACGTCACCGCCATTGGCTTCTCGAGCAGGAGGTGTTTCTTTGTGGCAATAATCTCCATTGCCACTGGGTAATGGAGATGGTGGGGGAGCAGGACATCGATCAGGTCGATGTCAGGGTCGGCTATCAACTCACGGTAATCGGAATAGATCTTGGCGTCAAACAAGGTTGCCAGGTTATCAGCGTTCTCGCGGTTGATGTCGCAGATGCCAACCACTTGCGCCAGGTCCGGCACTTCCTGGAATCCAGCGGCGTGGTTAGGGGCGATCAGCCCGGCACCAAGGATGGCGACACGAAGTTTATTGGCAGACATCTAAACATCCATTCCAATCTTGTAGTCAGGTCTCGATATGACGGCGATGGTTAAGTAGTCCGAAGGCCATATCGACACCCGCTGCCTACTTTCCCATCCTCGCACCAACACTAAAATTTCCTCTCGATAATTTCTACCGGCAAGTTGCTGAGTTTCTCCGGCTCGCCACCCAAGATAACGAAGGTCTCCTCGTCGCCGATCATCACGGCTTCGTCGCTGAAAGAATACAATTCGATATTTAGCACCATGCCCTTCTGGATGACTGTCGGGTCGTCAGCCATGAGCCAGTGCTCGTCCACGTGCAGGCCGATGCTGTGACCGACATGCAGGAACATCGGGTCCACGCCGATTTGGGCGTACAGGTAGAAGGCATGGGCGTGCAGCTCGCCAAAAGTCTTGCCGGGCTGGAGTGCCTTACCCATCTCGGCCACCACCCAACATAGTTTTTTATGCAGTTCCTTGAGCGCCTCCGGGACGGTTCCGGTGTAGGCCAACCGTCGGTTGTCGGAGACGTAGCCCTCGTAGACCGCGCCCAGGTCGAGGGTCACGATCTGGTTCAGCTCGAGAGTCTCACCCAGAGCGATCTCCGGGTTGGCAGGTCCGAAGGCGACCGTAACGTGATCCACACCTTGGGCGCCGTTCTTGTGCAGACGCGCCTTGGCTTCATGGATGAGTTCCAGGCGGGACATGCCAGGATGCAAGACATCCACCAGTTCCAACACGGTCTTGTCAATGATGGCAGTGCTCCGGCGGATGCGCTCGATCTCCGCGGCGGACTTGATTAGCTGCAAGTCGTGGATCAGATCGTCAGCCACGATGATTGTAACTGGCTTGACGTTTTCCTCGATGATTTTGAGGAAGAAATATGGGAAGGTTGAATCGACCCCGATACAGCAGCCCGGTTTGAGTTTCTCCTGGACAAAGGCGGTCAGTTCGCTGAGCGCCATATCATAGGTGAAAAATGAGCGGACGTCTTCTGTGCCGTAATCGATGCCCATGGCGGCTTGCGCCCAGCATAACAAGCTAAGACTCCCTTCGCTGCCAGCGTAGGAGAAGAAGGGCAACTGGTTGCGCAGAGCGTAGATGATGGGGTTGCCACTGCCTGGAAGGCACGGATAGCCGGTGGTGTAGAAGACGTTCTCCGGCGAAGAGAAGATGATGCCGTCGAGTCCGCGGGCTTGCATCAGGGCGGTCAGACGGGCACGGTCGAGGCCGATGGGGAGGAAGGATATATCAGACATATTTTCTCCTAAATTTGAGCATCGTTCTGCACTAAAGAGTAACCACCCGCTTCAACTTTATCGACTTCTCCACCGCCTCTACCGCCTTTAGTGCGTACAATGCATCTGCCGAGTCGACGCGCGGTGGGCGATCTTCAATAACAGCCATGACGAAGTCCCTGACCTCGGCAATCATGGAATTGAACTTCCAGGCCATGGGATCAAAGGGCACACCCTCCACGACCGTACCATCTATATCACCCGAACCCAGATAATATTTGACCACCGGGTTAGCCAATTGATCAATGATCATCCCACCCTTGCTACCATAGATTTCTACGCGTTCGATCCAGGGGATCTCGAATGTGCAGGAGGTGTTTAATTGGAATTCTGCCCCGTTCGACAGATGACCGAGGATAAGCCCGTTGTCTTCCACCTCACCCTCTGGTACGAGTTTGGATGCAAAGCCAAGAACATCCCGTACGCCACCGAACAGCCATTTGAACAGGTAGAAGTTATGGACCGACGAATCCAGGATGACACCCCCGAAGGGCGCTTTTCCATGCCACAGGTTCGGATCTTTGATACGATAGACCTCGCTCCCGGCGATCAGGGTACGGACGGTCCAGATGTCACCTAGGATCCCCTGTTTGAGGATTTCTTCTGCTTTCAAGTAGGCTGTGACAAAATGGGTGTTCTCGGCCACGCTGAATTTCAATCCCTTTTGCTCGGCGAGCGCAATTAATTCTTCGCCCTGCTCTGACTTAACCGTGATGGGCTTCTCCACGAGCACATGCTTTCCTTGATTGAGAGCAGCTTTGGCAATCTCGTAGTGCAACACATGCGGGACGGTGATATCTACCATGTCAACCTGCGAGTTAGCTAGAAGATCATGGTAATGTGCGTAGCCTTTGGCCCCTTCGTACATTCCGATACGATTGTTGATTTCTTCCTCGTTGATGTCGCACAGAGCGACGATTTCACAGACCTCCCCCATCTCCGAATATCCCGCTTCGTGTGCGTACGAAATAGATCCCAGACCAATCAGCCCAACCCGAACCTTTTTCTCTGCCATAGGCTGTCCTTTCGAGTGACTGCGTTATTTTCGATCAAGTCGAACTATAGCATAAACAAATTTTGAGCGCAATGGGGCAGGGTTAGGAGCGTGATTTTCTTCAGTTGCGCCTGCGCCGCGATTATGCTATAGTGACGACAGTTTATTCTTATGGAAGGACTTCCCATGCAGCCTCTCATTATCATTGCTACTCCCAATGTCTGTTGGCTGAACCCGGATGTGGATTATCCGCGCACAACGGATGCCATTGCTGAGGAGGCCCACCTATGTTATGAGAACGGCGCGACCATCCTTCACACTCACGCCGAGGGCAAGTGGAAAGAGACTATCGCGGCCGTGCGCTCCCAATGCCCAATTATCGTCCAATGCGGCATGTCGAGCCAGCCCATCGCCGAACGGATGGACATCTTTAAAAACAAAGGGGACATGATTTCCATCATCTTGAATCACCACGACGAGTCATTTGTCGGGGCGGAGTTCAACGTACTGCATCCTAAGGAGGAGTTGATCGAGTACGTCCAACTGTGCAAGAAGTATGGCATTATCCCGGAATGGGAAGTCTGGCACGCCGGGTCCATCTGGAACTTGAACTACCTAATCAAAAAGAAACTGCTCAAACCGCCCTACATCACCACCTTGTTCTTTGGCTGGCCGGGCGGGACCTGGAGCCCGCCTACTGTCGAGGAATATTTGTGCCGCCGGAAGTTACTGCCGGAAGGTTGCGCATGCAACGTCAGCATCATGGACAAAAGCCAGCGCGATATACTTACGGCTGCAATAATCAACGGCGACCACGTGCGTGTCGGGACAGAGGATTATCCCTACAACCACAATGGGGAACTGGTCACCACGCATGAACTGGTCAAAGAGACCGCCGAGATGGCACGCGCCTTTGGCCGACCGCTGGCGACGGCCAAGCAGGTGCGCAAGATGATCGGGCTGTAAAGGCTATGAAAGGTTGTCTTTATTACCAGTATTGGAGGATAAGATGACCGATAAGAGAGTCGTCATCATTACGGGGTCGGCACGGGGTATCGGCGCGGCGACAATGAAAACCTTTGCCCTGCACGGTTACGCCACTGTCGGCTTGGACATCCTGCCCGAGGGTGAGGGGATAGCCGACGAAATCCTGAAAGAGGCTGGGGAAGCAGTCTTTATGCTTTGCGATGTAGCGGATGAGGAACAGGTTGCGAGGTGCATCGCACAGGTTGGTGAGAAATATGGCCGCGTGGACGCGCTGGTTAACAACGCCGGGGTGGTGCTGGTTAAACCGTTCGACCAGATCACCTGGGAGGAGTTCCAGCGTACGTTGAACATCAACCTGGGCGGTCACTTCCTGCTGTGCAAATACGTCCTCCCATACATGAAAAAGCAGAAGAGCGGTGCGATTGTCAACATGGGCTCGGTTTCAGGGCATGTTGGGCAGATGGATCACGTTATGTACGGGGCGACCAAGGGCGCCATTATTGCCATGACAAGGGCGCTGGCTTGGGAACTGGCACCATACAACATCCGAGTCAATTCGATCAGCCCCGGCTCGGTAGACACGCCCATGCTGCGAGGAGACATTGATCTGGAGTCGAAGCGCTCCGGTGTCCCATTCGAAGTGGTCAAGAAGGAGCGCGAAGCCGAGCAGGCTTTTAAACGCTGGGCCGACCCGCTGGAAATCGCAGAGCCGATTTATTTCCTGGCCAGTGAAGGTGCCTCGTTTGTTACCGGCAGCGATTGGCTGGTGGATTGCGGCTGGGTGGCAAAATGACAAGCAACGAACATTTTCTGGTCACCGGCGCGGCAGGGTGCATTGGAATTTGGGTGTTACGGAACCTGGTGCAGGAAGGAATCCCGGTCACAATGCTCGACCTGGATATGAAACGTCATCGCCTGCCGTTGCTCTTAAATGATGAAGAGATTGCTTGCATCCAATTTATTCACGGTGATGTTTCAGACTATCCCAGCGTGGAGAACGCCATTAAATCCAGTGGAGCGAACCGTATTATTCACCTGGCTGCGCTGCAATTGCCCTTCTGCAAAGCGGATCCAGTTGCTGGAGCGCGCGTCAACGTGGTGGGGACAGTCAATATCTTTGAAGCTGTAAAGCGCCTTGGAATAAAGAACCTGGTCTATGCCTCCAGCATAGCCGTCTACGGCATGAGCGAGGAGTATCCCGACGAACCCTTGGCGCACGACGCACCGCTCAAGCCGCGCTCGCATTACGGTGTCTACAAACAGGCCAACGAAGGAACCGCAAAAGTTTATTTGCGCGACGACAGCATTAGCAGCATTGGATTGCGACCCTATGTGGTCTATGGCGCGGGTAGAGACCAGGGCATGACCTCCACCCCGACCAAGGCCATGCTGGCTGCCGCTGACGGTCAACCCTACCATATTAGTTTCGGTGGGCGTTACTGTTTCCAGTACGGCAATGATACAGCAAAAGCCTTTATCCAGGCCGCCCGGGCAGACTTCAAAGGCGCCGAGGTTTTCAACATCGGCGGGGACTCGGTCAGCACGGCGGAGGTGATTACCGCCATCGAGCAGGCCAATCCTTCCTCTCGTAGCAGGATAACATTTGACGACAACCCCTTGCCCTTCCCACCCGACGTGGATAACCGAGCTCTCGTCAGCGCCATCGGACCCATGTTATTCACTCCGTTATCGGAAGGGGTCGCCGAAACCTTGGACATCTTCCGACGCGCCTTGAAGGAAGGGAATATAACCAAGGAAGGATAGATTTGTCACTACTAGTAACTGCGCAACAAGACACGAAGGGAGAAACAACAATGAACCCACACATTGTCACATTCGGCGAAATTATGCTAAGACTCTCCCCGCCGGGACGACTGCGTTTTGGGCAAGCCCGCAGCTTTGACGCTATCTACGGTGGCGGTGAGTCTAATGTGGCTGTTTCCATAGCCAACTTTGGATTGCCGACCGGGTTCGTTACCCGGATACCGGCAAACGACCTGGGTGAGGCTTGCTTGCAGTTCCTGCGTCAGTATGGGGTTGAGACAAGGAATATCCTGCGCGGCGGAGATCGGCTGGGTATCTATTTCTTGGAGAATGGCACAGCCCAGCGCGGCAGTAAAGTGGTATACGACAGGACCGGTTCGGCTTTCGCGACCATCAAGCCCGGCATGTTCGACTGGTCACAAATCCTGCGGGAAGCCACCTGGTTTCACTGGACAGGCATCACTCCTGCCATCTCGGAAGGTGCCGCGGCGGTCTGCCTGGAGGCAGTCCGGGCTGCCCGCGACCTGGGCTTGGCGATTTCTTGCGATCTGAATTACCGTACCAAACTGTGGAAGTGGGGCAGACCGGCCGGAGAGGTGATGGCCGAACTGATGGCGTTATGCGACCTGGCTGTGGCCAACGAGGAGGACGCTGAGAAAGTCTTCGGCATCAAAGCGCCAGATACCGAGATCACCGCTGGCAGGGTGGAAGCTACAAAATTCATGCCGGTATGTGAACAATTAGCAGGTCGTTTCCCTAGTCTGAAAACAATCGCCATTACCCTGCGTGGCTCTCTTTCAGCCTGCCACAATACCTGGAGTGCGGCACTCTGGCAGAAAGGCATGTTCTATAACGCCCTGACCTATGACATCCCGGACATTGTTGACCGCGTTGGCGCTGGCGATAGTTTCGTTGCCGGCTTGATCTACGCCCTGAATCGGTCCGATCCTGATCTGCAACGTGCTCTGGAATTTGCCGTAGCTGCCTCCGCCCTCAAACATTCAATACTCGGCGACTTCAACCTGGTTACTGTGGCTGAGGTGCAGGCCTTGGTAGATGGAAACGCCTCCGGGCGGGTAAACCGCTAGTTCAAAAGGACCTTTCCATGGCTAAATACACACGCTTGCAAGTACTCATCACCATGATTGAGACCGGCCTCGTGCCGCTGTTCTATCACGCAGACCCGGATATAGCCGCTAGGGTTATCACCGCCTGTCTGGAGGGTGGGGCGCGCTGCATCGAATTCACCAATCGAGGGGATAACGCGCACCTGGTTTTCACCGAATTAATGAAGCACTTTCATGATAATAAAGAACTCATCCTTGGTGCCGGGACGATCCTCGAACCAGCCACAGCCGCTGTCTTCGTCCAACTCGGAGCGAACTTTATTGTCGGTCCCAATCTCAATCCGGAAGTGGCGCGCTTATGCAACCGGCGTAAGATTTCCTACACACCCGGTTGCGCCACCACCACCGAAATCTCGGAAGCCGAGGAACTCGGCGTGGAGATATGTAAGATCTTCCCTGCTGGAGAGCTTGGAGGGCCTGCTTTTGTTCAGGCTGTTAAGGGACCCATGCCTTGGGTCCGCCTGATGCCAACCGGCGGTGTGACACCCGATAAGGGGAATATCACCGCCTGGATACAGGCGGGGGTTGCCTGCCTGGGGATGGGCAGCAAGCTTATCTCCAGCAAACGAGTCGAGTCGGGTGACTTTGCTTCCATTACCTCAGATGTGAAGCAGATCCTGGATTGGGTCCGCGAAGCCCGCAAAGGAGCCCCTGGTATCTGAAAGAGCGGGGTTCCATATTTTTCAATCAAAGGTCTACGAAATAAATGTACAGGAATTGGATGTGGATAGCGCAGGTTAGGTTCTCATCTGACCATTCAAAAAGGAGATAGCAATGTCATTCTCTCTAGCAAAACTCATCGAGGCACGCCAAGCCGATCAATATGACCTGCATATGAAATATATCAGCCCGCATATGGCGCGCGTACAGAAGATCATTGGCTTCGACAAAATATACAATCGCGGTGAAGGCGCCTACCTGTGGGACACAGACGGTGTCCGCTACCTAGACCTGCTGGCGGGTTACAGTGTCTTCAACCTGGGACGCCAGCACCCAGTCGTCAAACAGGCGATGTTGGAATATCTTAACCTTGAACGACCGACACTGGTAAAAATGGACTGTCCATTACTGGCCGGCTTGCTGGCGGAGGAACTGGTCAAGCGCATGCCAGCGGGACTGGACGCTATTTTCTTCGCCAACTCTGGGGCCGATGCAGTGGACACAGCCATCAAATTCGCCCGTTACGCCACAAGACGGCCGCGCGTCGTCTACCTCGACCATTCCTTTCACGGGTTAACCCTCGGGACGCTCTCGATCAATGGTGGAGAAGGCTTCCGAAAAGGCTTCGAGCCGCTCATCCCTGATACTACTGTGGTGAAGATGAACGACCTGGAATCGCTCGAACGTGAACTGCGCAAGGGTGATGTGGCAGCTTTTATTGTCGAGCCTATCCAAGGTAAGGGAGTCTATATCCCTGAGGAAAATTACTTACCCGAAGCTCAACGTCTGTGCAGAAAGCATGGTGTACAGTTCATCTGCGACGAGGTCCAGGTGGGTCTAGGGCGTGCTGGGAAATTCCTGTGCTGCGAACATTGGAACCTGGAGCCCGACATGATCACCATTGCCAAGTCGCTGGGCGGTGGGTATGTACCGGTCAGTGCAGTCATCATGCGGCGCGAGATAAATAACAGGGTTTTTGGTCATCTAAAGCGCGCCCAGGTCCATTCCACAACCTTCGGTCAGAACGACATGGGCATGGCTGCCGGTCTAGCAACCTTGTCCGTGTTGGACGAGGAGAAGATCGTTGAGCGTTCTGCCACCGTCGGCGCGAAACTTCTCGCTGAATTGGTCGCCCTGAAAGATAAGCACGAGATGATCGCCGATGTGCGTGGTAAAGGCCTCATCATCGGGATCGAGTTTCGCCCGCCGGGCAACCTCGCTCTCAAAGCCGCCTGGGCAGCCATCGAAGCCGCCGAGAGAGGTCTCTTCACGCAATTGGTGGTGATGTCCCTGATGCGCGACCACCATATGATGACCCAGGTAGGCGGTCCGGGTGTCAACATCATCAAGTTACTGCCTCCCCTCATTATTGGCGATGAGGAAGTGGATGCCATAGTCAATGCCTTCGACACGATCATGGACGAGACCAAGAATCTGAAAGGCCGTGTCTGGGCCACCAGCGGTGAACTCATTAAACAGGCGATGAGTGGATGAGCAAAATACTGGGCGATGATAAGTATTTGACGAATTGAATATATCGGAAGATGCAAGATGAAAACCTTTGTCACCGGTGGAACTGGATTTGTTGGCAGCGCAGTCATTCACAAATTGCTTGCGGGCGGGCATGAGGTCCGCGCTCTGGTAAGGCCCGGGACAAATACACGCATGCTGGATGGACTGCCCGTCGAGCGCGTACGCGGTGATTTGAGCGATATGGACGTCCTGGAAAAAGGAATGAGTGGCTGTGAGTGGGTTTTTCATGTTGCAGCGCTTTACGCCTACTGGGGCTATACCTGGGATAATTTCTACCAGTCCAACGTGGAGGGAACGCGCCGGGTAATGGAAGTTGCCCAGAAGTCCGGCGTGAAGCGCGTTGTTCACACCAGTTCGATTGCCAGCCTAGGCATCCCACGCGATGGGACGCTTGGCACAGAAGAAACGCCTGTAACGGTGAAGGACATGCTCAGCGACTATAAACGCTCGAAGTACCTGGCTGAGGAGGTGGTGCGCGAATTTGTTGCCCTGGGCTTGCCGGTGGTGACCGTCAACCCGGCTGCACCTGTGGGCGTAGGCGATCACAAACCCACCCAGACTGGTAAAATGATCGTAGACTTTCTGAACGGCAAAATGCCAGCCTACGTCGATACTGGCTTGACAATAGTGGATGTAGACGATGTAGCCACCGGGCATTTATTAGCCATGGAAAAAGGCAAGACCGGCGAGCGCTATATCCTTGGCGGAGAGAATCTGACTCTCAAGCAGGTGCTGGACCTATTATCTGAGGTTTCAAGCAGACCCGAGGTCCGTACACGCATCCCGCGGGCGGTGGCGCTGACTTGGGCGTATGTGGACATCGGCCTTGCTCGCTTGAATTCCAAACACGTCCCGGCGGCTACACCCGATGCCGTACGTGTGTCCAGCCGGAAAGAATATTTCAGTTCCACCAAAGCCATACGGGAACTTGGCTACACTTTCATCCCAGCCCGTGACGCCTTGCGTAAAGCAGTCTATTGGTATCGCAAAAACGGCTACGCTCCGTGACCTGGTAGATTATATTCAACTCACTCACAGCAAAGACAAGGAGAACATATGTCAGGAAAATATCTGATTGGTCTTGACGTCGGCGGCGGAGGAGGACGCTGCCTTTTAGTAAATACTGATACCGGGGAAACTGTCAGTGTCTTTCACGCCTGGACGCTACCTCCCGACCCGCAAGCCGGAGGTTTTGCCTTCAAACTCGACACAGACGCTGTCTGGCGCATACTGGGTGAGACGGCGCAGGAAGCACTCAAGAAAGCTGGTGCTTCACCACAAGAAGTAGCTGGCATAGCCGCCACAAGTATGCGTCACAGCATGGTGGCGATTGATAAAAAAGGGAACGTGCTTATCGCCACCCCAAACCGCGATTCGCGTGCGGTTGACCAGGGTATGGGGCTGGCCGTGGAACGCGGCGAGGAAATTTACCGGCTTACAGGTCACGCTCCTAACCCTATATTTATGGCGGCGCGTTTGTTATGGCTTAGAGACACCCATCCTGAAAGGTTCAGGGCGGTCCATGCTGCGCTGAGCATCAGCGACTGGGTCGGTTACATGCTGACCGGCGAACTGGCCTCTGAGCCAGCCCAAGCTGCTGAGAGCCTGCTCTTTGACTTGAAAAACCGGAAATGGGCCAGTGCATTTATCAAATCGCTGGGCTTGCCGGAGAAAATCCTCCCGTCCCTCAAACAGGCCGGAAGTAAACTTGGAAAACTTACCAAAGAAGCCGCTGTCAACTTTAATCTTATTCCGGGCATCCCGGTGGCGGTTGGCGGCCCCGACACGCAGTGCGGACTGCTCGGAGCGGGCGTTGTATCTGCCGGGCAGATCGGCGTCATCGCCGGAACGACCACCCCGGTGCAAATGGCGGTGGACAAACTAATCATCGACCCCGAAATGCGTATCTGGACAGGGCTGCACATCATTCCCGGCCTGTATGTCCTCGAAAGTAATGCCGGGCAGATGGGCTCGACCCTCGAATGGACAGCCCGCCTGATGCACAACGATGCCGCCAACCCCGTGGCGATGCTGGCCGCCGAGGCTGAGACCTCGGTCCCTGGAGCTCATGGGGTGCATTCCACTATCGGCGCGGCGGTTTTCAATGCCTCAGCACTCGAACCACCGGTGGACAACCTGACCTTCTCGTCTGTCATAGCCCGTCTGGGAGAAGAGGGACGGGCTGATGTAGCCCGCGCTGTCCTGGAAGGGATGGCCTATGCGGTACGTGCCAATGTTGAGCAGATTACGCACATCTCGGGCGGCACCCTTTCGGATTTGTGGTTGAGCGGCGGGATCACCCGCAGTGCGGCATGGACAGAAATCATCAGCAATGTTGTAAATTGTAACGTACATGTCAGTGCGTCTGCAGAAGCGACAGCGCTAGGAGCGGCCATCTGCGCTGGGGTCGGTGCTGGTCTCTTCCCGGATCTGGCAACAGGTGCAAAAAAATTAGTGCATACCACCCGCGAGCACCAGCCCAGCGCGAACTCATCCACTTATCAGGCTCTCTATGCCGACTGGCAAGCCCTACGCCAGGAGCGCCGGCCAGCGGATATGGTAGCCGCCAGCAGCATTGCCTCGACCATGATGGCAGGTCTAACCACCACAGAAGGAAGCGGCGCAGCTTCTGCATCCTTCCGTCCCAATATCTACATCAGCGCCGAAGTAGACGAGGCTGCCCTGGGCCAATTGCGCGAGATTGGCGAAGTGACCTACAAACCCTACCGAACCGAAGGTATTCTGCTCACCGGCGATGACCTGGTGCAGACCCTCAAAAATTACCAGGTTTTCGTTACCGAAGTTGATATCGTTGACGCTGAAGCGCTGCTTAAACTACCCGACCTGCGCGTAATAATTGTCTGCCGCGGCAATCCCGTCAACATTGACATTGAGGCCTGCACCTCCGCCAGCGTACCGGTTACCAACACCCCGGCTCGCAATGCCGATGCGGTCGCAGACCTGGCAGTTGGCTTTATGTTAATGCTGGCCCGGAGACTCCAACCTGCGTCCGCCTTCCTGCACCAGCCTGGCGGCGAAGCCGGTGACTTGGGGCGCATGGGCCAGGCGCATGAGGAGTTTCTAGGAGTTGAACTTTGGCACAAGACAATCGGCATGGTCGGCGGTGGCGCGATTGGCAGAAAAGTAGTCCAACGCCTCCTGCCCTTTGGGCCGCGCATCCTGCTCCTCGATCCGTTCTTGAGCGCCGAACAAGTAGTCCTGATGGGGGCGGAAAAGGTCTCGTTCGAACGACTACTGGCCGAAAGCGACTTCATAAGCCTGCATGCACCGGTAACAGATGAGACTCGGGATATGATGAATACCCAGACTTTTAACCTGATGAAACCGGGTGCATTCCTGGTCAATTCCGCCCGGGCCGCCTTGGTGGACCAGGAAGCCTTGCTGGAAGCCTTACGGTCAGGCAGGTTGGGCGGTTTCGCCACGGACGTATTCCCGGTCGAGCCGCCTGCCACTGAAGATCCGCTGCTGGCTTTCCCGAACGTCATCGCCACCCCACATGTAGGTGGCAATACGCTCGAGGTGGCCGCGCACCAGGGTGAGATCATCACCAACGAATTGAAATTGCTGATGGCTGGCAAGCGCCCCAAGTACATCCTGAACGCCGCCACGCTCGACTCTTTCACCTGGACTGGCAAACGACAGATGGACGAGTCCAGCCTGAAAGTGCGCGCCCAGGTTCCGGGTCCTGGCGCGACCGACTTGGACATCGCCCTCCAAAAGCAAAAAACTGGTGAACCAGCTATTGATGAAAAAGGCAACCTGCCCGCGTCACAATCGCAAACGGCAATGATGAGTGGAAAGGTGGAAAGTATGGAACCCAATACTGCACGTGAAAAAATGATCGAGATATTAAAGGAGTTCACCGCCTGCATAGTGGCTGACAAAGAAATGGCCGACTTTGCGAAGGGCAAGAATGTCATTTTTTCCTTTACTGTTAAAGATATCGACCAGGCGTTTTTTATGGGATTTGTGGATGGAAAAGTAGATTCCGGCCTGGGCATCCCATCGCGCGAACCGGACGTAAAACTTAAAATGGCTGCTGACATTCTGGACGGTATGTTCACCGGGCGCGTCAATGCTACCAAGGCCGCGACAAGTGGGAAACTCTCGTTCAGTGGCGACACGGGCAAGGCCATGTCGTTCATCCGCATTCAGGGAAATATGAGCAGGTTGTATAGTGTGGCACGCCAGAAAATTGGCGATCCGGGCGATTTAACCAAACTGGGTGCGGTTCCAGCTGCCATTCCAGTAGCAGTTGCTCCTGCACCGATGCCTTTTGCAGGTAAAGCAGCCGTGGACGTTCCCGTGGCAGCAAACAGTGCAGAGCGTGAAAAGATGATTGCAATTTTAAAAGAATTCACTATTTCCATTACAGCTGACAAGGAGATGATTAGTTTTGCAAAGGGAAAGAATGTTGTCTTCCTTTTCACAGTTAAAGACATGGATCAATCCTTCTTTCTGAGTTTTGTGGACGGGAAGGTGGCTGCCAGCCTGGAAAAACCGCCGCGCGAGCCGGACGTGAAACTCAAAATGGCCGCCGATATCCTCGATGGGATGTTCACAGGACGAGTCAATGCAACTAAAGCAGCCACCAGCGGCAAGTTATCCTTCAGCGGTGACACCGGCAAGGCAATGGCCTTCATGCGCATTCAGAACAACATGAGCCGCCTGTACTCCGATGCGCGCAAAAAGATTGGTGACCCAGGCGACTTAACCAAACTCAGCGTTACGGCTGTTCCGCCCACAGTACCGGTGGCTGGTGCCCCAATGATTGCCCAGGTCGCTGCGGCCTCCATACCGACTGCTCCTGCCATAGCCAAGAACGGCGATGTGCGCGACCAGATCCTGATGATTACCAATGAACTCTACGCCAAAGGCCTTATCACTTCCACTGGTGGCAATGTCAGCGCCCGCTGTGACGACAATCCGGACGAAATCTGGATCACCCCAAGCGCCATTTTCAAAGGGGATTTGCACCCGGATATGATGGTACGCATTGACTTGGAGGGCAGGCTCATCGGGGATACGGAGTACACTGCATCCAGCGAGCGGCGTGTGCACTGTGCTATCTATAAGATGCGTCCCGAGATTACTGCGGTGATCCACACTCATGCCCCTCAGGCAACGCTGATGGCTATGACCGGCACTCAATTCCTGCCCATTTCCACCGAAGCGGCTTTCATCGGAGATGTCCCGGTCGTGCCGTTCATCATGCCAGGTACCAACGAACTGGGAGAGAAGGTCGCTGAAGCCATCGGAATGAAGGGAATTGCTGCGCTGATGCAAAACCACGGACTGGTGGTAGCGGGGAGCAGCCTGCGCCGTGCTGCCGACATGACCGATGCAGTGGAGGTGACCGCTCAAAAAATCCTGACTTGCAAGGTATTAGGGATTCCCCCAGCAGTCCTGCCGGAGGAAACTGTCAAAACCCTTATAGAAATTGGCAGTATGATGGCATAAGAATAAGATCACCGGCAGGCACAAATACGTATCCTGTAAGAAACGCATCCATGATAAAACCACCCTGGTTACATTGAACCAGGGTGGTTTTATTTTAAAGAGCGGGTGATGGGACTCGAACCCACGATATCTTGCTTGGGAAGCAAGCGTTCTACCACTGAACTACACCCGCTTGACGCCGAAAATTATACCAGAATATTGGATATCAATAACCGGAATGGATTTTCACGCTTCCCGGTTTAGCAATTCATTCGTTAATTCAAACAATGCTTCCCCAGCCTCATCCCATGGATCGGCCATGCGCAGGGATTGCAGTGCCAGGTCAGTCATCTGGTCGGCAGTCTCCTGTGTGTACAAGCGCGCCCCTTCTGCGGCCAATTGTTCTGCCAGACCGATAACCTCCTCAAGGTTTACCGGACCCTTAGCCCAGCGCTGCGCAAACGGGCCATTCTTTCCAATCCCAAAAAGCACCGGTAGCGATTTCTTTCCAGTAACCAGATCTGACTCAGCGGACTTTCCTGTCAGTGCCGAGTCACCCCAGATTCCTAGCAAGTCATCCTGCACCTGGAAGGCGAGGCCGAGGTAGTGGCCAAAGTCGCGATAGACTTCCTGGATGGTCTCGTCCACTCCGCTGAGCAGAGAGCCGAGTGCGCAGCACGCGGACAGCAAGCCAGCCGTCTTGCCGCCGACCATTGGCCAGTAGTCTTCAATGGTCAGGTCGGTGCGCGTCTCGTAGGACATGTCCAGGTACTGGCCACGCGTCAGGTCAAGACAGGTGTCGTGGAGAATCTTTGCGGCTTTAAAGATAGTCTCGCTGGAGTGGGTGAGTGCCAAGTCCATTATGGCCTGGTTGGAGAGGACAAATAACGCGTCCCCGGCGTTGATCGCCTGTGGCATGCCCCACCGCACCCAGACGGTATCCCGCCCTCGACGTTTGTCCGAGTTATCCTGAATATCGTCGTGGACGAGTGAAAAGTTGTGGACAAGCTCAACGGCTGCAGCGGCCGGGAGAGCGGATTTCCAATTACCATTGCAGGCGGCACAGGTGAGCAGTACCAGCAGAGGGCGGATGCGTTTCCCTTGTACATCAGGCCCTGACCCTTCGCCTGTCCAGCCCATATGGTAGGTCAGCATCTCGTGGAAGCGACGTGTGCACGGTTCATCGAGTCGGGCAACCTGACGCTGAAGTTCAGCTTCGATGGCTAGTAACAAAGGAGCGGAAAATCCTTTAAGACTCATGTTTTCTCTATTCCACAACTTCCCATTTTACCAACCTCACCCACCCCCGCCGCAAACATTGCAACCTGTATCTGCCGTTGGGTCAATTTTATCAACTTGACTACCTTTTCTGCGCTCACAGCTGCAGCTTTCAAGAATTGTCCCGCCATGCCGCCCAAAGAAGCACCCAATGCGATGCACTTGACGATATCGAGCCCGTCTTTGAGACCACCGCTGGCGAAGACCGTCATAGCGGGTGCGGTTCTCTTGACATTCAATATTGATTCTGCAGTGGGGATGCCCCAGCCGTCAAAGGTGGCTGCGAGTTCGCGTGTGAATTCATCGGTGGCACGGTGCATCTCGACTTGCGACCAGGATGTTCCGCCTGCACCGGCTACGTCTATAGCAGAGACGCCGCATTCGGCGAGTTTTTTGCAGTCCTTTCGGAGATACCCCAGCCACCTTCTTTGCCAACCACGGGAACATCAATTTCATTGCAGACCTTCTCAATTTTCTTCGCCC
>CAIQQN010000031.1 GCA_903873975.1 uncultured Anaerolineales bacterium
ATTATGGAAAAGGCCGGGGCCGAAGTTGTCCGTGAGGCGGCAATTCTGACCGAGGGCGAGCGCGCCAAGTGGGATCACATCATTGCCCTGGGACACTTGCCGTTGTTTACCGATTAAGCTGTTAAAGAAATCTGCAGCTTCGTTACCCGTCCACTAGGGGATATAGCCTTATTCTAAAGTATAAACTTCCTTTTTTTCACCTTGACTCGAAACCTCTCCAACCATGACGGGTATCCCTGCCAGAACAAGTTTTCAGGAGCAAACAAATGAAAAAATCCAAATTCGAACGCATGGTGGAGAAGGCATTTTGGGGGCTGGAAACCAAGTATGGTTTCAAGAAAACCGAGACCAAGTTCGAGAACCGCAGTGTTACCATCCGGTTCCAAAATGCCACCACCGAAATACTTCTGAACTATGAAATCGGTAATACACCCTGGTTGGAAATAGCCGATGTGCACAATCCCCAGAACAAGTCCACACTCGGCTGGCTGCTCGTCGAGAAAGGCATTGACAAGGGCCCACAGCCGGAGCAGGCTTTTCACCCGGCAACGTTGAACGAAGACGAACTCGAGCCTACTCTGCAAACAATGGGCCAGCAACTGCTGGATCATGGCGCGGACCTGCTCAAAGGCGATTTCAGGATCATGCCAAAATTGCAGGACCGCGCCAGAAAATATGGCCTGGAATGTGACCGCTATCTCTCCATCCGCAAACCGAAACCCTAATATGTGGTCTTTTTTTCGACCGCTGTTCTTCAAATTCAACCCGGAAACTGCCCACCAGCTGACTCTGCAACTGATCCGCCTGGGGGCGTACCAGCCATTGAACCTGCTCCTGCGGGCCATGTACACCGCACCGGGAAAGCCGGTGGACGCCTTTGGGCTGCATTTTCCGAATCCGGTGGGGCTGGCGGCGGGGTATGACAAGGATGGTCTGGCCTGGCGTGGACTGGCTACACTCGGCTTCGGCCACATCGAAGTCGGGACTGTCACACCCTATCCGCAGCCAGGGAATCCGAAGCCGCGCCTTTTCCGGCTGGTGGAGGACCGGGCGGTGATCAACCGGATGGGATTCCCGGGGCTGGGGGCAGAAACTGTGGCAAGAAGGTTGCGTCGTCATCACAACAGGCAAGTTATCGTGGGTGTCAATCTTGGCAAGAACAAAGATACCCCGCTCGAACATGCCGCCCGCGATTACATTACCCTGATGCGACAATTCACGCCGCTGGCCGATTACCTCGCCATCAATGTCAGCTCCCCCAATACCGCCGGCCTGCGCCACCTGCAGGGAGGCGAAATGCTCGAAGGTTTGCTAGAGGCGGTTTCGAAGGAACGCGAGAATATTGCAGCAGGCGGCGGCGGGCATACCCCCATCCTGGTCAAACTGGCTCCTGACCTTTCAGATGAAGAACTCGACGAAGCTCTCGAGGTCATCGTGCGCACCGGCATGGACGGCGTCATCGTCACCAACACCACCCTGGGGCGGGCGGGGTTGCGGTCGAAGCAGAAGGCAGAGACCGGCGGGTTAAGCGGCGAACCGCTCCGGGCGCGGAGTGAAGCGGTTCTCACTTCGGTGGTGAAAAAACTGGAGAGCCGTCTCCCGGTCGTCAGCGTGGGCGGGATCATGAGTCCTGAGGATGCCCGCAGGCGGTTGGACATCGGCGCAGCGCTGGTGCAGGTCTATACCGGGTTGATCTACGCCGGGCCGGGGCTGGTCAAGCAAATCATTCGAGGACTGTAAGAGGTCAATGTCCCTTATCCTTGGCCTCCGGAAAACCAACCTCCCGCAGATTTCCTTTGCGGGAGGTTTTATGCATTATTGCAGGTTATGGCTCCAGGCAGAAGGGGATGGAGTCACTCTGTCCACCGGGTGTTTCCGTCTCATTATTCTGGTCGTAAATCTTGACCCACTGGATCTCATGGAACTGCTTAAGGTTGGCGAAAATGAGATTCGCGATCGTGTAGGCTGCCCCCTGGGAAGCGCACGTGCCAGTAAGATCGACACGGGCAATGCCATCCTCGATGGTCAGGGTGCTGAAACCAGTTGTGCCACTTAACATGATCGCAAACCCCTGGGCTCTTTCCGCCTCCGTGGGACCGAGGAACAACTGGGTCAGGACCGCCTCGGGCAACGAAGCGGGTTCCGGCACACTGCGCGTGACCACCACTTCGTAAGGCTCCGTGCCGGCCTGGAAACGGGCCATATCAGTAAAATAGATCGTGAGTGTCACCGTTACCGGGGAAACCGGTATGCTTGACGGGGGCGAACAGGGACTACAACAGGCTACGATCGCCAGTGCGAGCACCAAAATGGGGAAAATTAAGCGGCGCATACATTCTCCTTCCGAATAATACGATCCATGGAACGCGGGGAAGTCCATGTGATCGCTGACCAGCGCGTACCTGTGGGCGGGGAACAACCGGTGCACAGCCTGATTATATACGCGGGCACGCGTTATAATCATCCAGAAAAGGATGAATTATGCACATTCTGGTCACAAACGATGACGGCGTACAGGCCCCTGGCCTTCTGGCACTGGCACAGGAACTGCAGACGCTGGGCAAGGTGACGGTCTTCGCCCCTGACCGCAACTGGTCGGCTTCGGGACACGTCAAGACTCTCGACCGCCCGCTGCGAGTGCGGGAAGTGCTCCTGGCTGACAACACCCCGGCCTACTCGTGCGACGGCGCGCCGTCGGACTGCGTGGCGTTGCCACTGATGGGCTTCGTCGAGGAAAAGATCGACGTGGTGGTGGCGGGCATCAACCCGAACGCCAACATCGGCCACGACGTGACCTACTCCGGTACGGTGACAGCGGCCATGGAAGCGGTCATCACCGGCTGCATCCCCGGGATCGCTGTCTCGCTGGATGCACCAGAATACCACAGCGGCCCGCTGGATTACAGCACGGCGGCCAGGGTGGCCCGCAAATTAACGGCAAAAGTGCTGGCCGATGACCTGCCGGCGGGGGTACTGTTGAACGTCAATGTGCCGTACCTGACCGAGGAACAATTCAAGGGCATAATGGTGACACGCCAGGGGCTGCGCGTCTACTTGGACAAACTGGAACGCCGGGTGGACCCGCGCGGGCGTCCGTACTACTGGATCGGTGGCGAGGCCCCCACCGGCATCCTTGAGGAGGGGACGGATTTTGGCGCGCTGAAAGCCGGGTACGTGTCCATCACGCCGCTGCATCTGGACCTGACGGCGCGCGAGGCGATGGAAGTGATGAAGAAATGGGAGTGGAAGTGAGGGAAGGAAAACTGTAGCCTGATGTCTGGAGAGGAGGCGTATATGGCGCAAGAGACAATAAAAAAAAGTAATAAGAAAGGCTTGCACCCGAAAGAAGAGCCTGGGAATGGTACCCTTTGGAAACAGCATGGTATGGAGGATGTTTACTTCCAGCGCGATGCGCAGATCACCTTCTGGACAGTGCTGGGCGGCATTGCCGTGGCAGCTTTGCTGACGCAAATAACCAACCTAATCGATGGGATTCAGATGGGTCGCTGGTACCTGTTGCTCTATTTTCTGACTTCGATCATGCTTATCACCAATTCCTGGGTCACTAATCTTTGGGGAAGTCTTGTTCTTAGAATGCAGGTTAACATCCTGTATGCCCTTATTCAACTGATGAATTTGGTATGTCTGGCCATTTTGTGTCTGCAAGTGACCAACCCCTTGACCTTCTTTGTGGCTGGCGGATTCTTTGTCTTGTTTGGATTATTTATGGATGCTTACCTTATGAAATCCGGTGCATGGGTTGGATTTACCCCTGAGAAAATCAAGGGCATCAAGTTTAATAGCAGGGTATATCTGGCCTTCGTGGTACTTTGCTTTGGCGCGGCAGCCAACCTATTCTGGTATCCATCAGTTGCTGCGGACGTCGGCTGGGGAGTCCTTACCCTTTTTGCTTCGATTGCTGCGATGGTTATGCAACATTTTACGATGAAACAAGAGCGCAAGGAGCTTGGCATTCCGTAGCCGTTAAGGCATCCATTAGCCCGGGCTGACTATTGATAACCCAAGCAGAAGAACTGGATGGTATATCCATGGATAAGATCCTGCAAAGCCATCTGCGGCGATACCCGGAGATGCAGGCGGCCGACCTGTATAAACTTCTCCACCAGGCCGCGCTGGGGAGCGAACATGCCGTCCGCGACGAGCAGGCGGCGCGAGACTGGCTGGAGCACGAACTGGCTGAGATGGGAGACGGTCCTGACGACCTTCTGATGGATCCGATCTCCCCGGATGGACAAATCCTGCGCGTGCATCTGCGCCCGTATCTCCGGGCGGGGAAGAAGCCGGAGAGTTTGCTGCGGGCTTTTATCCAAACTGCCAACGAATGGCGCGGTTCGTTTGAAAATCTCAAAGAGTATGGTGCGACCGCCAGGCGGCTGGCACAGGCGGGAACAGGGTCAATTCGAGATGAGGAAATCGAGGCCTTTTTTGCCAAAATGGAAGAGCAGGGTTTTCCCGCCGTGCATCATTCCGAAATTTACGAGCGTCTTTACTGCCCGGCCTATCGGGTGGTTGCCAGGCAGTTTTTGGAGGAAAAATGAGCCCATTTACATCTCCCCCTGACCCCATTATTTTCAACAACCAGGTGTGGGAAATCGTCAGGCAGGTGCCGCTGGGCAGGGTAACCACTTATGGGCAGATCGCCAAAATGATCCTGCCCCCTGAGGGCGTGAACCCAAAGAGCTTCCTTTCGCTTGGCCCGCGCTGGGTGGGCGGAGCGATGGCCGCCTGTCCCGATGACGTACCCTGGCAGCGGGTCATCAACTCGAAAGGGGAGATCAGCCTCCGCCCGGGAGCGGAGGAACAACGCCGCTTGTTGGAAGAGGAAGGCGTGGAGTTCGATGTACGCGGCCGCGTGGATTTGAGCCGCTTCGGGTGGATTGTGGCCGACACCGGCTGCGGACAGCCACAGTTAATTTATTAAAAGGAGATTATCATGCCTTATAACGCTTCTGAAGATCGTTACACCAGTATGGAGTACAAACGCACCGGTCACAGCGGAGTGAAACTGCCGCGCATCTCCCTGGGCTGGTGGTACAACTTCGGCGGGCTGGATATGTTTGAGAATTCGCGCCTGATCGCCCGCCGGGCTTTTGATCTGGGTGTAACTCACTTCGACCTGGCCAATAACTACGGTCCCCCACCCGGCTCAGCGGAAGAAACTTTCGGCAAACTGCTCAAGCAGGATTTCGCCCCCTACCGCGACGAGCTGATCATCTCCACTAAAGCCGGTTACGATATGTGGCCCGGCCCGTATGGCGAATGGGGCTCGCGCAAAAACATGCTCGCCAGCCTGGACCAGTCTCTCAAGCGCATGGACCTGGATTACGTAGATATTTTCTATAGTCACCGCTATGACCCTGAGACGCCGCTCGAAGAAACCTTGGGGGCGCTGGATTCTGCCGTCCGGCAAGGAAAAGCGTTGTATGTGGGTGTTTCGAACTATCCGCCGGAACAGACGCGCCAAGCCGCCCGTATCCTGCGCGAACTTGGCACGCCCTGTCTCATTCACCAGCCGTCGTACAACATGTTCAACCGCCGGGTAGAAGATGGGTTGCTGGACGTACTTGAACAGGAAGGCATCGGTTGTATCGTTTTTTCGCCACTGGCCCAGGGTCAGTTGACCGACCGCTACCTGGATGACATTCCGGTGGGAGCGCGCGCTACCAAAACCGAGCGCGTCTGGCTGACGCCCGCGGATGTGAAGAAAGGTCTGCCGAAGGTCCGTAAACTGAACAATGTTGCCGCGCAGCGCGGCCAAAAGCTCTCGCAGATGGCGATTGCGTGGGTTCTACGCCAGCCGCAGGTCACATCGGCCCTGATAGGGGCCAGCAGTGTCGGGCAGTTGGAGACCAATCTGAAGGCACTCGATCATCTTGAATTTTCCAAGGAGGAATTGGAGAAAATCGAAGAGATTCCTCGATAATATAAGCTGATCAGAGTCCCTCCAGAAGGATAGCGATTCATAGACAAAGTATTCAGGGAAAACGCTTCCCCTTCCTGCAAGGAACAACCAGTTTATCTGCCTGCCAATTCCACTACGAGCGTATCCAGAGCCAGGTCAAGCGGGACCTGGCTCGTTTTTGCCCCCTCGTCAATCTCCAGCAATTTATGATAAATGGACTCCAGCGTTGAAAGCGAGAACCGCTTCGTCTGGTTGGTCACTTTTTGCGCCACAAACTCGTGAAGCCCAAGGGCTTTCTGGACCTCGGAAGTGCCCGCACCGGCATCCAGAAGTTCACGCGCCTGGAGCAGCAGCCGGAACTGGCGGATGACCATGCCCCACAATTCGAAGGCTTCTTCCTCTTCCAGCAATTGATGGAGCACGTGCTGGGCCTTTTTCCCATCCCCCTGACCGAGGGCGTCCACCAGTTCGAAAACATTCCCTTGCGCACTGACGATGCTCACCCGGTCCACGTCCAGCAGGTTGACCGGGCGCGCAAAGTTGACATAGGTGAGCAGCTTGGTGAGTTCCTGGGCGGCAATGCGCGTGTCCTCGCCGACCATTTCGGAGAGATGCGCGGCTGCATCCGGTTCGATCCTGCCGCCCAATTTTTTCGTCTCAGACTCGATCCAGTGCGGCATTTCCCAGCGTTTGGGCATGTTGTAGACGTGGACTCCGGCCCGAGGTCCGGCCTGCGCCGCCCATTTCAACAGCCAGTGATCGCGCTTGAGTTCGTCATACTCTGCCAGGGCGATGGTAGTGGTTGGTTGAGCTTTATCCAATAGATCAATAAATTTTTTTCGGGCCTCGGTGGAAGCGAAAGCCGAGACCGGATGCACCAGCACCATCACCCGGCGCGGCGCCAGGAAGGGGGCTGCATTGACAGCCGTGTAGAGCGCCTCGAAATCCAGGCCGAGGCGGCCGTCGAAGCGGGCGATGTTCATGTCGGCGGTGGACGGGTCGCCGAGACCGGCGCATAGTTTTTCGATGTGCCCGGAGATGGCAAACTCGTCGTTTCCGTGCAGGATGAGAACGGAGGGAGTTTCAGACTTCGTGGTTATTACCATCTTACGCGAGTCGCCTAGCCTTGTGTAACCACGCGATGGAGCGAGAACTGCCCAAATTGGATTGGAAATACATCCACAATGGACATCCCTTGCGGGTCGCCGGAAGTGGTGATCCGCTGCTGGAGCACTGGTCCCAGTGGCTGGCTGGCGATGAAACCGAATGTAGCCAGAGCGATGACCAGCGGTAAACGCTCGACCTTGTCACGTTTACTTTTGGCCCCGGCCATTCCCAGCCATGCCAGCAAACCGGCGACGAAACCGGATGCGGCGTAGTTCGTGCCGCAGTGCTCGTGGATGGCAAGATAATGCTCGCCGTTATTCATCCGCACCAGGGCCTGGACGACGGCCTCGCGCAGGTCATCAGTGGGGATATCGCCGAGGATGAAGAATCCGCCTGGGAAGGAATAGCCCGCCAATCGCCGGAAGGGGAAGCGCTGCGACAGGATATTGATGGTGGCGTGTTCCAAGCCGTGATTGCGGCGGATGCGGGAGAGCATAGGGAAATCGAGGATGGTCATGGTTGACTCCAATCCGAAAAGATTATACCTGTAAAAAAGGGGTCTTTGGGGAAGGAGGAAAAGTGATGGGAGTATTGGGCGGCGCAGGGATATGACCCGAAGGCTTCGGGTAATGCAAATCTATTGTTCCAAGAATTTCTTCATGGCAGCAAGCATCATCCCCCAGTTCTTCTCGGAATGTGCACGCGCTTCTTCGGTTGCATTATTGTCTTGAGCCAGCAAGACTTGGGTTTGATTTCCATTCGCTGACAACTCGATCGTTACAGTGTGATAGTTATCCGGTGTCTCCGGGAGTCCAGAAAGCGGGCTGAAATGACTATATTGAATTGTTCGTTCCGGCTTGAGCTGGAGAATCACGCCTTTGTCCTCGTAAGAATTACCTTGCCATTCTCCTTTCCATATAATCGGACTCCCCTCGTACCAATCCGAAACAACATTGGTGCCGAACATGTATTGCTTGATAGCTTCGGGATTCACAAGTGCATTCCAGACTTTTTCGCAGGGAGCGTTGATGTTTATGGAAGCCCTGGCGAGCAGATCTTTATCCACACGTACCTCCTTTAAATACCTATCAGTTTGCTGTTCAGCTTGAGATTAACCTGCCGCAGCGGGGGCTGATTCACGAGCCGGCACAGTCGTTGCCTGAATAAAGCCAACGTACATCAGCACCACACCAATCAACTCGGATAGATAAAGCGCGTCCACCAAGCCCATCTTGACGAACGAACCCGCCATGGCCGGAGCCAGCGCACCAGCGGCGATCAGCACGTTGCCGATCATGCGGTTGAGCATCACGCGCTTGCGCCAGAAGATGACCGCCGAATAGATCGCGCCGCCGACGAGCGTCAGCGTGCCGTAGATGTTCAGAAGGATGGTCAGAGCAATGGTCAGGCCGCCACGGGTCAGGATGTCTTTGTATTGGGACGAGATGGCCATGGTCACATTGTAGGAGGCCGCGGCAGGCGTCAGCGGGGCGAGCAGGACCAGAATCGCAGCCAGCAACGAGACAGCGGTCAGGACGCTGGTCAGGGTCCAGGCAACGCTGCGCTTGCGTACCAGCAGATGGAGTGTCCCCTGCCCAAGCCAGGCAGCGGTCAGCATGGCTCCGCTCAGGTACCACAGTTTCAGCATCAGGCTACTGAAGGTGAAAGCCAGGATCACTTCCGAGAGCGTTCCAATCCCGAAGAAGAGCAAACCGATGGTCCAAAACAGCAAGTGCGGGCCGCGGCGCTTGAGAAAACGGGTGAAGACCGCCGTGGCAAAGGCAAATATGACGAGCGTGGAAAGGAAAGGCAGGTAGTGCATGGGTCCTCCAATACAAGGTGGCTACCTGTTATCGTAGCCGCACAAGGTGAGAACAGGCTGAATTTTTGTTAAAGATTTGGTAAAAGAGAAAAGACCGATCCAAAGACCAGTCATGTAGAAGTTGAAGTAATCCATGTCCATCTGCATTACCACCTGCACTCTCCGGCATCTTCCTGCACCGCGCCTTTGGTGCGCCGCAGGTGCAGGTATTCAGCGAGTGCAAGTGTCCGTGGTTGATCTACGCCATTTTCCTTCCCTTGGGTGGTTCGCGCTGGATCCCAAACGCCAATTCGAGCGCCTGGTAGACCGCCCGCGCTTCCACGATTTCGATATCAACCGGCCAGGGCTCGCCCTTGCGCAGGCGCTTTGGAACGATGGCAGTCTTGAAACCAAGTTTGGCAGCTTCGCGCAGGCGCACCGGCATCTGCCCCGGCATGCGCAGTTCTCCGGCCAGGCCGATCTCGCCAATCAGCACGGTATCCGCCTTGACCGGCAGGTCGCGCATCGAGGAAGCCACTGCGGCGGCAATTGCCAGGTCGGCGGCGGGTTCGTCAATTTTGAGACCACCGACTACGTTGACGAAAATGTCCGCTTCGGCCAGTTTCAGCCCAAGGCGGCGCGTCAGCACGGCGGCGATCATCAGCAGTCGGTTGTAATCCACGCCGTTGGGAGTGCGGCGGGCATTGCCAAACTGCGCAGCGCTGGTCAGTCCCTGCACCTCCACCAGCAGCGGACGGGTGCCTTCCATCGTCACGGCAATCGCTGACCCGGCCGCGTTGACCATCCGCTCAGCCAGGAAAGCCTCGGAGGGATTGGTCACCTCGGCCAGACCGCGCTCGACCATTTCGAACACACCCACCTCGGCGGTCGGGCCGAAGCGGTTCTTGACCGAGCGCAGCAGCCGGTAGGCCTGGAAACGGTCGCCTTCGAGATACAGCACCGTGTCCACAATGTGTTCCAGCACGCGCGGCCCTGCAATCGTCCCCTCCTTGGTCACGTGCCCGATGACAAACACCGCCGGTCCCGACGACTTGGCCAGTTCGCGCAGCCGGTTGGCTGACTCGCGCACCTGCGAGACCGACCCGGCCGCTGAATCCATTTCCGGGATGTATACGGTCTGGATTGAATCCACGATCAACAGGTCCGGTTTGACCGCCGCGACGTGCTCGAAAATCGTATCCAGGTCGGTCTCGGTGACAAGGAACAGGTCAGCCGGGAATTTTTTCTCAGAGGCAATGCGCGCCGCCCGCATCTTGATCTGCCGCTCGGACTCCTCGCCCGAAACATACAGGACCCGGAGATTGGTCGCCATTTCGAGAGCCACCTGCAGCATCAGCGTGGACTTGCCAATGCCCGGGTCGCCGCCCACCAGCACAATCGAGCCGGGGACGAGACCGCCGCCGAGCACGCGGGAAAACTCGCCCATCGGTACGGGAATCCTGTCCTCGGCCTCGCCGCTGACATCAGACAGGCGATGCGGGGTGGAACGTCCACTCAGGCCGCGCGGGGCAGTCTTCCCCCCCACCGGCTCATCGGCCACAATCTCCTCGACCATTGAGTTGAACGAACCACACTGCGGGCACTTCCCCATGAAACCGGCGGAGACGCGCCCGCACTGCTGACAGACATAACGGGAGTGAGTCTTGGACATGCCTGTATTATACCTTTTGGCAGGACTCCTGACCTTTATGCTATACTGGAAATGATGGGATTAATGCCTTTCCTCGAAAAACGCAGCAAGCTGTTTTGGGGAGTAGTGGGATTCATTCTTGTTGTCGTTTTGGGGATCGTTGATTATTTGACGGGGGTCGAGCTTAGCATCACGCTATTTTATCTAATTCCAATCTTCCTGGTAACCTGGTTTGCAGGTGGGAATCTCGGACTGGTGATGTCAGCGGCCAGCGTAATGACCTGGTTTCTCACCGATTATGCCAACGGTCTCATTTATTCTAATGTCATGGTTTATGTTTGGAATACCCTGATCCGATTAGGTTTTTTCATTGTCTCATCCCGGCTTCTTTCGGAATTAAGAAAGGCACTTAACACAATCCAGGAGTCAGCCCGGGTGGACTTCCTAACCGGGGCGAAAAGTGTCCGCTATTTCTATGAACTGGCGCGAATCGAAATCAGTCGCTACCAGCGCACCAAACATCCGCTCACTCTCGCTTATATTGACCTGGATAACTTCAAGGCAATCAACGACCACCTGGGGCACACCACCGGTGACATGGTCCTGCGGGTAATAACGGAGAGCGTCCAGCGGCAAATCCGACCCGCCGATCTCCTGGCCCGGCTGGGCGGCGTGAATTCGCCCTGCTTCTGCCGGAGACGGGTGAGGAGGAAGCCAAACAAGTCATTGGCAGGATCCACTCCAATCTTGTAAATGAAATGTTGAGGAATGGTTGGCTGGTCACATTCAGCATTGGCGTGGTCACCTATAACCAGATGCCGAAGTCTGTGGATGAAATGGTCAAGCTGGCAGATAGTGTCATGTATTCGGTCAAGACAAGCACCAAGAACGGAGTTCGCTACCACGTTTTTACGGCCTGAAAACTGGGCTTCAATTTTCATAAGCGGCTTGCCCTTTCTTGCATTTAGGGGAATAATTGTCCCGATTTGCATTTCCTTCCCTGCCCGGAGGTTTCATGACTGATAATAAACCCACTACCCTGACCTGCCCCTCCTGCGGTGCACCGCTGGACTATGACGGCACGAGTACGGTTGTACGCTGCAAGTTCTGCAAAAATATTGCCCTCGTGCCGGGACTCCCGGCTGCGCAGGGGGCTACCCCGCGCGCCTCGCTGGACGAAGTCCGCCAGCTGGCGCAGAACGGCAACCTGATGGATGCAATCCGCCGTTACCGCGAACTATACGGCGCCGGCTTGAAGGAAGCCAAGGATGCCGTGGATGCCCTGGCGGCAAACAAAGTGATCGAAGTCCACCGGGTGTTCGCCGGCCCGCTGAGCACTGAAGAGACCAGCCGCGTGCTGGATGAAGTGAAGGAACTGCTCCAGTCGGGGAATAAGATCGCGGCCATCAAGCGCTTCCGCGAAGTCAACGACGTCAGCCTGACCCAGGCCAAGGCTGTGGTGGACCAGGTCGAAGCTGCGCTGACCGGCATCCCGGTCTCGCCCAGCCCCGAAATCTTGGGGATTCCATCCCCATCAGCCACCCCGCAGGACCTCTTGCAGAAGCAGCCGGTCAAGCGGGGTAAATGGATCAGCTGTGCCATTGTTCTCGCCATCCTGGTCATCGGCGGAGGCATCCTGGCGTTTGTTCTGTCCAGGCAGGGAAATCCGTTTGCCTCACCGTTGAACGCCAGCGGGACAGCCATCCTGGTATCCTCTGAGCCGGGGACGCCGCCAGATGTGGTCGGGCTGTTCTACAACCCCGATAAAGATACCCGCTTGATCGGACTGGTGGACGGCACCACCGGCAGACTGCGCTGGCAGGCCGAACCTCTGGCCGGGGACGGGTATGCAGACGCCATTGCAGCGGGCGGTGATCTGGTCTATACCGCGAACGGGAGTACCCTGTTGGCTTACCAGAAAAGTGACGGCAGCCTGGCTTGGCAGACCCAGATGCCCGACAAATTAAGCTATGGTGCCATCACCCTGCTGGTGACAGCCGGGCGGGTGCTCACCCTGAACAATGACCAATCCCTACAGGCCTACGACGCCGCCACCGGGAGCCTGGTCTGGAACCGGCGGCAGGCCGGGTACGACAGCACCCTGCGGCTGATGGGCGGCTCGCTGGTGGTGGTTGATTACATCGGCGACACCTACACCTTCAGCCTGATTTTCATCAACCCCGTTGACGGCAGTGAGCAACGCACCCTTACGCCCAACTGCCAGACCGATCAATACTCGTCCGCGTCGCTGTACCCCGATTCAGGCCTGCTCTACGTCGAGGCCGAAAAAGCCCTTTACCTGGTTTACGGCTCTTCCAATGGCTGCGTCCAGCGGCTCGACTTTGCCACCGGAGGAATGGCCTGGCAGACCGTTACGGAAAACGGTTTCAATTTTTCGCCCGACGGTTTTTATCCATTGGTGACCGATACGACCATTTATTTCAGCAATGAGAGTCAACTGCTGGCGGTGGACAAACGCGCCGGGACAGTTCAATCCCTGCTGGCGAATGAAGATTACGATTTCGCCCCGCTGGCAATTACAGGCGATATCCTGCTCGTCCGCGCCCGGCGGACGCGTGGCACGGAACGGTTTGAATTGTGGGGGGTGAATGCCACTTCGGGCAAGCAGACGTGGCAGATGGACCTGCAGGGTGCCGCGCCGATCGACCCGCCCAATGAAATGTCCGGCCTGGTGGACGATACCAGCCCCGCCTGGACCTGGAGTCTGGCCCCGGCTGGATTGATATCGATCAAGTTCCAGGCTGCCCCCAACCAAATGGTGCTGGACACCATTAACCCGACCGATGGCACTCTGCTGGGTGAACAGACAGTTCCCCTGAAACAAGTGGTTGGTGATTTCTATTCGATCCCGGCGGTCATTGGCTGGCAGGATAATACTGTCTATTTCAATGTGGATACGGAAATCTACGCAGTGGATATTACCACTGGCAAGGTGCTCTTTCATTACTAACACATAAGGCTCTCCTGGCATCACCATGACGATGGGGCAAATCGGGAGTCGCTGGGACGTCTGAAATAAAATGCGCACAGTGTTGACTGTGCGCACTTTGGTCTTCATCGAAAAGTTTTTCACTCCAACCCGATACAGGCTTTGTCCAATAAAGCCAGGAAGCCCTCCGCCTCATTCTGCAGGATGATCTTTGTGCGCGTGACGCGCGGCAGGCGCTGGAGCGCCAGATACCGCATGGCGTGTTTGCGGAATAAGATCAATCCCTTGTGCTCACCATAGAATTGCATATTGCGCTCCAGGTGCCGGCGCACCATCTGGCGCACCATCTCCGGAGTGACCTGCTCCCGGTCGAGGCGGGAAAAAATCCAGGGATTGCCGATGGCGGCACGCCCGATCATGACCGCCTCGCAGCCGGTATGCACCTTCATGCGCTCAATATCTGCGACCGATTTCACATCCCCATTGCCAATGACCGGGATTTTCACCGCCGCTTTGACCTCGGCGATGGCGTCCCAGTTGGCGTCCCCGCCGTAGCCCTGCTCCTGCGTCCGCCCGTGGACGGCAATCAGGGCGCCGCCGTTCTCTTCCACGATGCGGGCAATTAACTTGTAGGTGCGGTTATCCTCCCAACCCAGGCGTATTTTGCCCGTCACCGGCACGTCCAGCAAAGTGCTTAGCTTCTGGAAAATGCGCGCCACCTTGAGCGGCGTGCGCATCAGTCCCACGCCCGCACCCCGGTTGGCAACCGTCCGCGCCGGGCAGCCCATGTTGATGTCAATGATGTCAGGCCGCTTCTCCTGGACGCGTAACGCCGCGGCGATAATTTGATCCGGGTCATCCCCATAAAGCTGAATGACGAAAGGGCGCTCTGCTTCATCGCAGGTGAAACGGGAGGCGATGTGCTCGAATGCGTTGACAATGAACTCTGCCCGGGTAAATTCGTTATAGCTCATCGCCGAGCCTAGGGCGCGGCAGATGGACCGGAAAGGCCAATCCGAGAATCCGTCCATGGGGGCGAGGATCGCATCCCCATAAATTGGAATATTGCCCACCCGAAAAGTGGGCGGCGTTTCGGGGAGCACAGGAGCTGCAACCCGCGTCTGGATAACTTGCATGTCTGAAAGTGCTTTCGACTTCAAGATTTAATGTCCGGTGGTCGACCCTTGAGGTGGACGGGAACCGCTGGACATCTCAAATATATCACTTCTTCAGCGTGAAATTGGTTAATCTGGATGAGCAGGGCGACCAACTCGGTCGCCCTGCTTACACGCGACTACTTGCGCAGATCAGCCAGGTGTTCCTCCACGGCCTGGAGCTCGAGCTTGAGCTCAGCCAGGTAGGATTCCAGCTCTTCGATCTGCTCGGCTTTGGTCAGAAATTGGCGTTCAAAACCGCCCTCTCCACCGCAGCATTCACAGCCGCAGTCGCAGGTTCCGTTCTTGCAATCACAGGTTTCTTCAGACATGGTGTTTCTCCTTTTCTTCGATTAAATCGTGCCATTCATGGCGAAGAGTTTCTTCTTTAACCAGAATGCCACGTTGACCAACCCGATCATCACCGGCACCTCCACCAGTGGACCAACTACTGCAGTAAACGCCTGCCCGGAGGAAATCCCAAAGACTGCTACTGCCACCGCGATCGCCAGTTCAAAATTATTGCTGGCAGCCGTAAAGGAGAGCGTCACAGTCTGAGAATAGGTTGCTCCTATTGCTTTGCCCGAGAAAAAACCAACCAGGAACATCACCAGGAAATAAATGAGCATCGGTACGGCGATCCTCACCACATCCAGCGGGATAGAAACGATCAAATTTCCTTTCAAACTGAACATTACGACGATGGTGAAAAGCAAAGCCGCCAGGGTGATGGGACTGATCTTCGGGATGAATTTTTGATAATACCATTCCTTGCCTTTGGCCTTTACCAAGACCAGGCGGGTAAGGAAACCAGTCAGAAAGGGGATCCCAAGATAGATGAATACACTCTGGGCGATCTTGGCAATGTTCACGTCCACCACCCTGCCTTCCAGGCCAAACCAGGTCGGCAGGACGGTGATAAAGACATAGGCATAGAGGCTGTAGAAAAGAATCTGGAATATGCTGTTGAAGGCCACCAGCCCGGCGGCATATTCCGTATCTCCTTTGGCCAGCTCGTTCCAGACGATGACCATGGCAATACAGGGCGCCAGACCAATCAGGATCATGCCCGTCATATATTCGGGCCGGTCGGGCAGGAAAATGACCGCCAGGACGAACATCACAATCGGAGCAACGACCCAGCACAGAAAAAGCGACAGCCCCAGCACCTTCCAGTTTCGGAAAACGTCGCCCAACTCGTCATAGCGGACCTTGGCCAGGGGGGGATACATCATCAGGATCAGGCCGACCGCGATTGGGATGTTGGTTGTCCCGACTGAAACGAGGGTATTGAACCTGGCAACTTGGTAGGTGAAGAAGTAGCCGATCCCCACTCCCACTGCCATAGCCAGGAAGATCCACAGGGTCAGGAAGCGGTCGAGGAAAGGAAGTTTTCTGGTGGAACTGGTTTCTTTTGCCATGAAAGTCTCCATCAGCGATATTGAGCAAGAAGTTTGACCATTTCACGTTCAATATCATCGCGCACGCGGCGGAAGACCTGCATCACTTCATTGTCCGTGCCCCCGGCGATGACCGGGTCGGGGAAACTGTGGTGCACGCGTTTCCCTTTGCCAAGCCAGACGGGACATTCCTCCGCTGCCGAATCGCAGAGTGTGACCACCAGATCGAAGTCCACGCCCCGGAATTCATCCACCGGCTTCGAGCGACCCGAATGCTGGATGCCGATCTCAGCCAGCGCCGCCAGCGCCTTGGGGTGAACGCAACCTGCAGGTTTGGTCCCAGCGCTGGCGGCTGCCCACGTCTCACCCAGACGGGCACTGATGATGGCTTCGGCCATCTGCGAGCGGCAGGAGTTGCCAGTGCAGAGGAAGAGAACCTTGTGTTTCATCCTGCGGCCATGAGAGCCGTGGTCAGGAAACTGGTGATTTCCGCTTCGGAAGGGATGCGCCCCGAAGCGACCAGTTTTTCATTGATCACCAGCCCGGGTGTTGAAAGAATGGGATACTTCATGATCTCAGCGTAATCGGTCACCTTTTCAATATTTACTTCAATAGACAGGTTCGTGACCGCCCGTTCAGTCAGAAAGGCCAGCTTTTTACAGTTTTCACAGCCGGAGCCAAGTACTTTGATGGTAAGCATATAACCTCCTGGTTTAGATAAATAGGATCACTGAAATAATCAACCCAATTCCAACCACCCAGAGAATGTCGACTTTTAGCAGAAGAGCAATCAGCGCTGCGGCGGCAAGTAAAAGCAGTTGGAAGTTCCATTGCACATTCCCGGCAAAGCGGAAAATAACAGTAAAAAGCAATCCCACGAAAGAACACAAAACGCCGATAATGGCTTTGTTGAAGTAGGACGAAACCCGCAACCTGTCAAAGAAGGGTGATGCTCCAACCACTAATAAAAAGGATGGCAGAAAGATGCTGATCGTGGCAACCAATCCACCCAGGGGTCCCTGCAACAGATAACCGATAAAAGTGGCTGTAATGACGATTGGGCCGGGGGTTACCTGACCCAGAACAATTCCATTCATGAAGGTTGGCCCGTCCATCCAGTGACGGACATCCACAATTTCACGCAACATCAAAGGAATCGAGGCGAACCCGCCTCCGAAGGCTGATAGATCGATCCTAAAGAGCAACGCGGCCAGATTAAAGAGATCCCGGTCAAAAACAAAGAGCAACAAGAAACCCACCAGGGCACCGGATATGATTATCAAGAGCGGTTTAATATTCCATGGAATTGGAGAGGATGTGGAGGCAGTCTCACGTTGAGCCGGCTGTTTCGGTTTGACCAGCACCAGTCCAACGATTGCAGCCAGGAAGATCACCAGGATCGGATTTATGTTAAGACCGAATAGTGCAGCGGCAAACCCGGCAATCAGGAAATGCTTCCAGGTCTTCAACGTGGTCTGGCCGAATGTCAGCGTCGCATTGGCAACAATTGCTACAATGATCGCCTGAAGTCCCTTGAAGGCTGAAACCACAACAGGGAGGTTATGGGTATAGCTGAACAACGCTGCAAATGTCAGCATTAAAAGAAATGCAGGCAGGCCAAAAGCAACGAAACATACAGCCGCCCCCTCAATCCCCCGCTTCTTTAATCCAACATAGGCCGTGACCTGCATCGCAGTAGCCCCCGGGATCATCTGACAAAGTGCAACCCCATCATTAAAGGATTCCACATCCAGCCAATGTTTTCGTTCCACGGTAACTCTGCGAATATAGGCAATCATCGATGGACCGCCGAAGGCGGTGAGACCCAGGCGCAAAAAAGTACCGAATAATTGTTTGATGGAAGGGTGGGAGCTGGATAATTCAGTCATTGGAACACAACTTTTGGATAATGAAACTCTTGCCCTTTTTACAAGGATCACATGATCCAATTGAAAAGGTATCCAGTGATGATAATCGCCATGGCAACGGTTCCGAAGAAAGCAACCAACAGCTGCGGCTTGAGCACGCGCCGCAGGATGATTGCCTCCGGCAGGCTCAATCCTACGACGGCCATCATGAACGCCAGCGCCGTACCCAGTGAAGCGCCCTTTTCGATCAGTGCGCTGACGATCGGGATCATCCCAGCCGCATTGGAATAAAGGGGAATGCCGATCAGGACTGCCGCCGGCACAGACCACCAGGCCTGCCTGCCCATGATCCCTGCCAGGGCGCTCTCAGGCACATAGCCGTGGATGGCCGCCCCAACGGCAATCGCAACCACCACATATGGCCAGACTTTCCCAACAATCTCCTTCACTGAACCCCAGGCGCGAGCGATGCGCAACGGCCAAGTCAATTTCTCGTCCTCGATCGCTCCATGGGAATGGATTTTCCAGACGAAATCCTCCACATAGCGTTCCAACTTGAGCCGCCCAATGATAAACCCGGCTATGATGGCGATGATCAGCCCCGTCGCGATATAAAGACCCGCAATTCTCCATCCAAACAAACCCAACAGCATGACTATCGCCACTTCGTTGATGGTCGGCGCGGCGATAAGAAAAGAAAAGGTCACCCCGAGGGGAATCCCCGACTCGACAAAACCGATAAAAAGTGGCACAGCCGAGCATGAGCAAAATGGCGTGACAATGCCCAGCGTGGCTGCCAGCACATTGCCGACTCCCTCGCGTTTTCCGCCCAACAGAGCACGAGTTCGCTCGGGGCTGAAGAAGGTGCGGATGATGGAGATAACAAAAATCATTCCCGAAAGCAGGAGCAGGATTTTTGGCACATCGTAGAAAAAGAAGGCCAGTGATTGTCCCAAGCGGGAATCGCTTCCCAACTGCAGAACGGTGTAAGCCACCCACTCGGCCAGCGGTTTAATCAGGTTGTAAGCCGCCAACCAGAGAATGGCAGCCAAGCTGACGATCCAGTAAGCGCGCACCGAAACTTGTGGGGAAGTTGAAGTGGGAACGATACTCATGCGTTTTTCCGCTCACAGCAGTTGGGACAGTCACAATCGGGCGAGGGGGCCAGAGAAGGCAATTCCAGACCCTGCAATTGTGCCGCCTGGCGAACGAGGCCAAGCAGGGCCGGGTCACGCAGGCGATAATGGATGTAGCGTCCAGCGCGGCGGTCAGTCACGACTCCGGCTTCGCGCAAGGCCATCAGGTGCTGGGAGAGGGTCGCCTGCCGCAGGCCGAGCATGGCTTCGAGGTGGCAGACGCAGGTCTCGCCCTCGCCGATGGCCAGCAGGATCTGCAGGCGGGATTCCTGCCCGATGACCTGCAGCAATGCGGCAACTTGCTCGATCGAGGATATATTCGTCATTGTGAATGTATTATACTCCCGAAGAATCCCCTGGCAGATGCAGAGTGTCACTTCCTCCGTCACCGGATGTCATAAAAAAAGTCCCTGTCACTTTGAGTGACAGGGACAAATGGTTCCAATCGGATTTAGTCTTCTGCCAGCACGATAACCTTATCCTCGGGGGTAAACGTCACCAGTTCGGATTTCTTTGGGTTGGTGTGGACGCCGTAGGATTTTGCCGCATCCCCGGTTTCGCGCACCAGCCGGTAGCCGAAGGCCACCTGCCCCACGCGCCGGGCAGCTTCGACAACTGTATAGAAATTGACCGGTTTGCCGGTCTCAACGTAGTCGCCAGCCGGTTTGAGATATATCTCCGAGCCTTCCGGGTCAAAGATGTCGGTAAAGACCCCGATCAGTTCGGCGTTTTCCGAGAGTTGTGCCATCATCAGGCTGATGAGGTGCTCGCTGACGATGAAGTCGTCCACTTTAGTGGCCTCAGCCAGTTGACGGTTGCGCAGGTCAAGCATCTCGCTGACGATGGAGAAGGGTGTCACATCCTTTTCGGCGATGTCGCGCAGGTGCAGGAGCGTGACCAGTGTCTTGGCATCCGCGGCCTGGACCTCGAGACCGGCGTAACTCAAAGCGATAATGTGGTCGTAATCGGCAACCTTGAGCGCCTCCAGCAGGGTACGGTCGGTCGTGTCACCGTTCTTGAAGGTCACTTTTTGGTTCTTCATGCGGCGGGCGCAAGCTTTGACCTCATCATCGGCTTTGGCCACCTCATCGCTGGCTTCCAGGTCCACAACCACCATGATCTGCGATCCCTTTGGTACATAGTTGTCCAGCTCGCGAATCATGATTGATGTACAGCGATTCCAGCCCAAAATAACGCACTTCTCTGGCAGCGGCTTGTGCGGTTGAGAGGCATTGACGATGGCACTTTCGTCCACCGGAATGGACGGCAGGCCGGCGAGGCAGATGGTAACGTCGTCGGCTGAAATGGCGATAATTTTGTCCGCCGCGGCGAGTAGGGTGTCCATGGCGGGATTCAGGCTCACGGTCCCGTTGAGGAAACGCATGCCGATGACAGCAGAATCTTCGTATTGCAGTAGCGCCTCCCCAAATGTCTTCCCGGCTAGGGCGGGTTCTTCTTTAAAGTAGATTTCGTCGCCACCATAGTTCATCAGTTCCGTATAGACCACCGACAGGCCCGACTGGCGCGAAGTCTGCGCCACCACACGGGCAATCAGGTCGCCGGTTAGCACGGCCAGCACCTTGTCTTTCGCGCCAACCAACTTGACCACATCCATGTTCTTGGGATCGCGGATCTGGGTGACGATGTGGTAGGGTTCAGCGCGGCGGTTGGGATTGTTGGTTAGCGCCAGCATGGCCTTGATAACGTAGGAGTCAGGATCGTCGTCTTCGGGCGGCAGGACGATGATGGACTTGGCCTCGTGCGGGCTGGCAATTTCGATGTCGGTCATGTCAATCGGCGAACCGGAGCGACAGATGATCCGGGTGCGGCCGATCTTTTCGACGCGGTCGCGCAGCTCGTCCTCCATCTCCACTTTATCTTTGTCAGCGAAGACGACAATGCAGGCGTTCTTCTGGTTCTCGTTGGCGATCATCAACTCAGAAAGGATGGTAAAGACCTGCGGCGACCAGCCCAGGATGAGCGTGTGCCCGTTCTCCAGGACGCGCGAGCGACCCTTGCGCAGGTCTTCCACCTTGCCTTCAATACCGCTGGTCAGGGTACCGATCAGGATGCTGACAATGAACAGGCTTCCCAGGGTGACCGCCAGCATGACCAACAAATACTGCAAAGGGTTGCCTGCGTCAACTGGGTTGGGTGTGAGGGCCTGGGACAATATATTCCAGAACACCTGCCAGATATTCTGGCCTGCGGGAATGCCGTGAATAAGGATGACAATCCCCGTAGCCAGAAAAATGAGGACGACCGTAGCCAGCCCCAGCCAGCCAATCAGAACCAGCGGACCACCAGCAAAGCTATTGTCGAACCAGTAGCGAAAGTGTTGGCGCCAGGAAGGTTTTTGAGCCATAGTGCCTCCAAAGAAGTGGAATGATTTATTAACATTTGATGGATAAATTTTACCGTGAAAACCCGCCGCGCGATAGTGAGTTTGAAAACCTGGGCAGGATTTTCCCAAAATCGGAAAACCCGGGAATCCCCACCCCCCAACCCCGAGCTTGTGAAAACCGTGAGAACCCGGGCATTGCCGCCAGAGAAATTTGAATTGAATGTATAATATTGTACTGGATGACAGGACCAAGGAAAGGGACTCCTCACGAAAAACCCGCTCATCCGGACACCAGAAATAAGGAGAGATGGAATGCGAGACCAGATCAAACAACAGATTGAACGCATCAAAAGCCTGGGCGCCACCTATGTGGATACCCGCTGGTATCCCTTTGAGGAAGCCAATAATTTATTGATGTGGAACGGTAATCTTAAAAATACCGCCTTCTCCCGGGAAAGCGGAGTGGGGATTCGGGTGCTCTACAAAGGTGCCTGGGGGTTTTCTGCTTCTTCCGATTTGAGCGATCTGGCGGCGCTGTTCGATAAAGCCTTTGACAATGCCCGGGTGGCCGCCGAGCGGGTCACATTCCCGGTCCGGCTGGCAGAAAAAGATGCCATCCAGGCAAGATTTGAAAGCCCTTGCGCCATCAACCCATTCGATGTCCCCCTGGCCGATAAAGTCGCTTTTTTGAAGGATATTGATGAAAAGCTGAACCAGGAAGGCGTATTCCAGCGGGTTTGCGACATGACCTTCGTGCGCAAGCAGATCGTGTTCATGGATTCGGAAGGAAGCGAGATCGAAAAGCTCATCACCGAAGCTTTTTCCACCATGCAGGTAACCGGTTTGGACGATCAAGGGGCAACTTACGAACGCACCTTCCGGCCGCCCAGGCAGGGAGAGAGCCGTGGATGGGAGACTATCGATAAAAACCTCTTTAGCGAAAACGCCGAAAGGATCGTCAAAGAGATGAACCAGGTCCGGGCAGCCGACGAGTGTCCAAAAGAAGACCGCTCGGTCATCCTTTTACCGAATATCATGTACTTGCAGACTCATGAAACCATCGGCCACGCCCTGGAACTTGACCGCATCCTGGGTTACGAACTGGCCTATGCCGGCGGTTCTTTCGTAACCCTGGAGGACTTCGGTAAATTGCGTTACGGTTCCCCCAAACTGACCGCCCGCGCCGATGCCACGTTGACCAATTCACCGGGGAGTTTCGGCTATGATGACGACGGGATCCCCGCCCAGAACACGGTCCTGATCGATAAAGGCATCCTGGTGGGAGCCATTACCGGCCGGCAGATGGTGGAGGAAGCCAACGCAAAAGCCAAACGCCAGATATTCAAAGGCAGCGGCGGGGCCAACCGGGCCACCTCCTTCTACCGCGTGCCCATCGAACGGATGACGAACATTAATATTGACCCCGGTCAGGATGGCAGCCTGGAGGATATTGTCAGAAATACTGAAAAAGGCATTGTCCTGGACAGCGAGCGGAGCTGGTCGATCGGTTCGAACCGCGAACAGTTCCACTTTGGGACCGAGATCGGCTGGCTGGTGGAGGACGGGAAGATCACGAAAGTGGTCAAGAACCCCACTTACAAGGGAGCCACAGTCAAATTCTGGAACAGCCTTTCCGCGGTCGGCGATCGATCCACCTGGCAGGTGAAGTATGTGGACAACTGCGGGAAAGGTCAGCCGAACCAGGCCATGCAGTTGGGGCACGGAGTTCCGGTTTGCCGCTTCGATAACGTGAGAATAGGAGAATAGCCGTGAAGGAACGAATCTTGCAGACCTTGAGGGATTTACGTAAATACGCCCTGGACAAGGGCTATGAAGTAACACTTTTCTACCACGAAGAAGACAGTTATTTGATGCGTTTTGCCAACTCGTCCATCTCCTTGAATACCAACGAGCATTTGATCCGCTTGGATATCACTGCTTATTCCGGCAAGAAACGCGCCAGTTACGAACTCATCACCGACCTGGGCAAACTTGACGAAATGAAGCAGGGTATTGACATCGCCGCCGAGATGGTCCAGCACGCCCAGCCTCTGAACTACCAGCCGACCGTCCCAGTATTTGTGGAGTCGCTCGCCGATGACAGCGGATATGACGCCGCCCTGGCAGAGATCAGCAACGAGGAACGGCTGCAGTACTTCAACACAGCCGCGGCAGGCCTGGAAACAGAGGCGGTCAAACTTTCCGGCATCTTTTCCTGCGGTGCGAATATCATAGCCCAGATCGATACCCGCTCGGAACACACTCAATATTTCAAAACTTCCGACGCGCAAGTGACCACCGTTCTGGCACACTCCACTCTCAAGTGGGAAGTGACCGCCGAACAATCTGCCCGGAAGAAATCGGATCTGAATCCTTCTGCGCTGCGGAAAGAACTGGCCTTCCTGCTGGAACATTATCAGACCGACGTCCCCCAACAGATCCCGCTGGGCAGCTACGATATCGTTTTTGGCTCAGCCGCCACCTCCGAAATGCTTGGTTTTATGAACTGGATCGGTTTCAACGGTGGCTCGGTGAAGCGCGGTTTCTCGTTCCTGGGTGAAGACAAAGTGGGCCAAAAGGTGTTCTCTGATAAGTTCACACTTATTGACGATCCGACCCGGCTGGAGACATTTCCCTTCAAGAGCGACTTCACAGGGATTACCCGCAAGCCATTCCCGATCTTCCAGAACGGCGTTTTCCAAGGATTCACCTGGTTCCAGGATGATGCCGATGAGTTCGGCGCCAAAGCCACAGGACACACCGTCGGGCATAAAAGCCTGGTGCTCAGCGGCGGCGACAGGAAGGATGTCGATTCCCTGCAGGACCTGGTTAACCTGCCGCGCGAAAAGGATATTCTCTACATCCCCTTCCTGCACTATATGAACATTGTGAATCCTTCGAAGGGGATCATCACCGGTAGTTCGCGCTTCGGCGCCCTGTTGCTCAAGCAGGATGGTTCCGTGGCGGTGCCGTATAACGTCCGGCTGACCCAGAGTCTGCTGGACATCTTCGGCGACAAGGTGGCCTGGCTCTCGCAGGCGACCGTCCCGTACAACACTTCACAAAGCTATGGCGCCCGTAACCCGACGGCGATCATTGTCCCGAAATTCATCCGAGTTAACGATCTGGAGATATCTCATTCCAATTCTTCCTATTAGTTTGCCCACATAGATTGCCGCCCCCGGTAACCCTCCCGTAAAACAGTCCCAACAGAAAGAGGAGACATCCGGCAAAATTACTGAGTAAGTTTATATAAAAAAGTGGCGTGTGAACGTCGCTTTTTGCTTTCTCATTTACGCCCTCCTCTCACTCCTAAAATTTTTTCAGTCATCTTTCCAACCCTGATATAATCCCATAGTTGTCATTATTTACAGGAGTATCATCATGGCTTTTAAAATCACATTCGGGACAGATGGCTGGCGCGGCACCATCGCGGAAGATTACACATTCGATAACGTCCGCCGCTGCGCCCAGGGCTATGCTTCGTACATGCTTGAAAAAGGCAAAAAGGGCCAGTGGATCGTGGTCGGGTACGACAAGCGCTTCGACAGCGAGTTCTTCGCGGCGGCCGCGGCCGAGGTGCTGGCGGGCAATGGCTTCAAGGTCTATCTTACCGACAGCGCCACCCCCACTCCGGTGATCGCTTTTGCGGTGGTCAATAAACACGCCTGCGGCGCGGTCAACATCACCGCCTCGCACAACCCGTCAACCGATAACGGCTTCAAGGTCCGCGACCTCACCGGCGGGGCCATTGACCCGCAGGG
>CAIQQN010000032.1 GCA_903873975.1 uncultured Anaerolineales bacterium
CACAAGATGGCTGGTCGCCTGGTCGGTGAGACGGTGGACAACCGCGGCCAGCGCGCCTTCGTGCTGACCCTGACCGCCCGCGAACAGCACATCAAGCGCGAGCGCGCCATCTCCAATATTTGTTCGAACGAGGGGTTGTTGGCTCTGGCTGCCGCCGTGTACCTGTCGCTCCTTGGACAGACCGGATTGCGCCAGGTGGCCGAACTGTGCTACCACAAGGCCCATTATGCAGCTGAGAAGATCAGCAAGATTAAAGGTTATTCACTCTGCTTTGAGGCGCCTTTCTTTCATGAGTTCTCGGTCTGTTGTCCGAAGCCGGTGGCTGAAATTAATGAAACCCTGCTCGAACACGGCTTCCTGGGCGGCTACGACCTGGGCCAGGATTACCCTGCGCTTAAAGACCACATGCTGATCGCTGTCACCGAGATGAATACCAAAGATGAAATTGACGCCCTGGTGGACATTCTGGCGGAGGTGAACCATGACTGAGCCTACGATCTACGAACTGTCCTCCCCCGGACGCACCGGCGTCACCTTCCCAGACCCGGATGTGCCGAGCGTTAAATTTCCGGAAAACCTGCTCCGCAAGGATCTACCGCTGCCTGAACTGGCCGAAGTGGATGTTGTACGTCATTATGTGAACCTGTCGAAATACAACTACAGCGTGGACGGCGGATTCTATCCGCTGGGTTCGTGCACGATGAAGTACAACCCGAAGATCAACGAGAATACCGCCCGTTTGCCCGGTTTCGCTTTCACGCACCCGCTCCAGCCCATTGAGACGGTTCAGGGCAATCTTGCCTTGATGTACACCTTGCAGGAATGGTTGAAGGAGATCACCGGTTTTGCCGCGCTAACCCTCCAGCCGGCTGCCGGCGCGCACGGCGAGTTGACTGGCGTGCTGATCATGCGCGCCTATCACAAGGATCGCGGGGATGTCAAACGCGTCAAGATGCTCATCCCCGATTCGGCCCACGGGACGAATCCGGCTTCTTCAGCCATGAGCAGCCTGGAAGTGGTCCAGGTGCCGTCCGACGCGCGCGGCAATGTGGACCTGGCTGCCCTGAAAGCCGCCTGCGACGATACCACCGTCGGATTGATGCTGACCAACCCGAACACGCTTGGCCTATTTGATGAGCACCTCGAGCAGGTGATCAAGATCGTCCATGACTGCGGCGGGCTGGTCTATGGTGACGGCGCCAATCTGAACGCCTTGCTGGGCGTCTTACGTCCCGGGGATGTTGGCATTGACGTGATGCACCTCAACCTGCACAAGACCTTCTCCACCCCCCATGGCGGCGGCGGACCAGGCTCGGGTCCGGTGGGCGTTACGGAAAAACTGGCGGACTTCCTCCCAGGCCCTCTGGTGGGGATTGTTGAAGAAAGCGCGGATGACGAACCGCCGCTGTTCGGTTTTGTCACGCCGAAGAAAACGATTGGCCGCCTCAAAGCCTTCCACGGTCATTTCGGGATGCTGGTGCGCGCATACACTTACATTGCCATGCACGGACCGGACGGTCTGCGCAAGGTTGCCGAGTACGCCGTGTTGAACGCCAACTACATCAAGGCGCGCCTGAAGGGTATCTACACTGTCCCGTTCGACCGAATATGCATGCACGAGTTCGTGGCCGAAGGCCAGTGGGCCGATGCCCCCGGCATCCGTGCCCTGGATGTAGCCAAGCGGCTGATGGACTACAACTTCCACCCGCCGACCAACTACTTTCCACTCATCGTCCACGAGGCGCTGATGATCGAGCCGACCGAGACCGAGAACAAGGGTACGCTGGATGCTTTCACCGACGCCTTGATCAAGATCGCCGCCGAAGCGAAGGCGACCCCCGACCTGCTCCACGAAGCCCCGCACAAGACGCCCTTTGGCCGCATGGACGATGTCAAGGCAGCGCGTGAGCTGGTATTGTGCTGCTGGCTGCCGGAAGATTACGGGAAGAATTAAAAAAATAATAGGCAACGAACCCGTTTCCTCACAGGAAACGGGTTCGTCCCTGTAAGCAGGGGCGCGATCATTTCTTGCCGGCGGTACTGGCCGGAAGGGGATTATCATAGAAAAGAAAAAGGTATTGCGGAATTAGAACATATGTACTATAATCCAATTGCCCTTGGATGGGTAAATCTTTCTTTCACGAGGAGGTAACACCATGACTATCCTGATCGCCGCTTGTGGACTGGATTGCGCCAAATGCGATGCCTATATTGCCACGCAAGCCAATGACCAGGCCGCCCTTGAAAAACTCGCCGAGAAATGGCGGGTGGATTACCATGCCCCAAACATCACCGCTGCCAATGTCCTTTGCGACGGGTGCATGACCGGCGGACGTACCGTTGGCTACTGCAACGAGTGTAAAATTCGCGCTTGTGCGCAGGAACATGGGCTGGAGAACTGCGCGACCTGTCCCGACTACGCCTGCGAAACCCTGACGACTTTTTGGGTGAACGCACCGCAGGCAAAGGCCAACCTGGAAGCACTGCGCTGACAGTCACCCTATTTCCAATTGGGGCACGAACCAGCGTGCCCCTTTTTTTCGTTTAATTGGGACTCACCAGGGTTGATTCACGTAATAGAAAGACTAGTTACCGGATACTTCATCACGAATAACACGAATTGGCGAATTTGACGAATGAAGACCGGCTTCTATAAACCTTTTCAATAATTATTCGTGTCATTCGTACATTCGCAGAATTCGTGATTAATTATTGTCCGGTAATGAATAGAAAGGTATAGTTTCTTTATTGCTGTATAATGGCCTGACCCATGCACGAACTCGCCGTCACCGAAAGCATTCTCGAAATTGCTCTTCGCCATGCCAAGGCACAGAACGCAAGCCGCATCACGGGTTTGTATCTTGTCCTCGGGCAGTGGTCGTCCATCATTGACGATTCGGTCCAGTTCTATTGGGACATCATCAGCGATGGGACGATCGCCAAAGGCGCCACCCTGCACTTCAGGCGCGTTCCGGTGGTGCTGGCCTGTCAGGATTGCGGGAAAGAATATCAACCCGCCAGCGAAGATTTTGCCTGTCCGCAGTGCGGTGGGACGAACGTGAAGGTCAAGACCGGCGAGGAGTTTCTCCTGGAAGCGATAGACGTGGAAGAATAAGGTGTCGCTACCTAGATATAGTATTTATGTGATGGAGTACCAGACATGCCGCAACGCATCCCTGTAGTTGAGAAGATACTGTCTGCCAATGACCGCCTGGCACTCGAAAACCTGTTCCGGTTGGATGCTGCAAGAGTCTTTGCCATCAACATGATGGCCTCTCCAGGAGCCGGGAAAACCTCCTTAATCGAGGAGACGGTCAGGGGTCTGGAAGGCCGTTTGCGCATAGGCATGATCAATGGTGACATCGCCACTTCCTTCGACGCCGACCGCGCCCAGGCTGCCGGGGCGACTGCCATCCAGATCAACACTGGCGGTGACTGTCACCTGGATGCCGTCATGGTGCAATCGGCCCTCTCCCAACTCGACCTGGGCACCCTTGACCTGGTTGTCATCGAAAATGTCGGCAACCTGGTCTGCCCGGCGGACTTCAAACTCGGAACCCACAAGAGCGTGCTGGTGGCATCCATCCCCGAGGGCGACGATAAACCTTACAAATATCCCGGCATGTATCGAGGCGTGAACGCGGTGGTCATCAACAAGATCGACCTGCTGCCCTACGCACCCTTCCGCATGGATTTCTTCAAAAAGGGCATCGAAGTACTCAATCCCGGCGTGACCCAGTTCGAACTTTCCTGCCGCACCGGGGAGGGCCTGTCCGGCTGGCTGGCATGGATGGAGGGGCAGGTGAAGGAATTCAAGAAAAATCCCGGGAAGTAAAGTCGGAAAGGTTTCTCCCAAGCACAAGTGACCGGCGGCCTCGATCCAAGTAGAGGTCGCTGGTTCGCTTTTCAATGGGGAAGAATAGTATTCTTCAATAAAGGTGCATTGAATATATATGACCAATAAGACTTGATTTATCGTGATACTTCTGATATACTAATTAACTACCCAACACCTTATATTTCTCCCGCCATCACGGGAGTTCGCAAAAGTTGTCTGTTTTACCAAGCAGCCATGAAAGAGCATATGCTATCTAAAATCCTTTCAAATAAAATATATATCGGTGATTTTGGGTGGCATACCGGCCGATTTCACTTCTCATTCGGTGATTATAATGATCCTGAAAATAGTCATTTTGGTAATTTGATCGCCTTCAACGAATTTGCGGTGAAACCCGGTTCTGGATTTGAAACACACCCTCACAGCGAAATGGAAATCATCTCTTATTGTGTGGAGGGTGTGTTGACACACACGGATAGCATGGGGAATACGAATTCAATCGCGCGCGGCGATATGCAATTTACCTGTGCGGGATCCGGAATTACCCATAGCGAGAAAAACAACTCACCAGCCAGGACTCTCCGATTCGTCCAAATCTGGATCCAACCGAAAGCAGTAAAATTGCCGCCTCGTTACGTATCATGTCACTATACGAGGGAGGATCGCCTCAATAAGCTCTTATTGATAGCTTCCGGTCAAAAATTTGACGGTGTGATCCAGGTCAACCAGGAAACGAATATATTCGTATTCGAAATCGAAGCAGGCAAACAGATACAGGTAGAGCAGCTTCCGGCTCATCTGTTTTATCTTGCCTGTCTGGAAGGCTCCCTCAGAATAAATGGCCTCAGCCTGCAGGCAGGTGATGCGGTAAAGATCCGGGATGAGACTGCATTGATCATGTCGGCAATCGAAGACTGCCATTCCATTATTGTGGAAATATCCGGAAGTGATTAGAATCAGTCATTCAACCGACAATCAGATGCAATCTCTAACTGAACCGAATGGTTGGGCTGATATGGAAATACTTGAGCGCTTTGCAGCATCACTCAACTCCCGGCAGACAGCTGTTTTCCAGGATGTAAAAAAGTATGCCCAGTGGGAAACGGATCCTGGAGAGGATGGTTTCAAGCCCGATGCTTCGGATGACGCAGCCATACGCACTTATCTACACGGTTGTCAAATTCAGGGGGCAGCTCTCACCACTCTGAACAGGATCAGATCTTCCCTGGAATATTTCTACACCTGGCTCAAAGCCAACAGCCTGATCGCAGAAAACCCCTTCGAAAAGTTCGACCTGAAATGGCCATCCATCACCCAGGAATATGCCCGGCTCAGACACGATGCCTTCCCCGGCCCGCCTGGCGAGAGCGAGATTGCACGTTTACGTGCCCTCAATCGCCTGGCAGAGTCGACCAATCGGGTGTCAGATTTACAATCCATGCTCAATGGAACCCTGGAAACCCTGCTGGGGGTGATGACCCTCAATACCGCCTGGATCTCCCTCAAGTATGATAGCGGTTTCGTCAACCAGACCACAGGGCAGCCTCCAGAGCATGGATTTGTCCTTGGAGCAGCGCATAACCTGCCACCCAGCCTGGAAGAGTCCGATCGCCATTATCTGAGACGACCACCGGCATGTAATTGCCAGAAATTGTTGAACACAGGAAGGATGAAGCGGGGCGTTAACATTGTTGAATGCAGCCGCCTGCAGGATGCCGCCAAAACTGGCCGCGAAAACAACGGCTTGATGTTCCATGCCAGCGTGCCGATCATCTGCAACGAACAGGCGATAGGGATAATGAACTTCGCCGCGAAAGAATGGCAATTACTCTCCGCCTCCGACCTGCAATTCCTGACCGCAGGGGCCAGGCAGGTTGGGAGTGCACTTGAACGGGCACGCCTGTATGACCAGATACGGGTCCAACACACACACCTGGCGCATGAACTCGATATGGCCCGCAAGGTGCAGGTCAGCCTGATGCCGGATAAATTACCGAGGATCCGCGGTTACGGCCTGGCTGCCTTGTGGAAACCGGCTTACGAGATGTCCGGAGATTATTACAATATCTACAAGTTACCTGGCGGGCGCTGGGGTTTTATCATTGCCGATGTGAGCGACAAGGGTGCCCCTGCGGCGCTCTACATGGCCCTGACGCACGGCCTGGTACGCGAGCGGGTGGAAAACGAAACCTCACCGGCGGCTTTGCTGACCCAGGTCAACCGGGCATTATATGACCTGGATATCAAGACGAATTTTGTGACCTCCTTTTATGCAATCCTGGATCCTGCTAATGGAAGTTTAAAATATGCGCTGGCGGGGCATCCCCCGCCTCTCCTGCGAAAGGCTTCAGGCCGGGTCAAAGTCCTTCCCGGCAGGGGGGTTGCCCTCGGCATAATCCCGGAGGCGCAATACGAGGATATGGATCTATCCCTAGCGCCAGGTGAGAGCCTAGTCGCTTTTTCGGATGGGTTGACGGATGCCAATAATCCGTCGGGTGAAACCTTTGAATTGGGGCATCTAAAGAATGCCGTTGGTTCGGCACCCGCCCCGGCCAAAGCCCTGTTGAAACACCTGCAAACCGCCATCATTGATTGGGTTAAGAAAGCGCCGAACTACGATGATATTACGCTCCTAGTGATCGCCCGAAAACAATGATCCTGGCTGCTTCGTGGCGAACCAGCCAAACGGTTGACCACCATATAAAATCCCTGTCTCTGTAAAAAAAATGACCGCAGGTCTCTCAGATGGAGCCTGCGGTCAGTGTATTCCTGGAGCCTGGTGAATTCTAATGATGTTCGTGTTTTTCTGCTTCCTCGGCCTCGGCCTTGGTCTTGTGGATGGTACCTGCAGGATGGTTCGGCGGTGAATAGACCGTGTACAGTTTCAACTTCTTGCTCTTTAATGTGTTAATGACGTTGTGCCAGGTACCGGCCGGGACAATGACTGCATCGCTGCCATGGACGATATGTTCTTCCTTGCCGTTGAAGATAAATTTTGCTGTGCCTTCCTCAATGCGGAAGAACTGGTCAACGTTCTGGTGGACTTCGTTACCGATTTCTTCCCCCGGTTGCAGGCACATCACCACAAGCTGGGCGTGTTTGCCCGTATAAAGCACTTCACGAAAATATTTATTCTTCAGAGTTAAATCTTCGATATTTCCAACGAAACCGGTCATAGCTTATGCCTCCTTGGTGGGTCAGGAAAATGGCATCTTCCAATGCCTTAGTACATAAATTGTAGCACAAAGCCCGGAAATTGAATCGCCAACTTGTTGAATATGATAAACTTGGCCTCTGCATCCATTCTTTTCAGGAGAACCTCTCAAACATGTGCGGTATCTTCGGCATTGTGACGAAAGACGAACAACCCCTCGGCCTGATCCTAATCGACGCAGCCCGGAGGCTGACTTATCGCGGCTACGACTCAGTCGGCGCGGCGACCATTTCGGGCGGCAGGATCGATTTGCGCAAAGACGTTGGCCGTGTGGACGATGTGGCCGCAAAATATGACTTTGCCAGCATGACCGGCCAGCGCGGAATGACCCAGTTGCGCTGGGCCACCTTTGGCGAACCCTCGCAGGTCAACTCCCAGCCTCACCTGGATTCGGATGGCGACCTGGTGGGGGCGCACAATGGCAACGTGGTCAACAACGTCGAACTGCGCCAGCAGTTCATAGCCGAGGGTCTCACCGTCCGCTCGCAGAACGACGGCGAGTCCTGCGTCCACGCCGTGGAGCGCTACCTTAACAAAGGCTACGACTTCATTGACGCCATCCGCCTGGCCTACGGCGACCTGCAAGGGGATTACGCCTTCGTCATCGGGCGCACCAACGATGACAAGCTCTATGCCATCAAGAAAGGCTCCGGTCTGGTTGTTGGCATCGGGGACGGTTTCACCTGTCTTTCCTCGGACCTGCCTTCGATCCTGCCCTTAACCCGCACCATCATCCGCATGAATGACGGGGAAATCGTGACACTATGGGCGGAGCGGGTTGAACTGCGCTCGGTGAAAGACGGCAGCGTTATCGTGCGGGAGCCGGAAACAGTCACCGAGTCGATGGACGCCGTCCAGAAGGGCGGGTATCCCCACTTCATGCTGAAAGAGATCCACGAGCAACCTCAGGTGGCGCGCGAACTCCTCCATCTTTTGGACGGCAGTCCTGATGTCCAGCCCGTGCTCGAAAAGATGCGATCGGCGCGCCAGTTGTACTTTGTCGGCTGCGGCACGAGCTACCACGCCTGCCTGGCGGGCGCGGTCTACTTTGCCCGGATCGCCGGACGGGCCGCCATCCCGGTGCTGGCTCCGCAGTTTGTCCCACAATACACCCCGGCGGTCAACTACGAGGATGTGGGCCTGTTCGTGAGCCAGAGCGGCGAGACCAAGGATGTGCTCAACGCCCTGCAGGCCGGTGAAGCGCAGGGCATGACCGCCTATGGGCTGGCGAACGTGATCGGCTCTACCTTGACCAAGGCCACAGCCTGCACCCTGCCGCTGTGCTGTGGCTACGAGATCTCCGTCCCGGCCACCAAAACCTTCACCAACCAGGTGGTCACCTTCCTGTACCTGGCCTATCGCCTGGCCGGGCGCGATACCAAAGAACTGGCTATTATTCCTGACCGAATGGAGCAAACGCTGGAGATGGTGGCTCCGCAGGTGGTGGCGATCGCCCCGGCGGTCAACGCCTGGAACGATCTGTACTGCCTGGGCTATGGTGCGACCTATGCAATGGCGTTGGAGGGAGCGCTGAAGCTCAAGGAGATCACCTACGCCCACTGCGAAGGCATGCTCTCGACCGAGTTCAAGCACGGACCGCTCTCGGCGGTGACGGATGGATACCCGATCCTGTTTGCCGCAGGGCCGCTGGATGTGGCGCTCATCGTCAGCGGCATCAACGAAGTGACCTGCCGCGGGGCGCGTGCAATCGCCATCGGCGAAGAAGACGCCCGCCTGCGGGCGAATGCCAGCGGCCTGATCGTGCTGCCCAAGTCCACACCGGAGATCGCCTCCCTGCTGGCGGTGCTGCCGCTGCAACTGCTCTCGTACCACATGAGCGTGATGCGCGGCTTTGACCCGGACTTCCCGAGGAACCTGTCCAAGACGCTGACGGTGGATTAGTTTGTAGGTCACGCATTTTGCGTGACTAAATGGCAATCGTCACGCTGCAAGCATGACCTACCAGCGAGAAATACTTTGAGCAAGGCACGTTTATATCGTCCCTGCGGAGGATGCTCTAGCGATGTAAGGAAATGAGATTGAAAGAGCTCACCGTGACATGTATTGTACGGTTGACTGATGCGGGATAAATTAACCTTGCTATTTATCTCAATTTGAGATACAATCCACCTATGCACATCATCACCCGCAAAACGCTAATCCAGTTTTGGGAGAAACATCCTGACAGTCAAATGGCGTTAAGACGTTGGTTCAAGATTGTGCAAAAAACCGAATTCAACAGTTTTGCTGAATTGAGAAAGGTGTTCCCTTCGACCGATAAATTCGAGCGCTGGATCATTTTCAATATCGGCGGTAACAAATACAGGCTGATCACGTCCATTCATTTTAACCATGGCAAAGTATATATCCGTCATGTTCTCACTCACGCAGAATATGACCGAGGAGGTTGGAAAAATGGCACTCGTTAATGAAGAACTCAAAATCCACTGGATAAATATCGCTCCCCTGCTCACCATCCGCAACGAGCGGGAATATAACGCGGCTGTAAAACGACTCAACGAATTGCTGGATGAAATTGGGGATAATGAGAAACATCCGCTTTACGGTCTGCTGGATACACTCGGCGCGCTAATCCATGTGTATGAGGAAGAACACTATCCGATTCCCGATGTCACAGGCGCGGAAGTGTTGCGCTTTCTTATGGACGAACACGACCTGACTCAATCCGATTTACCAGAAGTGGGTTCGCAAGGCGTGGTCTCTGAGATTCTGAATGGCAAACGTGAATTGAATGTTCGCCAAGCGCGCTTGTTGGCGGAGAAATTCAGAGTTTCAAGCGCGGTGTTTATATGAGATACGATTGCGAAAGATGTCGCGCAACCCTGTCCATGTCTCATACGCGGCGCAGTTGACCGGGTTCGGTGCGGGGTAGAACACAATTTCAAGGAAATTTGTCCTAGACGCTGACGGTGGATAAGTTTGTAGGTCACGCATTTTGCGTGACTTTGTGTGGAATTGTCACGCTACAAGCGTGACCTACCAAGAGTGACCTACAAGCTATTCTCTATCCCTCCACGTAGAATATGTGGTCGCAAGCGTCGTTGCCTTCCATAAGGGTTTTGGTTCTTTGGAAGTACAAGCGGGTATTGAAGGACTTCACCCATGGGCCGTCGCGTGCGCACATTACCAAGCCGAGCTCAGGTTCCTCTAGCTCTCGAAGAATCTCTGCATACATGCACCTTGTGAAACAATAGCCGATTCGATCAGGTTCGTCTAGGACATGTTCCCATCGATGGGAGCCAACTGCAACCCGATCGATCATCTCACAGAATTTGCGAAGGTCTGCCTCTGGCTCTCCCATTTCTTCGTTTACCTCAAATTCCTGGTTTTGGGCCATCTCGCGAATCACTTCGCGGGCTTCAGCTCCAAAGCGCTGCTCCATTGCGTGCAGTAGATCCACCGCAAGCCCCAAGGATACAGCCATCTTCCTCCTTAGAAGGTCTAGGAGGACCGCCTCGTTCTCCGGACTGATTGGTTCTGGGAGAATGTCGTTCAAGCTGCCTGCCATAAATTCCTCCTTCACTAATGCACAATTATGTTGCATCTTATTAGACGCTCATCCGTCGTTGGGGGTCTGAACAACTTCTAAGCTTATATTGAAAGTATAGCATTTCAAGGAGTATTATTCAACAACTTATTATTCAATAACTATACTTTATTTACCCTCTTAATGACTTGCAGAAACTTTCCCGATATAAGCGGAACCTACTTATCGGCAAAATTCCACGGCTGTCGCCAGGTACATTTCCGTACACACTTGCACGCTGGACAGGTCCACCCATTCTTCGTCGGCGTGCGCCCCGCTGCCGGACGGCCCCAGTAACACGGATGGAATTCCCGCCGCTGACAGGAGGGCGGCATCCGTCCAGAACGGCACCCCGGCAATGGGGAGCGGGTGTTTCAGAACCTTTCCAGCCGCGGCCTGGACTGTCCTGACTATCTCTGCCTGTGCGGGGGTTTCCAGCGGAGCCCGGTCAATGCCTGGCCGTACGACAGCCTGGAAGGATAGGTCTGAGCGTTGTAGCACCTCAACAATACCGAGGATTTCAGCTTCGACCTTCCCGGGGGTTTCGCCCGGAAGCGTGCGCCGTTCGATAATGAGCAGGCACCGATCCGGGTAGGTGGAGAGTTCGTACCCGCCCTGGATCAGCGAGGCGTGCAGGGAAGCGCTCCCCAGCAGAGGGTGGGTGGGGTTGGAGCGGAGATACAGGTCGAGCTTTTCCAATTCCATCAGCACTTTCCCCATTTTGACGATCGCATCCACACCCAGGTCCGGGCGGGAACCGTGGGCCGCCCGGCCAATCGTCTCGATCTCGAGCCAAACGAAGCCTCGGTGGGCAAGGATCAACTGAAGTTCGGTGAACTCGGCAACGATGGCCCCATCGGCGTGGAAGCGCTTTGTCAGTTCCTGCGTTCCCAGGCTGGCATACTCCTCGTCTATGACCGCCGTGAAGATCACATCCCCGCGCAGGCGCTGTTTGCGGACTGCAGCTGCCGCGACCATACAGGCAGCCAGGCCGCCTTTCATGTCATAGGCACCCCGTCCATACAGACGACCATCCCTGATAACGGGCTGGTGAGGATGCGACATTCCGCCTGCACCCACAGTGTCCATGTGACCGTTGAGCAGCAGCGTCTTCCCGCCTCCGGTCCCGCGTGCGATTCCGACCACATTCGGCCTGCCTGGAATAGACTCAACAATTTGCACTTCCAGGCCGGCTCCTTCCAGCCATTTGGCAATGTAATGGGCGATTTCTGCTTCTCCAGGTGCAACGGGGACCAGGTCCGGGTTGACGGAGTTGATAGCGACCAGGTTGCTGATGAGTTGTTCGAGTTCTTCCATGAAAGGAAGTATACCCGCAAACAGCAAACCGGAAATTGTCCCTGCCCATGAAGTTGGTTGCGCATCGCACGAGCGTGGTTTTTTTTGCATTCGGATTTCTCAAGGAACCTGTCCAGGATGCTGAGGGTTGATCAGGATTGATTTGAAGGTCTTGTATTTTACGTGACTTTGCAGGGATCGTCGCGCTTCATGAACACCCTGGGAGAATTTTTTATTTACTTGACAAACAAGGGGGGAGGAGGTAGGATATAGACTGGTTTGTAATGTAGACTAGTCTGTAAAGGACTCCCCTATGGCAAATGATCTCAAGAATTCTCAACTGCGTGTTATCCAATATCAGCATGTGGATGGCACTTTCGAACTGACATTTGGCGGAACATTCCTGCTGATGGCAATCAGCCTCTATCTGGTCAGCCGGCTGGCGCATCCCAATTCTTCTCTCTTAGTCTTCGCTCCCCTGGTGGTGTTAGTCGGAGGAGCATTTCTCATCGACGCCCTGGTCCAACGGTTCAGGAGGCAGGTCACTTACCGGCGCAGCGGCTTTATTGCCTACCGCCAACCCCAGCCGCTTAAACGTTCCACCCGGCTGGTAATATGGATCGGTGTTCCGCTTCTCACCGTGTTATTTCTGGCGGTATTATTCCTGTACCGTTCAAGATTCCCGGCAGGGAGTCAGGATTCCGCGTTACTCGAGATCCCGGTTTTTAGCGGTATCCTCTTCAGCGGACTGTGGGCAATCATGGGCTGGAAGCTCGCACTGCCGCGTTTTTATCTCATCGCGGCTGCCACTTTGCTGATCAGTGCGGGACTTTTTGTGAGTCGGGTGGGTGTTTATCAGGGGATGGCGTTGCTCGTGGGCGCGATGGGCACATTGTTGTGTGCCTCCGGCGGTATTACGCTCTGGAAATACCTGCACGATACCCCTCCGCCCCAGGACAGTCAAATGACACAATAGGTGGACACAAAGCTATCCTAAGGAGATAATCCGATGAATGATGATCTCAAGAATCCCCAATTGCGCGCCCTCCAGTACTGGCTTATGGATGGAGTATTCGAGCTCTTAGTGGGCTTTGTCTTTCTTCTGGCAGCGATTATTTATTACGTCCAGGAGTCTACTCCTGGATCTCTTTTGAACAAGGTTTTAGGAATTGCCTCTGTCATATTGGTTTGTGGAGTGGGATTCGGAGGGCGTTGGATTATTCAGCGCATCAAGGAACGTACAACTTATCCTCGCACTGGCTACGTAGCCTACAAAAGCGGCCGGAAGAATAAAGGCGATGTTGTGATTACCATCAGCGTAATGGCTCTTATCCTCGCTTTCGTTGTATTCACCACAGTAACCGACACCAAACTCATTGCCTGGGGACCCGTAGTCTGCGGATTGCTCATGGGCGCTTTCATGGTCCAGACTGGTTATCGTTTGGATTTGCCTCGTTTTTATATCTTGGCTTTGCTCGGCTTGCTGATTGGCGCAGGGTTGGTTGTCAGTGGCCTCAGAATCGAGCTTAGCCTGCCACTCTTTTTTGGGCTGAACGGTCTGATCCTGCTTATTTCCGGCAGCCTGACACTGTGGAAATATCTGCGCAGCAATCCCGTCCCGCCAGCGGAGACCCCCGATGAGCAGTGATCTGCGTTCGCTCTCCGGCGTCGACCGCATCATCCACGAACCATCACGCAGCATCATCCTGGCCATCCTGGACGCCGTGGAAAGCGCGGATTTCCTCTATCTCCAGCGCGAAACCGGCCTGACCAAAGGCAACCTTTCTGTCCACCTGGCGAAACTGGAGGAGGCAGGCTACGTAAATATTGAGAAGACCTATCGTGGTAAGATTCCATTAACGCTCTGCCGCATGACCGCCGAGGGTCGCAAGGCATTCGCCATTTATCGCAAACAACTCAAGAAATTCATTGAGAATACTAAGGAGTAATTCCATGCCTGCAGTTGAACTTTCCCACATTTCCAAATCCTTCGGCCCTGTCAAAGCTGTGGACGACGTCTCGTTCAGCATCGAAAAGGGTGAACTCTTCGGCTTGCTGGGTCCCAACGGCGCCGGGAAGACCACCAGCCTGCGCGTGATGCTCGACATCTTCAAGCCTGAATCCGGTTCGGTGGACATCCTGGGCGGGCCGATGAACGAATCCAAGAAAGACCACATCGGCTACATGCCCGAGGAGCGCGGCCTCTACCAGGACATCCCGCTCGACCGCTGCCTCGCCTACCTGGGTTCCCTCAAAGGCCTCAGCCCGGCGGTAGTAAAGGAACGCGCCGCAGTCTACCTCGAGCGCTTCGACCTGGTCGCCTACAAGACCAAAAAAGTAAAGGAACTCAGCAAAGGCATGCAGCAGAAGGCGCAGGTCATCGCCACCCTGCTGCACCAGCCCGAACTGCTCATCGTGGACGAACCGTTCGGCGGTCTCGACCCGCTCAATACCCAGATGGTCAAGGAACTGTTGCTCGATCAGCATCAAAAGGGCGTGACCATCATCCTGTGCTCGCACCAGATGCACCAGGTGGAAGAATTGTGCGACCGCATCGTGCTGGTCGACCACGGCAAGGTTATGCTTTATGGCTTACTGGACGACATCCGCCGCCAATTCTCGGGGCATGCCGTTACCGTCCGCACCGGCGACAAAATCCCCGCCCTGAAAGGCGTCGAGCGAATCGAACCCGTCAACGGGACAGTCAAACTGCACCTCGCCCCGGGGACTGCGCCGCAGGAGGTCTTGCGCTCCCTGGTTGCGCAGAATGTGACCCTGGAACAGTTCGAAATATCCATGCCGACCCTGGATGAGATCTTCATACGTGTCGTGCAGGGCGAAGGAGCGGCGGCATGACCAAACTCTGGAATGTGGCCTGGCACGAATACCAGCGCCACGTTTTCAAACGCCGCTTTGTATTGATCGGCCTGCTGAGCGTACCGCTCGTCATCCTGGTGATGGTCGGGTTGATCTACCTGGTACTCTCGATGAATATCAACACCACCCCTCTGGGCTATGTAGACTACTCCGGGCTTCTAACGAACCCGCTGCCTGCTCCTGCACCCGAGCCGCCTGACCGTCCCGTACCGGTCCTGCCCTTCGAGACCGAAACAGCCGCCCGCTCTGCGCTGGATGCGGGCCGGATCCAAGCCTACTTCGTCCTGCCCGCCGATTACCTATCCACCGGCCGGTTGAGCGTCGTCCACCTAGGGGCGCTCAAGGATCCGGCGCGCCAACAATTCTATAACTTCCTGACTGCCAACCTGCTCAGGAACACGGACCCGGTCATTGCCAACCGCCTGGTGATAGGCGCCGAGATCATGGTCCAAACCCCGGACGGCAGCCGCAGCGTCTCCAGCAAGAACTGGTTCAACGTGCTGGTCCCGATAGTTGCAGGGATTGCCTTCATCATCGCCATGTTTTCCACAGGCGGCTACCTGATGCAGGCGGTGGTGGAAGAGAAGGAAAACCGCACGATGGAAGTAATTATCACATCCGTTTCGCCGAACCAGTTCATGGCCGGCAAGATCATCGGCGATACGGCTGTTGGGTTGACTCAAATTTCTCTCTGGATGCTTTTCATCGTCATCCCCATCCTGGCGCTCCGGAATACCATGAGCTTCCTGCGCGGCATCCAAATTGAACCGCAGACTTTGCTCTTGCTGGCCTTTGTCATGTTCCCAGCCTTTATCATGATCTCGGCGTTGATGGCTGCCATCGGAGCCACCGTTTCCGAAGCTCGTGAGGGGCAGCAGATGGTCAGCATGCTTAGCCTGCCCATCTGGATCCCGTATATGCTGACGGGCTCTCTAATGAGCAACCCCAACTCGCCGCTGGCACTCGGCCTGAGCCTGTTCCCGCTCACGGCGCCGCTAACCCTGCTCATGCGCGATGGGCTGACCATCCTGCCGGCGTGGCAGATCGCGCTTTCCGCCCTTATCCAGGTGATATGTGCGGCCGGAGCCATCTGGCTGGCCGGGCGTGCTTTCCGGCTGGGGATGCTGCGCTATGGGAAGCGGTTGAAATGGCGAGAGGTATTAGCAAAAAATTAACACGACGGACACAAAGGAGCACAAAGGAAAAACTTTCGTGGTAAGAGCTAAAAAACGTAATTCCTTTGTGACCATTGTGTTTAGGAGCTTAAGCCTGAATCGAGTAGAGCACACCTATGAAAAAGATTCTGCTTGTTCTTAGAAATGAGATCATCACGATCATCAGCCGCCCATCCTTTTGGCTGGCGCTGCTGGGCCTCCCGCTCGTGGGAGCGCTGATTTTCGCTGGAGTCGGGGCCGTCAATAAAAGCGCCAGCGCCACCCAGGCGGTCAGCCAGGTCCTCAGCGGGCCGCAGGACACACGCCCCGAAGGCTACGTGGATCCAGGCGGGATCATCCGCCAGATCCCAGAGAGCGTACCGCCCGACACGTTCGTAGCCTACCCCGACGAAACCTCCGCCCGCCAGGCGCTGGAGAAGGGCGAGATCTCCGCCTTCTACATCGTCCCGACCGATTACATTCAGAAAGGGAAGATCACCTATATCCGCCCTGATTTCAACCCGCTCGCTTCGAGCGGGAGTCAATCCGGTTTGTTCACCTGGGTGGTGCAGGTCAACCTGGCGGGTGGGGATATCCTGTTCGCAAACCTGGTCAATGGACCATTGAAGGTGGATGAGACTTCGCTGGCTGCCGTTGCAGCCCCAAATGAGAACAATCCGTTGGCTTTCTGGACGCCGTACATCATTACGATCCTCTTTTACATGCTCATCGTCGGTTCAGCCAGCCTGCTGCTCAATAACATTTCGAAGGAAAAGGAGAACCGGGTCATTGAAATGCTGCTCACTTCGGCCACGCCGCGACAGTTGCTGACCGGGAAGATCGTGGGGCTGGGCATCGTGGGGCTAGGGCAGACCCTGTTCTGGTTCGGCGCCAGTTATATCCTGCTGAATTTGAGCGGCCGGACGTTCCACCTGCCCTCCGCCATCCACCTGCCGGTCTCGTTCCTGCTGTGGGGGCTGGTTTTCTTCTTGCTGGGATACGCGGTGTACGCCAGCCTGATGGCTGGACTGGGTGCACTGGCCCCCAACCTGCGCGAGGCCACGCAGACCACGTTCGTTATCACGATGCCGCTGATGGTGCCCCTGTTCCTGAGCAGCACCGTGTTCATGCAAGCGCCCAATGGGGCGATCGCGACCGTCCTGAGCCTGTTCCCGCTCTCGGCGCCGGTGGCGATGATGGCGCGCCTTTCGGCGGGCGGGGTGGCATGGTGGCAGCCACTGCTGGCGGCTCTCCTGCTGGCAGGTACCGCATTATTGATCGTCCGCGCGGTGGCCGGCATGTTCCGTGCCCAGGCGCTGCTCTCGGGGCAGGCATTCAACCTGAAAGCCTATCTCCGGGCGCTGGGGGGCAGAATGTGATAAATCAACAATGTTCCGAACCAGCATCGCCATGAAAACTTGTAAAACGTGCGAGTTGATTGCCAATCGCGATGCAGGCACAGCCCCACTCTGGGACTGCATTTACCGAACTCCACTTTGGGATGTGGCACACAGCTACGACACAGCCTTGCCCGGTTGGCTCGTCCTAGTGGTTCGCCGGCACATCGAATCCCTGGATGAATTGACCGATCCTGAAGCGGCCGAATTAGGCCGGTTGATCCGGAGAACCTCGTTCGCCTTGAAAGAAGTCACCGGCTGCATAAAAACGTATGTGATCCAATTCGCTGAGGGCGCGGAACACCCGCATGTGCATTTTCACATCATTCCGCGCATGGCGGATCAGCCGGATAATCGTCACAGCACTCAAATCTTCGGGTATCTGGGCGTTCCTGAAGAAGAACGGGTGAGCCAGGAAGTGATGAATGCAATTGCTTTGAAAGTGCGGGAGATACTTCTTTCGACATAAACTGAAGCAATATTTGTTTAAGATTACAGGAGATTCCAATGATCGCGAGAACCTGGCATGGCATCACCGACGCCTCGAGAGCCGATGAATACCTGGACTACCTGAACAAAACAGGTGTCCCCGAGTATCGCACGACTCAAGGAAATCTGGGCGTGTATGTACTGCGAAGGATCGATGGAAACGAAGCACATTTTCTATTGCTTACGCTCTGGGAATCCGAAGAAGCCATAAAAAGGTTTGCAGGCTCAAATATTGAGAAAGCCAAGTATTACCCGGAAGATGAGCAGTTCCTCCTTGAGCTTGAGCCAACAGTTACGCATTATGAAGTCATGGTCAAGCCGTAGAGATTTATGAGAGAATCAAAACATCGATTTACCCCTTTTCTCGTCTACCTGGTGGTTTTTTACATAGTTTGGGTGGGATATGTAATTTGGGTTTATCCCTGGATGAGATCTTTGGGAGAAACGACATTACAGTACGCGCTGGTGAATATTACATTTCGACTCCTCGTCTGGGTGCTGCCGGTTTTTCTATACCTGCGCCATATCGACCATGTTGACCCAATAGAATACCTTAAATTAAAACATAATTGGAAGCAAGGTATCAATATCGGAATTGTGCTCTCCATCTCCATTTTTCTCGGCAGCATGGTGCTAAATGGTATACCGCATCCGAACTTACAATCTTTGACCTGGAACAGCGTTCTCACCACATCCTTGTTAATCGGGGTTATCGAGGAAATCCCATATCGAGGCTTTATCCTGCAGAAATTTGAGGAGCGCTATGGGTTCTGGATGGCAAATCTTATATCATCTATTCTTTTTTTATGTATTCATCTGCCGGGCTGGATTTCCCTCCACCTTCTCAGTGCAGATACCGTGATTTTTGTATTCATATTCGGCGTTGTGATGGCAATCGTGTTCAAGGTTGGCAAGTCCCTGTGGGGACCGATCATTGCACACAGTATTAATGACTTTATTTCAATCGTCATCTTTCACTAATAATCAAGGATTGCATTTCTTCTTAAATAATGCGCACTTATGGTATGAACCCAACCAACCGCTGCGCGCGGGGCAGTCAAGCAACCTGGAAGCTTCTCTCCGAGCGCTGGCGGGGAAAGTGTGACGGATTGGACGGGCTGGAGGGGGAAATCCGCTTTATTGTTACCCACGGAAGGAGGCAAGGAGGGTGGGATTAATGCTATAATTTTTTTTGGCACTGCATAACGGTACGACCGTTTGGGATTATGTAGGAACCACTCATAAGCTGTAATGCAATCCGCGTAACGCGAGTTGGACGGCTATTTCCAGAATAAATTTCAAAATGAAAGGGATACTCATGGAAAGTCCTAAATCCGGTTTCAAATCAATTGACGAATATATTGCAAATTTCCCTGAAGATGTGCAAAAGAAACTGGAAGAATTACGGGCAGTAATAAAAGCCTCTGCACCTGGTGCAGAGGAAAGAATCAGTTATCAAATGCCCGCGTTCGCATTGAAAGGGATTTTAGTCTATTTTGCCGCTTATAAAAAGCATATTGGTTTTTATCCCACCTCCAGTGGAATTCAGGCTTTTAAGAAAGAACTATCAGGTTATGAAGTTTCAAAAGGTACAATAAGGTTTCCAATAGACAAACCTTTACCTTTGGAATTGATTAGTAAAATTGTGAAATTCAGAGTTTCTGAAAATCTACATAAAGTAGAGATGAAAAGAAATCATGGAGTGAAACCTTGAGAATCCCCGACATCGCTTCAAACCGGTTCATGGTGAAATACTGAACGTAAAATAAGTTTATGTCAGGCCGGTACGCAGAAATCTCATTTTACATTTCAGTTCAAAGGCCCAGAAAAAAATGAAAATTCAAGATACCCCTTTCTGCACGGTTGATTGGAACCAGGTTGCCCCAACCGAACATCCAGGCGAGACCGGGATGGCTTACTGGCGGACGCTTGAGATCGGCAACATCCGGGTGCGCATGGTTGAATACACTCCCGGTTACTTCGCCGACCACTGGTGTAATCGTGGACACGTGCTGCTGGTCATGGAAGGCGAACTGACGACAGAATTGAAGGATGGCAGGGTTTTCATATTAAAGCCAGGGATGAGCTACCAGGTTTCAGATGACATCGCCCCCCATCGTTCGCACACGGCCTCCGGAGCAAAACTGTTCATTGTGGATTGAGTTGGAATACCAGGCAAGGGCAATATCAGGTCCGTTCGAAAACAGGAGCTTCAGCCATACAAACCAGCATGATATAGCACGGTATTGACAGGATACTCTTCTGAAAGATCAGCGAGCCTCGAAAAAATCTCCCGAACAAGCGCAACCGTTAATCCGATTAAAGGCATCCGAAGTCTCCAAGACTTCGGAAATCTTTTTTCACCCCTTGACAAATAGACGGATATCTATATAATATCAAATAGATGGTTATCAATATGGCAACATTCGACCCCGTCCTTTTCGCCAAGGCCTTAGCTGATGAGACCCGGCAGAAGATCATGAAAATCTGCTGCTGCAAATGGCTCTCGGTCAATGAGATCGTCGAGCGGCTAAACGTCACCCAGCCAACGGTCTCGCACCACCTGTCCATCCTGCGCGAGGCAGGGTTGGTCGAGATCCGCGAGGAAGGCAAGCAGACGTTTTACAGATTGAACCAGAAGCGCATCACCACCTGCTGCGGGCAGCTGCGGGCTAACTTTCAGGGCCAGAGTGATGTTATCGAGACTGTATCCTGATTCTCTTTTTTTAACCTGATATATAGACTTTCGTCTATTTGACTATGGAGCAACCAATGATCGATCTCGCTTCGATAACCTCCAAACCGGTGATTATCCCCACTTCCTCCCGCCTGACCGCCAAGGATCGCTGGGACCACTTCCTGGCGCGCGTGGGGGTGAAGCGCAGCGAACACCGCGTGGAACCCGGTCTGTATGCCCTGGGGAACCCGACGCCGAACTCGCCAGTCTTCGTCTCGGCTAATTACACGCTCAGTTTTGACGCATTGCGTTCCTCACTGGAGGGGATTGACGGTTATATCCTGGTGCTGGATACCAAGGGTATCAACGTCTGGTGCGCGGCGGGAAAAGGGACCTTTGGTACGGACGAAATCGTGCTGAGAGTGATGGTCAGCCGGCTTGGCGATGTCGTCCAGCATCGGAAATTGATCCTGCCCCAGTTGGGGGCTCCAGGCGTGGCTGCCCACGAGGTCAAGAAACGCACCGGTTTCTGGGTCGAGTATGGCCCGGTGCGGGCGGCAGACCTGCCCGAATATCTCAAAACACACAAAGCCACCCCGGAGATGCGGCAGGTGGAATTCCCCCTGCGCGACCGACTGGTGCTTATTCCGGTGGACATCGTTCAGACATGCCTGCCCACCCTGCTTGCGGCGGTGGTACTTTACTTCCTGGGGGGATGGATCACCAGCCTGGCCGCAGTGGGTGCGGTCTTTTCCGGGATCGTCCTGTTCCCCATCCTCCTGCCCTGGCTCCCGACCCATAACTTCAGCACGAAGGGATTCATCCTGGGCGCTCTGGCAGCCCTGCCGTTTGCCGCCACTGTGTTCCTGCGCCATCCCGGCTGGACCTGGTACCGGCAGACAGGGCAGGCCCTGGAATTCCTGCTGGCGATGCCGGCCGCCACGGCCTTCCTGGCGCTCAACTTTACCGGCTCGACAACGTTCACCTCGCGCAGCGGCGTAAAGCGGGAGATGTTTGCCTACATCCCGGTGATGGCCTGGACCTTCGGGATAGGCATCCTGCTTGCCGTAATTGTTGTTTTCATCCGTTGATTGGAGAGCGATCATGTTAAACGCTTATGAAGTCAATACCCTTGTTTATTATCCGGAACTATGCAACGGATGCGCCGTTTGCGTGGCGGTCTGCCCCCATGCCGTATTTGAGATGGATGGTCGACTTGCCAGATTGACGAACGCTCAAGCCTGCATGGAATGCGGGGCCTGCCAGTTGAATTGTGTAACCGAGGCGATCACCGTCGAAAGCGGGGTGGGCTGCGCCAGCGCCATGATCCGCGCCGCCCTGCCAGGCAGGAAGGAAGCCACCTGTGATTGCGGTTAGGCGATCATGCTGAAGTACATTCGATGATAAAAAAAGCGTGCCGGGTAAATTTGCCCGACTCGCTTTTCTTCTTTATATTTCCGGAAGAAAACACAATCCAGCCGTGCCTGGCCCGCTGTGGACAGCCAGGGCGGGCGAAAGTTCGGCGATAAAAGATTCAACCACCTCCACCTTGTCTTCCACCAGCCCCTTGAGCCTTTCGACTTCCTGCTTCGCCCCGGCGTGGACGTAGGCGATCCTGGCCCTGCCTTTGCCGAGGGTCTCTTCCACTTTGTTGGCGATGGCCTGGTAGGCATGCCCGCGGCCGCGGGCCACCCCCAATGGGACGATCTCGCCATCTTCCATGCCAATGAGCGGCTTGATATTGAGCAAAGAGCCGACTAGGTTGGTGGCTTTGCCGATGCGTCCACCCATATACAGATATTTGAGCGTATCCGCGGTCTGGATCATGCGCGCGACCGGGATCATGCGCTGGACCTTCGTCGCGATCTCATCCAGGCACAGGCCAGCCAGGGCGGCGCGAGCAGCTTCGATCGCCATCCACCCCTGGCAGAGCGAAACGTTGCGGGTGTCGATCACCTCAACACGCACCTCCGGATCCTTTTCTTTTATCATGGATTGGGCCACCAGCGCGGCCTGGTAGGCGCCGCTGCCTTTCGAGGTCATATGGATGCTGATGATCTCATCGTGACCCTCTTCCATCAGGGATTCGTAAGTCTCGAAATAATCGCCGGGACCGGGGCTGGCCGTTGTTGGCAGGACCCTGGCGGTGATCAACCAGTTCAGGAATTCTTCGCGCTGGATGGTCACCAGGTCGCGCAGCACCTCCTCGCCGCGATGGATGTAATACGCCACCGTGTGGATGTCCAATTCCTTTAACATCGGCTCAGGGATGCTGGCGGTGCTATCGGTTACGACAGCAACTTTCTTTCCCATAAAACGACTCCTTGACAAGTGCTGAATACTCCGACATTCCTATTTTACGCTTTTTTAGGCGGAACGGGTTAGCGAAAATAAAAAAGATGACATTTGGCACTATTATTCAGATCCAGGATTTTGTACAATAATACCGTAATCGGAATTATATAATACCGGAACGGAACAAAATGCCGCCCCGAAAGATCCGCCTCGACGCTCTCGATTATCAAATCATCCAGGCACTCCACGCGGAGGCGCGCGCCTCTGCCTCGGATATTGCCCGCCAGACAGGCGCCAACGAACGCACCATCCGCAAACGCATCGAGCGGCTTGTTACGGATCGTGCGATCCGTTTAACAGCCATCCTGGACCCGCTGGCTTTTGGCTATCTTACCGCTGCCGACATTTTCCTCGAAGCCGAGGCGAACCTGGAAGCAGCCATCCTCGACCGGCTCATGGCCATGCCCGAGGTAACCTACGTGGCTCTCGGCCAGGAAACGCAGGAGATCTCCATCGAGGCGCGTTTCAAGGACAACGCGGAACTGCGCGAATTCCTGGGGCGCACCCTGCCGGATATCGCGGGTGTCAAAGTGACCCGCTACGCACTGGTGCCGCGCATCCTGCGTAACATTGACGAGTGGATGCCAAAGAAGGAAGATTTCGATATTTCGTAGGGAAAGGGTTTTTCCCTTCCCGGGCGACCATCAAGGTCGCGCCTATCCCAATCAAATAAAGGATTATCCATGCTCAGGCACTTTATTGATACGCAAGACTTCACCAGGCAGGAACTGCTCAATATCATCGAACTCACCCGCCGCATCAAGGCCGCCGACAAACAAGGCTGCACTCCGAAACTGCTGCAGGATGCCTCCCTGGCCATGATCTTCGAGGAACCCTCCACCCGGACGCGCGTCTCGTTCGAGGTGGCCATGACCGAACTCGGCGGGCATGCCCTGTACTTAAAACCGGGCGAGATCCACCTCGGCGTGCGCGAGTCATTGTATGACACGGCCAAGGTCCTTTCGCACATGTGCGACGTCATCGAAGCCCGCACGCTGAAACATGCCACCATCACCGAACTGGCCAAACATGCCGACGTGCCGGTCATCAACGGGCTGACGGATTATAACCATCCCACCCAGGTTGTCTGCGACGTGACCACCATGATGGAGCATATGCCGGCCGGGAAGGAACTCGAAGACCTGAACGTGACCTTCATCGGGGACGCGACCAACGTCCTTTCGTCGCTGATTCTGATCTGCACCCGGATGGGCATGCATTTCACCCACGCTGCGCCGAAGAAATACCAGGCGCCTGCCGAGTGGCAGGCCTGGGCGCAGAAGAACTGCCAGGAATCGGGTGGCAGGCTCACGGTCACAGAAGACCCGCTGGCAGCCGTCCGCGAGGCGGACTTCATCTACACCGACCTGTGGTGGTGGGTCGGCCAGGAAGACCAGATCCCCGAGCGGCGCGCGGCTTTCATGCCTGCCTACCAGGTCAACAAGACCCTGTTCGAGAAAGCCCCCTCGCACTGCAAGTTTATGCATTGCCTGCCGGCTTCGCGCGGGGTGGAAGCCACGGATGAAGTCATGGATCACCCGCGTTCCATCATATTCGACCAGTCGGAGAACCGCCTGCACACCGAGAAGGGCCTGCTGGTTTACCTGGTGTACCCGCGCTTGAAACGGCCTGCGGAGGAACTGAAAGCCTTCCATCAGGGCCAGATCGAGGCGATGTTGAATAACCTGAAATTCGGGATATAGTCCAAGGAGAAAAAGATGACTGCGGAAACCAAATCGATGGGCTTCAAAAAAGTCCTGCGCGGACTGGATATGGTCCTGTTTTCCATCTGCGCCATCATTGTGCTCGATACACTGGGCGCATCGGCCTCCATCGGCGCTTCGACCATCACCTGGTACATCATCACCCTGGTGCTGTTCTTCATCCCCTACGGATTGATCACTGCCGAACTTGGTTCAACCTACCCAGAGCAGGGGGGGATTTACGTCTGGGTGCGGCGCGCTTTCGGCGACAAGTGGGCCGCCCGTACCACCTGGTACTACTGGATCAATGTAGCCCTGTGGATGCCCTCGGTCTACGTGCTCTTCGCCGGGGTGCTTGCCCAGCTGTTCTTCCCTGATCTGAGCCTGGCGTGGATCATCATCATCGGCATCGTAATGACTTGGGTCACCGTACTGGTGGGTGTCATCACGCTCGAGGTGGGGAAGTGGGTGCCGAACCTGGGAGCCATCCTGAAGGTGGTCATCATCCTAGTGCTGGGCATCGGCGGCATCGTGTTTGCCGTCCGCAACGGAGTTGCCAATGACCTGTCGGTCAAAGCCCTGATCCCCACCTGGGATATCGGCCTGATGTTCCTGCCGGTTATCGTCTACAACTTCCTGGGCTTCGAACTCATGTCCGGTGCAGGCGGCGAGATGAAGAACCCCGGCCGCGACATCCCGAAAGCCATCATCACCGCCGGTGCGCTGATCGCGTTCTTCTACCTGTTTGCCACGGTCGGCATGCTGCTGGCCCTGCCGCTCGAGCAACTCGGCCTGGTCTCCGGCATCGTGGACACGCTCAGGGCCGTGCTCGGCACATCGACCATTGCCAGCGTTGTCGTTACCATCCTGGGCATCGGCGCCTTGTACACCTTCTTCGCCAATATGGTCACCTGGACGATGGGCGCCAACCGCACCGCCGCCCAGGCCGCCGAGGAAGGCACCCTGCCGGCGGTCTTTGGAAAACTGCACTCGGTCAACAAGACCCCGGTCGGTGCGTACATCATCACCGGCATCGTATCAACACTGGTGGTGATCGTTTACGGATTCATGGCCGGCAGCAACGAAGACCTCTTCTGGACGCTGTTCGCCTTTAGTTCCATCATCTTCCTGCTGCCCTACCTGATGCTCTTCCCGGCTTTTCTGAAACTGCGCAAATCCGACCCCGAGGCGA
>CAIQQN010000033.1 GCA_903873975.1 uncultured Anaerolineales bacterium
GGCGGACGACTTTGCCGTCCGCCATCACCCCAAGATCTTCTTCTAACCGAGGCGGCGTCAAGCCGCCATCGGTAGTTTCGGCGCCATGGGGCGCCGAAACACCTGTCTTGGGGCGAGGTGGGAGTTGGGATTTCCAGGCTTTCCAACTTTGTGAAAACTCTGCCTACAGGATGAACAATTACCACCAAAAGCCTGTCTTGGCGGTAAAATTTACCCATGAATATTCTCATCCTTGGGATCGGCCAATCCCTGCGCCGGGATGACGCCGCCGGGTTGGAAGTAGTCCGCTTGTGGCAGGCCCGGCATCCCGACAGTGCCTCGCAGGTGCAGGTGGAACTCTCCGAACTGCCAGATCTGGCCTTGCTTGACCTGCTGGAAGGCATGGATGCGGCCATCCTCGTGGATATGGTCCAGTCGTCTGCCTCCGCCGGGACGGTTATCCGTCTTGGCCCGGATGAGTTGACAAGTTTCACCCCGGACGCCAGGTCCGCACATGGGTGGGGCGTGACCGAGACCCTGCGACTGGGTCGCTCATTGGTTCCCTCGCTGGCAAAGTGCCGGGTCACATTGATTGGGATTACAGGGAAAGATTTCAGCGTGGGTGTGGGACTCAGTCACGAGGTCCGCACCGCACTGGAAGCCGCGGCAGAGTTGGTGGAGAGGGAATTCCAGGGCTGTTTGAAGTAACAAAAAAGGCGGAGGCCGTCTGGCTTCCGTCTTTTTGAATCCCGTTTTGTCCCTTATGTTTTCGGCATCCCAATCTCAACCATCCCATCCACCACCCGGACCGGATAAGCCGGGATGTCTACTATTGCCGGCAGGGAATTGGCTTTACCGGTGCGGATATCGAAGCGTGCCCCGTGGCGCGGGCAGATGATCTCGTTCTCTTCGATCTCCCCGTCGCCAACCGGGCCGTTATCATGGGAACAGACATCCCCAATGGCGAATAACTTTCCGGCCAGGTTGAAGAGCACGATCGATTTTCCACCAAGTTCGACGAACAGTCGCTCGCCATCTGGAATCTGGTCTGTTGGAGCGATTTCAATGTATTCGAGTTTGGATGGATCGAGCTGGATGTAATTGAACATAAGGATCAGGTTATCAAGCAATGGGGATCAGATCTAATATCCTGATCCCTGATGCCTTATTCGACTAATTCGTCGCTGGATTCGCCCAAACCGTAAACACCTGCCTTGAGCACCTTCAAAGGGAGCAGCGCACATTTCAGGCGCACCGGACCGAGTTCGATCCCAAGCAAATCCAGGATGTCCTGCTTGGCCAGTTTCTTGACTTCATCCAGCGATTTCCCAATAATGGACTCAATTAGCAGGTCCGCCGAAGCCTGGGATATGGCGCAGCCCTTGCCGTCGAAACGGCCATCGGTCACTTTGCCAGATTCGTCTACGCGCAAGGTGATTTCGATGTGGTCGCCGCACAGGGGATTATCGTCCTCGAAGTGGATGTTGTTCGGGTCAAGATGGCCGCGGTACTGCGGGTTCTTGTAGTGGTCTATGATGATCTCGCGATAAAGGTCTTCCATGTAGTCTCCATAAAAATTGAAAAGCTCTTATGCTATTCCAGCTGAGTATAAACGCTCAGCAGGGGCATTGCAAGGGGTTATCCAAAAGCATGAACGTTTTTTTAACTCGGGACTGGGAATGTTGGCGGAGCTATGGAAGGCGGTGGTGAAACCCGTAGAGGCGGACCGACCTGGAGATATTAGCGAAATCGCTGGGGGGAGTGCCCTTCGGCTTGCTGGAGTTGGCGGTGCAGCGGGTGATCCGCGAAAATACGTACAACATTGTGCCTTTACCAGGTGTGGTGTGGGCAGCCGTGCGGCGGGAGCTGGGGGAGCCGTGGGACACCGTCCCGGTGTTCTTCCGAGATATCAGGATGGAGATGGAGGATTGGGTAAAGAAAAGGTACGTTAAGAGTTAGCCTTCTCTATCCATCTGGAAAAATTATTCCCACGAAGTCCATGAGACTCCCATTTCATTAGCTATCACTTTCGCTTCTCTCTCGATCTTTGCCTCTCGTGCTGCTTGCCGAGCAAAACTATCACCAGGATACGTAGGATTTAGCTGCAACATGCGTTTGAAATATTGAACTGCAGATTGTTTTTTCCCTGATTTTCCAGAAAGGTGAACCAATAAAGCATATCCTGAAACGGGTTTTATTTGTTGAGGAGAGCGAGGAAAACCTGCTATTAGTGGAGCCCATTCTAGATTTACAGACAAGGCTTCTTCTAATATTTGTTCTGCTTGTTCAATGTTGCCGTTCGAGGTACAGATCTTGGCTTCTTGAAGATAGAATTCAACATCCTGTTTTTTCTTCTCTTCCGACTTTTGGCGTTCGTATTCATAGTCATGACCATTCGGGCAGAATTTATCACCCACATAAAATGATTCATTACAAACAGAACAGGTCTTAATTAATACAGACCCACAATTTCTGCAAAAATTACGACTTTGCTCATTATCGATACCACATTCAGGACAAAGCCTTAGACCGAAACTTAGAACGAGTTTAGATTGACTTTCAGGCCAGACAAGTGTACTTCCACAATTACTGCACTTGAATAGCTTTCCTTGCCTTATCTGGTCTGAAATGCTACCACCACATTTTGGGCAATCTACACTACTTATTTCCATTGGTATATCTCCAAATATTATTGATTTGAAGGTAATAATCTCTAGAAACAATATTATACGGCAATACACTAAAACGATTAACAGAAATAACAAATCAATCAACCTGTACGCCCACCTAACCTATTCAGAACCATGGGCCGCGTCAGCAACGACGCCAAAGGTGAAGCCCCGTCAGGGGCTTAAAATTTTATATGAAAAACAAGACCACCCAAGTCCGATTTTTGGTCCTGGGCGGTGGTTTCTGATCGGAATTGCTTTACGTGACCGGCAAACCAATGAGGATAGTATCCAACATTTTACCGGCTACTTTCTTCTGGATGGCTTTGAGAGTGATCTTCTTGCCATAGCTGACGATGATTTCATCACCGAAAGTAGCGCGAAGGAAGCCTTGGTTTGTACTCGTCAGGATCAGTCCTTTCTGCTTCCCGGATTCTCCTCTTGACTCAACTGAACATATGTTCTATAATATTGTCGGGCACGGCAAGGCTGCGCGCTTGCAGCTTCAAGCTGCACAGAGCCATGCCGCAGACAAGAGTCTGCGGCACTCCTGGTCTTTCTTGCCGTATTTTCTTGTATGCTTGACAATTGAATATCTGTAGCCGTAGTAGGCGCACGATACATCGTCCCCGTTAAGGGATTCCCGTGGGACGAGTCGCCATGAGTCGAAGCGGCGTCAAGCTGCTATCGACCGATTTGGCGACATGAGTCGCCAAATATGACTAGCCGGGACGTTCTCCCCCTCTTTCCGCAGGCTGGAGTACATGACACACTTTCCCATGTATCTTCACCATCAAATCTGCGTCTGCACTCGCCTCTTACGGGAACATTTCAACGTGTCAACGTGTCAACTTCCTGACGTCTCTTCGTTCTTCGTTCCTCAAATTCAAATCGCCGCCCAAAATGGCTCTCTTATAGGCATACTAAAATATGAAGGACTTCTCGATGAGAACGACGCCTCCACGCAAAGGAATTCGTTCCTCTTTTTTTTTATTCAAAAACGAATGCCCCCCGGGTTTGGGGCGAGGTCTCCTGACCCGCCCCGGCAAATGACCGCAGGTCTCCCCAGCCGAGGCGGCGTCATGCGCGCACTGCGGCTTCAAGTCGCAGTGCGCCACATCGAAGGCGCGAGCCTTCGATGAACGCCATCGGCTGTTTCGGCACCGCGAGGCGCCGAAGCTCCATTTCTGGGAGGGGCCGAGGCTAGGGCTGAAAACATGTACTTTGAGAAAGCCCTGCCAAATTATGTTTATCTCTGTTCATCTCTGGTTGTTATTTGATATACTAACATCACCATTCACCCGACAAATATTGAGAACTCAATGAAAGATACCCTCACCTCTTCCCCTGGCGAGCCGCGCAACCCGCTGTCCGACATCACCCTCGAAGACCTGCCTAAGCCTCTGCGCGAGGCTGCCGCGCGTGCCGGTTGGACTTCGCTCGTACCGGTCCAGGCGCGCGCCCTCCCCTATCTGCTGGCCGGGCGCAACATGATGCTCCAGGCCCGCACCGGCAGTGGCAAGACCGGCGTGTTCCTACTGCCTATGTTGACCCGCCTAGACCCGTCCCGACCGGTCTGCCAGGCCCTCATCCTCGTCCCGACCCGCGAGCTGGCCCGCCAGGTTTGGCAGGAGGCGAAAAAGATCTGCGGCGATACCGGTTTGCGCACGGTGGCCGTCTACGGAGGCGTGGGCTACGGGGCGCAAATGTCCAACCTTAAAGCAGGCGCGCACATCGTCATTGGTACACCGGGACGGGTGCTCGACCATCTGCTTAAACGCACCTTCTCGCTTGAACAACTCAAAACGATGGTTTACGATGAGGCTGACCGCATGCTCTCAATGGGCTTCTACCCCGATATGCGTGAAGTCCAGCGCTACCTGCCCAGGCGTCCCCTCCATACCTGCATGTTCTCGGCCACCTTCCCGGATTCGGTTCTGCGCACAGCCCAGGAGTTCATCCGCGACGGGGAATTTCTCAACCTGAGCACTGACCATATCAATGTCACCGAGACCGAGGACGTCTTCTACATTGTCCCCGGCATGGATAAGGACCGCAGTCTGGTACGCCTGATCGAAGTCGAGAACCCGACCTCCGCCATCATCTTCTGCAATACCAAAGCCCGGGTCCATTACATTTCGGTGGTCTTGCAGCGCTTCGGATACGACGCGGACGAGTTGAGTGCCGACCTCTCCCAGACCGATCGCGAACGCGTACTCGACCGTGTCCGGCAGGGAACCCTGCGTTTTCTGGTTGCCACCGACGTGGCAGCCCGCGGGCTCGACATCCCTGCCCTGTCGCACGTCATCCAATACGAGCCGCCCGACGAGCTGGAAGCCTATATACACCGCGCCGGGCGAACCGGTCGTGCCGGAGCCAGCGGGGTGGCCATCTCCCTGGTCAATCGGCTGGAAAAGTACACGCTCAATAAGATCGCCAAAACCTACAGCATCCCCTTTGAAGAACGTCCCATTCCCTCCGATGCGGATGTGGCCGCCGTAGTGGCCGAACGGACTACCGCCCTGCTCGAAGCGCGCCTACGCGAGCGGGATAAGCTCCAGTCTGAGCGCTCGCGCCGGTTTACGCCTCTCGCCCGTAGCCTGTCCGAAAGCGAAGAAGAATTACCCATCATCACCATGCTGCTGGACGATTACTACCAGCAAACCCTCCACGCCCCCCTGGCTCTGCCCTCCAGTCAAAGCGCGCCCGCTGAAAAGGCGAAAAAGCCGGAAAAGTCAGGCTGGAGCCGCAGCCGCCGCAGGTAATATAAATGGAAATCTTGCATTACTTAAAAAGCAATTCGTAGTAACGACTTTATCATCCCCGAAGGGGACAGTCGTTGGTTTCTTGGCAAAAAACGACTAAAGTCACCACCACAACCCACTTTTACAAGATGTCTAATGATTATGGAAAGGATAATTCCATGGACATACACATCAAAGAAGTAATCAATCTGAAAGAGCTTAAATCCTTCATCCATTTTCCCTTCGAACTGTACCGCGGCAACCCATATTGGGTTCCCACACTCCTGTTCGACGAACTTAACACCCTGCGCCGGGACAAGAATCCAGCTTTTGAACACTGCGAGGCGCGTTATTGGCTGGCTTGGCGGGACGGCCGTATTGTCGGCCGGGTGGCTGGCATTCTTAACCGGAAGCATATCGAAAAATGGGGACAACCCTATATGCGTTTCGGGTGGATCGATTTCATTGATGATCCGAGCGTATCCGAGGCATTGGTCAAGACAGTCGAAACCTGGGCAAAGGAGACCAGCATGACCGCCGTGCACGGTCCGCTCGGCTTTACCGATCTGGATCGGGAGGGGATGCTTGTGGATGGCTTCGACCAGCTTGGTACACTTGCAACCATATATAACCATCCTTATTACCCAAAACACTTGGAAGCATTGGGGTATGTCAAAGATACCGACTGGATGGAATATGAGTTTTCGGTGCCGCCCGAACCCAATGAGACCATCGCCCGGATCGCGGATATCGCCCTGCGGCGTAACAAGCTTAAGCTTTTGGAATTGCGCAACAAGAAAGAACTGCTGCGATACGCCAAAGAACTGTTCCAATTGATCGATGACGAATATAGGCATTTGTACGGCGTAGTACCTCTGACCGAAAAACAGGTCGAGGCTTACATCGATCAATACTTCGGCTTCGTGACCCCCGACTTCGTGCCAATGGTCATGGACCAGGATAACCGCATGGTTGCATTTGGCGTCATCATGCCGTCACTATCCCTTGCACTCCAAAAAACAAAGGGAAATCTCTTTCCATTTGGGTTTATTTATCTCCTGAGAGCACTTAAAAAGAACGACCGGGCAGACCTGTACCTGGTTGCCGTCAGGTCGGAATATCAGGGTAAAGGCGTGAACGCCATCCTGATGAATAAGATGCACAGTGTATTCAACAAACTCGGTATTACAAAAGTGGAATCCAACCCGGAACTCGAAACGAACCAGAACGTCCAGGGACAATGGAAGTATTACGAGAAGAGACAACACAAGCGCAGGCGAGTATTCATAAAGCATTTCAGCGTATAAAATGGAAAACCCGCTCTCAGTCGATGCGATGCAGTCCGGGGCAGTTTGAATCCGAACATATAACGATTGGTTAAAATAGGAGGAAAGCATGTCCATCGAATCCATGTTGACCGCCGATGAGAAAGCACTGCAGGCTGAAATGCAGGCATTTGTCCGTTCCATTCCGCGCCAGTTGTTGCTGGATATGGACGCGGAAAAAGTGATCTATCCTCGCGAGTATTTACAGGAAGCCGCCCGCTGCAACCTGTTGGGGCTGCGCTTCGACCCGCACTGGGGCGGGCGCGGCCTACCGTGGACTTCGGAACTGGTCGCCCTGGAGGAAGCGGGTACACTCGGTACTTCCCTGGCTTGCTTGTATTCGCTGGTATCCATCGTCGGTGAGGCAATCCACGTTTTCGGCTCCGAGGAGCAGAAGGAAAAATACCTCAAGCCGATGTTACGCGGCCAGATGACCGTCGCTGAGGGGCTAACCGAACCGCGCGGCGGCTCGGATTTCTTCGCAGCTACCACACGCGCCCGCCGCCAGGGAAATATGTTCTATCTCAACGGCCAGAAGCGATTTGTAGTCGGGGCCGAAGGCGCGGATCTGCTTTTGGTCTACGGCAAGGTCGAAGGGTTTGACGATCCCAAGCAAGCCATGACCGCCTTCCTGGTGGAACGCGGCGAGGGTGTCAAGGTGGAGCATGTTTACGGGCTGATGGGCACACGCGGCGGCGGTACCGGCCGGCTGGTATTCCACGATGCGCCGGTCCCTGTTGGAAATGTCCTCGGCGGTGAAGCGGGCATAGGGCAGGGAACGCAGGTCTTCCACAGCATGATGGTGCCGGAACGGATGACCTCCGCCTGCGGAGCGGTCGGCATGGGCCGCGCCGCGCTTGAGATCGCTGCCCGTTATTCGGAACGGCGGCGGGCCTTTGGGCAGAAGATCCGCCA
>CAIQQN010000034.1 GCA_903873975.1 uncultured Anaerolineales bacterium
AATATCGGGAACAGTATCCGGACGGGTACGGCCACTCCCAATTCTGTGAACTGTACCGACGCTGGGCAGGAAAGCTCAAACCGCCGATACGGATGGTGCACAAGGCAGGCGAGAAGCTGTATGTGGATTATGCTGGAGACACGATCCCGATCACCAATCCGGAGACGGGGGAAGTGACCCGGGCGCAGGTCTTTGTGGCTGTGTTGGGTGCCAGCAGTTACACGTATGCCGAAGCACAGAGCAACCAGACCATGCCGAACTGGATCGGGGGCCATGTTCGCGCCTTTGCCTATATCGGTGGTTTGCCACAGATCCTGGTGCCGGACAATCTCGTGCAGGGGGTGAAAAAGCCATGTCGGTATGAACCCGATCTCAACCCAACCTATCAGGAAATGGCGGAGTACTATGGCCTGGCGGTGATCCCGGCCCGAGTCGTCCGACCGCGTGATAAGGCCAAGGTAGAAGTGGGCGTGCAGGTGGTGGAGCGCTGGATCCTGGCCCGCCTACGCAACCGCACCTTCTTCAGCCTGGCCGAACTGAACCGGGCGATCTTGAAGTTGTTGGAAGAGCTGAACCATCGGCAGATGGAGCATCTGGAAAGATCCCGGCGGGAGCTGTTCGAAGAACTGGATCAGCCAGCTCTGCGTTCATTGCCGGAAAAGCCCTTTGAATATGCGACCACAAAAACCACCCGGGTGAACATCGATTACCACGTGGAGTTCGATAAACACTTCTACTCCGTGCCTTACACCCTGATCCACGAAGAAGTGCGCATCCGGGCCACCGAGCACATGGTGGCAATCTACCACAAGAGCAAGCGTGAGCCGGTTGCCCTTCATCCGCGCAATGGTCTCCCCGGCCGGTATTCGACCCGGCCTGCCGATATGCCACCCAAACACCAGAAAGCTGCCGAATGGAGCGGGGAGCGTCTCACTCGTTGGGGAGGGGAGATCGGTCCCCAGACTTCCCAATTGATCCAGGCCATCCTGGCTTCCCGCCGACACCCCGAACAGGCCTTCCGTTCCTGCCTGGGCATCTTGAGATTATCCAGCCAGGTCTCCCGCCTGCAGATGGAAACCGCCTGCCAGATGGCCCTTCAGGCCAAGCTGCTGAACTACAGAGGCTTCAAGGAGATCCTGGAGCACATCCCCCCGTCTGTGAACCAGGAGGTCCTTTCGTCCCTACCCACCCATGAGAACATCCGTGGCGAAACCTATTATCAGTGAGGCAGTCTGCTATGCTTACCCAACCCCTGCTCGACAAACTCGTCCAACTCCACCTGCCTTCTTTCCGGGAAGGCCTGCTGGAGCAATTGCGCAACCCACAATACAGCGAACTGGCTTTCGAAGAACGATTGGCTCTCCTGGTGGACCTGGAATGCACTCACCGCCACGACCGGCGCATCCAGCGCCGAGTCCGCCTGGCCAGTTTCCCCCAGCCCGCCTCGATCGAAGATCTCGACCTGTCTTCCGCACGTGGGCTCGATCGCCGCTTTGTACTTGAACTCTCCCAGTGTGTCTGGATCGCCAGCCACCTTAATACCCTGGTCCTTGGCCCGACAGGCAGTGGGAAAACTTACCTCGCTTCAGCCCTTGGACTTTCTGCCTGCAGAAACGACCACGCGGTGCGCTACTACCGTACTTCCCGTCTGCTATTCCAATTGGCCCAATCCCACCTTGACGGTTCTTATCCTACCTTGCTCGCCAGTCTGGCAAAACTAGACCTGCTTATCCTGGATGACTGGATGCGAGACCCGCTCACCGCTTCAGAAGCTCGGGACTTGTTGGAAGTATTCGATGACCGCTTTGGCCGGGTCTCGACTCTGGTTGCCTCGCAAGTCCCCGTGGCAGATTGGTTTGCCCGACTCCCAGATCCTACGATCGCTGATTCGATACTGGATCGCATTATTCACAATTCCTATCGACTCACTCTTACGGGAGATTCTCAAAGAAAAACACGGGCGGCTGTCCCCATGTCGTCCAGTTGATATATAATGTTTTCACCAGCGTCGCTTCGCTCCGCACTCTGGACAGCATGACCGGACAGAGTGGACGATTTCACCGGACTGCGCAGTGCTCAGGTCATAGTAGATGAATTACCCGATTCTATTTCAAAAGATGCATTTCAAGATTTTGGATTATGTTTAAACTGTCAATGGGGAATCTTTATGGATAATGG
>CAIQQN010000035.1 GCA_903873975.1 uncultured Anaerolineales bacterium
CTCAAGAAAGACCAGCCGTCCGCCATTTTCAGCCTTTTTGACGACCCGGTAGACTTCCTGAATGAGCATCTTGCCGGGTTCATCGGCGGGATGAGCCTTTCCGGCAAAAATTATTTGTACCGGGCGGTTGGGACGGTTAACCATTTCAAGCAGGCGGCTGAGATCACTAAAGACCAGGCTGGCGCGCTTATAAGTGGCAAAGCGGCGGGCGAAGCCGATGGTCAACACATAGGGATCGAGCATGGCCCCGGAGGCGATGGCCTGCACCGGTTGGAAGCCTCCATTCATCCAGCGCGTACGGACACGGTTGAGGACATAGAAAGCCAGCTTGCGTTTGAGGTGCATGCGGACCGCCCACAGCTCGTTATCGGGAATGCTGTCAACTTTCACCCAGGTCTCCGGGTCATCGAGACGCTCGAGCCAGCCTTCGCCCAGGTATTTATCGAACAGGATGCGCTGGCGACGAGCCATCCAGGTGGGGGTGTGAACACCATTCGTTATATAGGTGATGGGTACATCATCATCATCTTTGATTTCGGGCCAGAGGAAGTGCCATATTTTGCGTGAGACGCGTCCATGCAATTCTGAAACGGCATTGTGACCATCCGAGAGACGCAGAGCCAGGATGGCCATGCTGAAGGTCTCGCCCCAGGATTGCTGGTGACGGGCCAGGTCCACAAACTGGTCGCGCGTCAAACCAAGTTCAGACCAGAAGTTGGCGAGGTTTTTGTCAATTAGCCAAAGGGGAAATTCATCATTCCCGGCCGGGACGGGTGTATGCGTGGTGAAAACATTGCCTTTGCGCGTTTTGGCGATGGCCTTTTTAAATGTCAAACCTGTGATGACGAGTTCGCGTGCCCGCTCGAGGGTCAGGAAGGCAGCATGCGGCTCGTTCATATGCCAGACACCCGGTTCGTAGCCCATGGCCCGCAGGGCGCGTACACCGCCGATACCCAACAGTACTTCCTGGGCCACCCGCAGGTCAATGTCACTCCAGTACAGGCGGGTGGTCAATTTACGGTCATTGGGGGTGTTCTCATCCAGGTCGCTATCCAGAAGGTAAAGCGGGACGCGCCCGACCCGCAGTTCCCAGATGCAGGCATTGACTGCCCGGTCGGGGAAGTTAACGGTTATCTTCAGCAGTTCCCCATCTTTATCCAGCACCAGCATGACCGGGAGCTCGTCAAAATTGAGCGGGTTATTGATCGAATCCTGCCAGCCGTCTTCGGAGATGCGCTGGGTGAAGTAGCCCTCAGCGTACATCAGGCCCACACCCACCAATGGCAGGCCAAGGTCGGAGGCCTGCTTCAGATGGTCGCCAGCCAGCACCCCCAGACCGCCGGAGTAGATCGGCAGAATCTCGTGCAGGCCAAATTCCATCGAGAAGTAGGCAATGGTTTGCTTGCCGCGGGTCTTGTAGGTGCGGGCCATCCAGGTATCGGTGGTTTTCAGGTAATCATCGAAACTGGTAAAGACGCGGTCATACAGTTCCAGGTAGATGGGGTCCTGGGCAGCGGCATTGATCTCGAACCGCCCGACGGAGGTCAGGAAGCGCAGCGGGTTATGGTTGAGCCGCTCCCACAGGGCATTGTCCACCCGGTTGAAAAGTCGCTGGGCATGCGGGTTCCATGTCCACCACAGGTTGAAGGCCAGTTCGCCCAGCCGATTAATGCGGCGCGGAAGATCGAAATGATTGGGTGTTTTTGTGAGGAATGCAGGCATCGTTTAATCCTTCCAAGCGGGTAATCATACCAAAATACTTGATAATTGTATAACCTTTAACGCAATTGTGAAGTACAATTTTCCAGGAGATATTATGGCCGATACCGTCCAACTTTTCGTTACCTGCCTGATCGACTCCTTCTTCCCGCAGATTGGCGAGGCAATGGTCCATGTGTTGAACCGGGCCGGGGCGCGGGTGGATTTCCCGTCCGTCCAGACCTGCTGCGGGCAGCCAGCTTTCAATGCCGGGCTGCGCTCGGAAGCCCGCCCGCTGGCCAAGAATACCATCCGCCTCTTTGAGAAAACCACCGGCGCCATCATCATCCCTTCCGGCTCGTGTGCGGCAATGGTGCGACACGGTTACAGCGAGCTGTTCAAAGATGACCCGGCGTGGCTGCCGCGCGCCCAAGCCCTGGCAGAACGCACTTACGAATTCACCGAATACCTGGTGGACGTGCGCGAGGTTACTGAACTATCGGCCTGCTGGCCGGGAAAACTAACCTATCATCCTTCCTGTCATCTCCTGCGCAGCCTGGGCGTGGACCGACAGCCGCGCGCACTTTTGGCGGCGGTCAAGGAGGCCGAAATCATCGAACTCCCCGAACGCGAAGATTGCTGCGGCTTCGGTGGAGTCTTCTCGGTGGAGCACCCCGAACTCTCGGCGGAATTCCTGAAACGCAAGATCACCAATTTCGAAAAGACCGGATCTCCCACATTGGTGGTTGCCGATACCGGCTGCCTGATGCACATCCTGGGAGGGCTGCACCGGATGGAAAAGCCCCAGAAGGTGGTGCACCTGGCCGAGGTCCTCAATTCCCGCTGAACGGAAAAGGATTCGCATGTATAGCAGATCCGCTCACCTCTACGATACTGTCTACCAGGCCATGGGCAAGGATTATGCTGCCGAAGCGCGCACCATCCACGAGATGGCAAATAAATATAAAAAGACTGGCGGGAACATCCTGCTGGACGTTGCCTGCGGGACCGGCCTCCACGCCGGCTTCCTGGCGGAGTTCTATCAGGTCGAAGGCCTGGATATTGCCGCGGACATGCTCGCCGTGGCGCGTGAGAAACATCCCGGCATCCCCTTTCACTGGGGGGACATGCGCAAATTCAACCTGAACAGGCAGTTCGACGTGGTCACCTGCCTGTTCAGTGCCATCGGCTACATGAAGACTTTCGCCCAGCTCGAGCAAGCCGTCAGCACCATGGGCCGGCATCTGCTCCCCGGCGGTGTGCTCCTGGTCGAGCCGTGGTTTACACCGGAGGACTGGCATACCGGTTCCGTGCATGCCAGCTTCGTCGACCAGCCCGAGCTGAAGATCGCCCGCATGAACCTGAGCGGAAGGAAAGACAACCGCTCGTACTTCGACTTCCACTTCCTGGTCGGCACTCCCAAAGGCATTGAACATTTCACCGAGCATCATGTGCTGACCCTTTTTACCAAGGAGGAATACCTTGCCGCTTTCCGCGCCAGCAACCTGGAGGTGTTTCATGATGCAGAAGGGATCTACGGACGCGGCCTTTACATTGGAGTGAAACCCTTGTGAACGCTTTCCGCGCCCGCATCCGCCAGTCCATTGCCGACGAGAACCTGCAACTCGCCCTGGACAATAACGCCCAGCGCCGCAAGGAAGGGCGTCTCGCCGCCCTTGCCTCTCTCCCCGACTACCCGGAGCGCCGCCTGCGCGCCCATGCCATTAAAGCAGACGTGGTTGCGCACATGGACGAGTACCTGGCGCAGTTCATCGCCAACGTTGAGAAGAACGGCATCCAGGTTCATCATGCCGCGGACGCTGACGAAGCCATCCGCGTTTTCCTCAAAATTGCAGGAAATTTATCGGGGCACACAGGCACAAATAGTCCTGTGTCCTCGAGTCTTCGTGGTAAAGAGATCCTTGTCGCCAAATCCAAGTCCATGGTTTCAGAGGAGATCAATTTCAACCACGCCCTCGAAGCAGCCGGCCTGCGCGTCGTCGAGACCGACCTGGGCGAGTACATTGTCCAGTTGCGCGGCGAACGCCCCAGTCACATCATCACGCCCGCCGTCCATCTCCGCCGCGGCGACGTGGGCAAACTCTTCGAGGAGAAACTCGGCATTCCTTACACCGAGCACATCCCGACCCTTACCAACATTGCCCGCAAAGTTTTGCGCGACGTTTTCCTCACCGCCGACATCGGCCTCTCCGGCGTCAACTTCGGCGTGGCAGATACCGGCACGCTGGCGATTGTGACCAACGAGGGCAACGGGCGCATGTGCACCACCATCCCGCCGGTCCACGTGGCGCTGATGGGCATCGAGCGCCTGGTTCCCACTCTCGACGATCTAGCGCTGTTCCTGTCACTCCTGCCGCGCTCGGCCACCGGGCAAAAACTCAGTGTCTACACCAGCCTGATCAATTCTCCCCTCCCTGGCCAGGTGCGCCACCTGATCCTGCTCGACAACGGGCGCTCCGCGCTGCGCAAATCGCCGCTCGCCGAATCCCTCTTCTGCATCCGCTGCGGAGCATGCCTGAATGCCTGCCCGGTCTTCCGCGAAATCGGAGGCCACGCTTACGCCAGCATCTACCCGGGCCCCATCGGCTCGGTCATCTCCTGCGCGCTGGTGGACCCGAAGTACGCATTCCTCGCCCAGGCCTCGTCGTTGTGCGGCGCGTGCAGGGAAGCCTGCCCGGTGGATATTGACCTGCCGGGGATGCTCTTGCGTGTTCGCACTGGTCTCTCACCTCAAAGTACCCAAAAGCCTGACCTGGGTGAAGCCGGTGGGAACACCAAGGAAGGAGTAGGGATTCCTTTTGCGGTTGGATTTGGGTTGAAAGGCTTCCGGTTCGCCGCCGGCATATCCGGCCTGTTCGCCGTTTTCCAAAGGTTGGGCGGCCTGCTCAGCCGGATCTACAGCCCCCGCCGCTCGTTCATGCGCCTCCCGGCCTGGACGGGCTGGGGTTACAGCAAGGACTTCCCACGGCTGGTCATCCGTCCCTTCCGATCACGCTGGGGAAAGATCAAGCAAGCTGTTAGAGAAGGATCGGCGCGGCCCCAGGAAAGCCAGAGATTTCCTGAACCCATGACACAACCTCCACCCAAGTCGCTGCCTGACCAGTTCGCCGAAGAACTTGCAGCCCTTGGCGGGCATACTTATATCGTCTCAGACAAAGAATTGTCTGCCAGGCTGAAGGAATTCCTTGAATCCAAAGGAATTGATCGCGTCCTAGTGGATGAAAGCGGGGCGCCTCATATATCTGGAATTTCCACCATCCGGGAACCTGACCCGACCGTCCGCTGCGGCGTTACCGGCGCGCTGGCTGGGATCGCCGATACCGGCTCGCTGGTGCTCACCTCTGGCACAGGGGAAACACTGACAGCCTCCCTGCTACCGGAGGTACACGTAGCCGTGTTGAAAACCTCCCAGCTGGTGCCCACCCTTGCCGAGGCGCTGGGCAAGCCCGAGGTCCGGATTGCCCTGGCAGGGGTCATCGTCACCGGCCCATCGCGCACTGCTGACATCGAAATGACCCTGACCATCGGCGTGCATGGCCCGGGTGAGCTGCACGTCTTTTTGATTGACGATTCAATGACCGTCTGATAAAATCACCCGCGCTCATGCCCCCATCGTCTAGTGGCCCAGGACGGGGCCCTCTCAAGGCCCAAACAGCGGTTCGAGTCCGCTTGGGGGCACACATTGATTGTGCATTCTAATGCAAAACGCCCTGTGCGGGGCGTTTTTATTTTACACTCGTCGCTCATGTTTCCGGTCAACGAGGCCATTGAAGGAAGAGAAAAAGACTACCGCAATCTACAAAATCCTTGCCATTCAAAACCTGCTATGTTCATTGTTGCAAATTCTGTGCTCATATCCTATAATGCTCAATTGTAGTGTATCAGGATCATGCAGAATCAAGCGTATGATGTCAAGACTGGGGGATATTCCGCTGAAAATGGCATTTCGTGAATGGATCGAGAAGGAAAGGAAACCAAAATGAAGCTGATGAGATTATCTATAAGAATCCCCATGGGGCTGACCATTGCAGACGTCATCATAGGTATTGTCGTTTTCATCAAAATCAGTTTCCAGACCGGAGCGCTTCCAATAACGCCTTTCATTGTCTGGATCATTTCCTGCGTAATCCTCATCGGGATAACCATCTGGTCCGCGTTGGGCTTTAAAGGAATCAACAAGCGAAAATGAACATGATCGAAGTAAAGAACCTGACGAAAAAGTTCGGGGAGATCACAGCGGTCGATAACCTGACCTTCCAGGTGGCAGAGGGCGAGGTGTTCGGCTTGCTCGGGCCGAATGGAGCCGGGAAGACCACCACGATCAGGATGCTCTGTTGCCTGATTTCCAGGACCAGCGGAGACGCACGCATCGCAGGCTACCAACTTGGGAATGGCGCAGATTCCCTGGCGATCAGGAAATTGATCGGGCTGGTCCCCGACAATGTCGGCCTCTACGAAGAACTGAGCGCCTACGAGAATCTCGACTACTACGGAAAGCTCTATGAATGTCCTGAAGCGCAAAGAAAAGAGAGGATTGAGTATTTCCTGAAGATGCTGGAGTTGTGGGACAAGAAGGACGCGCCTGTCAGCGATTTTTCAAAGGGCATGAAGCAGAAGGTCGCCATTGCCCGGGCGCTGATCCACGACCCCCGGCTGCTGTTCTTCGACGAGCCGACTGCAAACCTGGACCCGGAATCGGCCCGGGTGGTGAGGGAGTTCATCCTCAAGCTCAAAAAAGAAGGCAAGACGATCTTCATCAACACCCACAACCTGGACGAGGCCCAGCGCATCTGCGACCGCATCGGGATCCTGAAGACGAAACTGCTAACGGTGAACTCCCCGGAAGAATTGGAGAAGAGGGTCTGGGGCAGCCGGACGGCCATCCAGGTCGAGAAGATGAACAATCGCATCCTGGCGGCAGTCAAAAAACTCAAGCCCAAGAGCCTGAGCGTGGAAGAGAACAGGATCATCCTGACCCTGGCTGATCCTCAGAGGGAAAACCCCGACTTCGTGCAGGCGGTCATCTCTGCCGGTGGTCGCATCCAATACGTCACAGAACTAACCGCCGGCCTGGAAGAGACCTATCTCAAGGTCATAGAAGAGACAAAATGAGACTATCCAAAGCGTGGATCGTTGCGTCCAAGGAATTCAAGACCTTTACGAAGAGGAAGACCATCCTTTATTCGTCCTTCTATTTCGAAGGCGTTGTTTCGATCGGCTTGCCATTTGTCATTCGATA
>CAIQQN010000036.1 GCA_903873975.1 uncultured Anaerolineales bacterium
AGTTGTGGGGCAATGCACTGGTATGGTTCCAAAAAGTAGAGGTGATAAATCCAAATTACCAGTATTTGCGCTACATCATGGGGATGTACTTCATCCAAAGTGAAAGCAGCTACCCCGCCTTTTTTTTCAGCATCCGGACCCAGGACACGAATGCCTGGAATTTCTTCAAGGCGTTCCAAAGCGTATCCGATCATCTCCTGCTCGTGGGCAGCCACTGCCTCCATACCGATCCTGCTCAGGTATTCCACCGCTGCACCAAACCCAACTGCCTCGGCAATGGCAGGCGTCCCGGCTTCGAATTTGTGCGGGATATTATTTGAAGAGAATGACCTCAGGTGGACGGTTTTTATCATGTCGCCTCCGCCCAGGAACGGAGGCATGGACTCGAGTAATCTGGCCTTCGCATACAGCGCACCTATGCCGGTCGGACCGAGCATCTTGTGTGCCGAAAAAGCCAGGAAATCCACATCAAGCTCCTGCACATCCACCGGTAGATGTGGCACGGACTGGGCACCATCCACGAGCGCTAGCGCCCCGGCTTCGTGCGCTAAACGGATTATCTCTGCCGTAGGATTAATCGTCCCCAGAACATTGGACATGCCGCTAAACGCGACCAGTTTTGGGGTCCGCGTAAGTAGCGATCGGTAAACATCCAGGTCAAGCAGGCCTTCACTCGTCACCGGGATAAATTCCAGTGTTATGCCACGTTCCGTCGCCAATTGTAGCCAGGGTACAAGATTGGAGTGGTGTTCCATTTCAGTGAGGATGATCACATCCTCAGATTTCAGGTTGGCGCGCGCCCAGGTATACGCCACAAGATTGATGGACTCGGTCGCATTACGAGTGAAGACAATCTCTCTCGCCGACGGGGCATGAATAAATTTCGCCACTCGTTGACGAGCGTGTTCGTACATCGCCGTGGCTTCTTCAGCCAAAGTGTGTACACCGCGGTGGATATTGGCATTGTTGTGGCGATAGAACTCGTCCATCGCTTGGAGTACTGCAAGAGGTTTTTGAGTAGTCGCTGTAGAGTCTAGATAGATGAGTGGAATGCCTGGGCGTACTTCGCGGCCCAGGATAGGGAAATCCTTGCGAATATTGTTGACATCTAGGGACATATTTGATAAGGAAGTTAGTATTCGAGAATTTCTTTGCTGCCGAGTTTTTTCTGTGTTCCGGATGGTCGGATATGCTCCGATGTAATCGGATACCATAGAATCTTGTCCGGAACCATCCAGCCGTCGGTCAGGAAGACGTTGGAGCGGAATTGAACTGCTACCATTTTATTATCCACCTGAACGACAATACCTTTCAGCCAGCCGCGCACGCGCTCGCTGCTCTTCTCGTGGTCGCAAAAGACTTCCACAGTATCGCCGACTTCGAAACTGTGTTCGACGCTGGGTGAACGCATAAATGCGAATTGTGCCATCGGGCCTCCCCGAGAATTTTTCTTTTGTTTATTATTGTAGCTGTGAGTATGATCATTGGCAAGCACTTTGGCGGTCATTGGGTCGCCGTCTTTTCATGAATCGCCTGCTGGAAGCGGGCGCGTACACCTTCAAAGGGGATGCGTTGCATAATGGGGTCGAAGAATCCTTCCACGAGTAGCCGTTCGGCCTCCTTGTCGGGAATGCCGCGCGACTTAAGATAGAACAGAGGTTCCTGTTCAAGTTTTCCGACGGTTGCTCCGTGAGTACAACGGACATCGTCGGCAAGAATTTCCAGACCAGGGATGGAATCGGCTCGGGCGTTCGAGCTGAGCACGAGGTTGCGGTTGGCCTGGTAACCATCCGTCTTTACCGCCCCTGGGGCGACGTAAATCATGCCTTGCCAGACGGAGCGACTATGACCTTTCAGTGCACCTTTGAAGAGCAAGTCACTGGTGGTATGCGGTGCCAGGTGGTTCTGCTGGGTATCATGGTCGAGGTGTTGGTCCCCGTTGGTGAAATAAAAACCAGACATTCGGCCGGTTGCGCCTTCACCGACCAGATCCAATTCTGAGAAGTTCTTCGTCAAGTGCGACCCAATTGCACCAAAAATCCAGTCCAGGTTACCGTCGCGACCCACGCTGACACGTTCGTGGGAAAAATTCCAAACGTGTCGTCCCCACGATTGCAGTTCGACAAAGCGCAGCGAGGCGTTATCACTGATCTTAATCTCAACAATTCCGGCATGGAGCACAGGTTTGTTTTCGTCCGGCGAGGCGGATTCGTGGACATAGGTCACCGATGCACCTTCGTCCACCCAGACTAGGATATGAGAGAAATAAGCCAAATCCACACCTGGACCCCACAGCAGGCTGTTCAGCGGTTGCTCAACGGTTACACCTTTGGGGACATAGAGTACCACGCCGTTCTGTGAGAGTGCCCCGGTCAGTGCCGCGAACTTGCCTTCTTCCGGCCTGACGGTCTGCCCAATCATCCTAGTAACGAGTTCCGGGTTATTGCTTTCAGCGGTATGCAGGTCAGTGAAGATGACGCCTTTATTTATCAAGTCCTGACTGAGGTGCAGCTTCGTACCACCGGGTAATAGGACAACTTGTCCACCATGTTTGTTAGCAGTCAAAGGCTTGAGTAAGTCTGCCGGGACAGGTTCGAGGTTCCGGAATGCTCCATCTATAGGCAGGTGGACCGTATCGGTAGGCAGATCACGCAGGTCTGTGCGCCGCCACGCTTCCTCAATCATGGTTGGTAGGGACAAGCGGTTGAATGTCTGCCAGGCCTTCTGACGATAATCTGAAAGAACGCCAAGGGCTGGAACCATCTCGGCAGTAAATGCAAAGGTTCTTGTCAGGGCTTCCGGGTGTCGGGTGCGAGAGACAACAACTTTCGGTTTCTCTTCCATGTCAACCCACCGAACCTTCCATCTGAAGTTGGATCAGCCGGTTCATCTCGACGGCATACTCCATCGGTAATTCTTTTACCAGCGGTTCGATAAAGCCTGAGACAACCATTGTTGTGGCTTCTTCCTGGCTCAAGCCACGACTCATCAGGTAAAACAACTGTTCCTCACCTACTTTCGAGACCGAGGCCTCGTGTCCGATGCTGACATCATCCTCATCAATTTCGATGGTCGGATAGGTATCCGAACGAGAATGCGGGTCAAGGATGAGAGCATCGCAGGTGGCATTGGAACGGACTCCTTTCGCCCCTTTATAAACTTTGAGCAGGCCGCGGTACGAGGAACGTCCGCCGCCCTTCGAGATGGACTTGGAAATAATCTTGCTGGTCGTATTCGGAGCAAAATGCACCATCTTCGATCCGGCATCCTGATGTTGACCGGGACCGGCAAACGCCATTGATAGCATTTCGCCATGTGCGCCCGGTTCCATCAAATAACAGGATGGATATTTCATTGTGACCTTGGATCCAAGGTTGGCATCCACCCACTCGTGGGTGGCGTCTGCATAAACCTTGGCCCGTTGAGTCACAAGGTTGTAGACATTGGTGGACCAATTCTGGATGGTGCTATAGCGCGAGCGTGCCCCTTTCTTCACAATGATTTCAATGACGCCAGAGTGGAAGGAGTCGGTGGTGTACTGGGGAGCCGTGCAACCCTCCACATAGTGTACTTGTGCACCTTCATCCACAATGATGAGCGATCGTTCAAATTGACCGACATTGGCAATGTTCAGACGGAAGTAAGCTTGCAGGGGCAGATCAACCTTAATTCCTTTAGGCACGTAAACAAATGATCCACCCGACCAGACAGCTGAGTTAAGCGCCGCGAACTTGTTATCTTCAATCGGGATGACTGTGCTGAAATATTCGCGGAACAGTTCCGGGTGTTGCCGTAAACCATCTTCGATGGAAAGAAAAATAACGCCCTGTTTTTCAAGGTGTTCGAGGATGGAGTGATAAACCATCTCGGATTCGTATTGCGCACCTACCCCCGCCAGGAATTTACGTTCTGCTTCTGGGATTCCCAGCTTGTCAAAAGTGTTCTTGATTGTATCCGGAACATCGTCCCAGGAACCTTTTGAGCCTTCGGTGGGTTTGACATAATAGAAGATATTATCCAGGTCAAGGCCTGAAATGTCCGCACCCCAGGTGGGCATGGGTCGTGCCAGGAAATGTGAGAGTCCCTTCAAGCGGGAGTCTAGCATCCATTGCGGCTCGCCCTTCATGTGCGAGATATTTTCCACCACTTCCCGACTCAAGCCTCTCTGCGACTTGAAAACGTAATTCTCCGCATCGTGGAACCCGTATTTATATTGTCCAATACCTTCCAACACCTTGGATTCTTCACTCATAATATTTCACCACAGATGGATACAGATAAACACCTATAAATCAGGCGGGTGCTTCTTCGTACTTTTCACGCACCCAATCGTAACCACGTTCTTCCAGTTGCAGCGCCAGGTCCGGACCGCCGGATTCGACGATCTTCCCGCCCAGCATGATATGCACGAACCGTGGCTTGATGTAGTTCAGTAGCCTTTGATAATGCGTGATGACCAGCACGCCGAGTTCCGGCCCAGAGAGGGCGTTGACGCCCTCAGCAACAATACGCAGAGCATCAATGTCCAGACCTGAATCTGTCTCATCCAAAATCGCGATTTCCGGCTTGAGGGTTGCCATCTGTAAGATCTCAGCGCGCTTTTTCTCGCCGCCCGAGAAACCGTCGTTCAGGTAACGCCCGGCGAAGGCTGAATCCATCCTAAGCAGCTCCATCTTCTCTTTGAGCATTTTGCGAAACTCCAGAATGGGTACACCCTTATCCTCAGGATTGACCACATGGCGGCGGGAATTGACCGCCGAACGCAGGAAATTTGCCACCGTCACGCCCGGGATGGCGACCGGGTACTGGAAAGCCAGGAACAGTCCCAGGCGGGAGCGTTCGTCAGTGGCAAGTTCCAAGAGGTTTTTACCTTTGAACCAGATTTCCCCACCCGTCACAGTGTAGGATGGATGTCCCATCAATGTATACGCCAGCGTGGATTTGCCCGTTCCGTTGGGCCCCATGATGGCGTGGATTTCGCCTTGCTTTATCATCAGGTCAACACCTTTGAGGATTTCTTTGTTCTCGATGCTGACATGAAGGTTCTTGATAACCAGTTCAGACATAAAAGACTCCTGATACTATCCTTTTCCCGTGACAGCAGCATTATAGCACTCCGAACTGGATATGTCAATATTTATATTAATTATCTAGTATATTGACAAGACGAAACAGGACTGTTATACTTTTGTTCAGCCAAACGAGGAAATGATGAATAGCACACGTGATCGAATATTACAAACCCTCCTGCGCCAGCCACGCACCTCAATCAATACGTTGGCTGAGGCGGTCGGGATTAACCCCATCTCGGTACGCCACCATCTGACCAATTTACTGGTCGAGGGCTTGGTAAGCTCCGAAGAAGAACGTCATGGGGTTGGGCGGCCGCGGCTGGTCTATTTCCTGACCGAGGCCGGCACTGAACGCTTTCCCACCCGTTACTTTCGCCTTACCTCGCGCTTGCTTGACCAGTTGAAATCTACCATGCCGGAGCAGATGGTCAGTAAGCTATTTTCGCAAATGGCAAGCGATATTGCTGAAGATTACTCCGGACAGTTGAAAGGCCTGAGCATGGAAGAACGGCTCGATCTGACCAAAATCCTTATGGCAGAAGAAGGTTTTAATGTGGAATGGGAAAAGACCGGCAATCAGTATCAAATCCACGAGATCACCTGCCCTTATTTACGCATTGGCCAGAGTCACCCCGAAGTCTGTACCGTTGACCAGACGCTCATTTCCAAGATGCTGGCCGTCCCTGCAGAGAAAGTTCAGTGCATCCTGAGCGGCGACACGCATTGCACCTACGTTGTCCAGGCAGAGGTGATGACAAAATGAGTGACGAAACCCTTGCTAATCCCATCCATTGGGATATCCACGATTCGCACCCGGACCTCGTGCATGTTTTGCGAAGCAAATTGGCCGAAGTGGTTGACCCGGAAATAATGCTAAATGTTCTTCAATTAGGTCTTGTCCGCAAGGTGAGCATCGACAACGGTGAAGCGAAACTATATGTTCTGTTGACTACGCCCTTCTGCCCATATGGCCCGGCCATGCTGGAAATGATCAAACAAAAAGCCCAGGAGGGACTGGGGATACCCATTTCAATCGAACTGGGCTATGAGCCATGGGATTTTTCCTTGATGGAAGATCCAGGGGCGCTTGACTGGGGAATGTACACTTGATTATAAACCTGTGGATAAAACATCTTCATATTTTCTTCAATTGTTGATGGAGGAAAACATTTATGGTTTTAGGCAGGCGACGCTTATCCAGCGCCTTCTATTCTTCCATCGCCATGGCGGGTTATTAATAAAA
>CAIQQN010000037.1 GCA_903873975.1 uncultured Anaerolineales bacterium
ATGAGGCGGTCAGCCATGCGGAACTGTCTCGGCCGCATTGGGAGCAGACGTATATCCGCGCCAGGCAAGACGGGCAGACGGTGTTGATGGTACAAGATATCACGGAGTTGGACTACAGCAGGCGAGCAGACCCGCAGGGGTTGGGGCCGATCGGCGATCATCGTGGTCAGGGGCTGATGGTGCACAATACGCTGGCCATCAGTGCGGAGGATCATTGTGTCCTGGGGTTGGCCTATCAACAAGTGTGGGTAAGGGATGAGCAATCGCATAAACAGACGGAGAGCAGATCGGAGCGCCGCAAACGGATGGATCGGCAGTCGAGCCGCTGGGGAAAAGCGGCGAAGGTGATCGGTACACCACCTGAAGGAGTTCGCTGGGTACATGTTGTCGATCGAGAAGCGGACATTTGTGCTTTTTTTCAGCATATCCAGGTCGTCGGAGCCGATTTTTGTGTTCGGATCGTCCAGAATCGACGGTGGCTGGGGGCAGAAATGGTCCAATCTGAGCTTCTTTTAGATCAATTACGCCAACTACCCGCCATGGGCGAGCGCGCAGTGGATCTGCCCGCCACGCCGGGCTACCCCAAACGTCGGGCCAAGCTGGCAGTCAGTTGGCAGGCCGTCAGCCTGCGTTCTCCGCGAATCAATAGGGGCCAAGGGACTACCATCCAAGCCTGGGCGTTGCGCACCTGGGAAGAGCAGCCGCCCCCTGGCGTGCCACCCCTGGAATGGCTCTTGTTGAGCTCTGTCCCGGTGGAACAGCTGGCGGATGCACTCGAGCGACTGGACTGGTGTACCTGCCGTTGGAAAGTGGAAGAGTATCATAAGTGCCTTAAAACCGGTTGTCGCATGGAACAAAGTCAGTTGAGAACTGGACCGCGGCTGAAACGTTTGTTAGGATTTCTGGCGATCCTGGCCGTACGGATGTTACAGCTGCGCGATCTGGCCCGTACCTCTCCTGACCAACCTGCCCTCCGGACTGTTCAGCCGATCTTGGTTCAGTTCATGGCCCAACACGAACAGCTTGATCCACGGACGATGTCCACAAGAACCTTCTGGCATGCGGTCGCCAGATTAGGCGGCTTCCCCGACCGCCGTTCTGATGGCGAGCCTGGTTGGAAAAGGCTGTGGGATGGTTGGATGCAACTCCTAAGTTGGGTCGATGGTGCCCGTTTGGCCTCTAACCTACCTCCTCTATGAGATATGGGTAACCATTAGGCCTGAAGGCAGGGGCTTTACGGCGGGTTCGGTAAGGTAGGCGGAACACATCATCCAGGATGCCGCCATTGTCCAGGTCAATCCAAATATTAGTATCAGTGACCAGCACCAACGGCGACATCATTTGACTTTAATACCTCTGCCATCCAATGCTCCTGTAAAGGTCCACCAAGTAGTTCTTGAGCCTTGGAACGGGAAATCAAATCTTCAGCCAAGGCGCGATAGATCAAACGCTCCATCCGCAATGGCTTTTCGGATGGGTATTCGTCTCCAGGTTCCCGGCGGTGCCAGCCATTTGCTCGAAATCGCTGGAATAACTGTCTTGCCATGGATGGCGTAATTATTTCCAAGTCTCTGGCACGAAAAATCCAGGCTTGCATACTAAGACCATATTTATGCTTAAGCAGATAAAGTTCATTCATACTCAGTGTAGATCGCCTGATGCCCAACTCGAATCGAGCCACTTCAGCCGGAACCAGAAAAGCACCTACAAAACGATGTGAAGCATCTTCCGGGTCCAATTCGCCAAGGATGCGTAAAACCAAGTGTCCTAATTCGTGCGCCAGATTAAAACGCTGCCGGTCCCCCGGCAAGTCAGCTTTTGAGACAATTACCGGAGCACTATCGGCCATAAACGTGCAAGCATCGAAATGTTCAAAGCCGGCTACCAGTCCGACTTTGATTCCTTGATCTTCAAGCAATTGGGTCAGGTTTTCAATGGGGTCCAGCCCCAATTTCCAAGCTTGCCGTAGGCTGGCAGCCGCATTTTCCACCTGATTGGGCGACTCCACATCATAGCTAAGCAAAGTAATAGGATGGTGCTCTCCTGAAAACAGCTCTTCCGTTTCCAGGTATCGCTCCAGCCATTCCTGGATACGCATCTGAATGGCTTCCTGTTCTTTCGTTCCCAGGACGAAATGTTTGCGATACGCTTGCAGCGTGACCGTTGCCGTCATGGGGCGGAAGAAGAAGTCTATGGAAGCATCTAGGGACTGAGCTAGGCGCAGCAAAACACCCGAACTGGGAGTATCCTGATCCCGTTCGTATTTCGAGATTGCCATAGGGCTGATTCTCGCCAACTCTGCTAATTCCCGCATACTCAAGTTCCTGGCTTTTCTTGCCTGTTTAATCCTCTGACCAATGGTCATGGGGCTCTTCCTTTCTCTTCGGTTTACATTATATCAATGTTATGTTATTTTGTACACCGATAAAGTTAAAGGACCAACGATTTTTGATAATAAATTTGAGAGCTCGTATATACCCCTCTATTGTACGAACAGTTTGCGCAAGTCAGAATTGTTTACATACAAATCATAAAAATCCAATCGTCGCGCTCTTTATTGCTAGGGTCGTAGCACCGATACATGCGCACAACTTGAATTCAGGCAGCGAATCACTTAGTCTCTATCCGAAAATTCAAACCGTTCCCCTTGGGGTGTCATTGCGAGCCGGTTTTTGGCGAAGCAATCCCC
>CAIQQN010000038.1 GCA_903873975.1 uncultured Anaerolineales bacterium
ACCGTCTCGGTGCTGCTGAACACCAGCACGAGCGGGAGCGTTTCGTTTACCGCCAAAGTGGATTTCGGCACGGGAAACAATCCAATCAGTGTTACGATCGGTGACCTGGATGGGGACGGCAAGCCCGACCTGGCGGTGGCGAATTATGGTAGCAACACCGTCTCGGTGCGCGGGAACACCAGCACGAGCGGGAGCGTTTCGTTTGCCGCCAAATCGGATTTCAGTACGGGAACCCATCCAATCAGTGTTACGATCGGCGATCTGGATGGGGACAGCCAGCCCGACCTGGCGGTGGTCAATGCTGGTAGCGACAACGTCTCGGTGCTGCGGAACACGCACAGTACTTTTGCGGATGTTCCCACCGACCAATGGTATTATTCATGGGTCGAACGCCTTTACGCGGCCGGCATTACCAGCGGCTGCAGCCTCAGTCCGCTGCTCTACTGCCCGGACAGTCCGGTCACCCGCGCCCAGATGGCGAAATTCCTTGAGAAGGGGATCAACGGCTCCGCCTACACCCCGCCCCTCGGCACTGGTCTCGTTTTCGTCGATGTGCCTCTCTCCTACTGGGCGGTGGACTGGATCGAGCAACTCTACGCCGATGGCATCACCAGCGGCTGTATTCTCAGTCCGCTTACCTACTGCCCGGATGATCCGGTCACGCGTGCCCAGATGGCCAAATTCCTCATGCGCGCTGAGCATGGGGCTGCTTATACGCCTCCAGATGTGGGAGCGAGCACCGGCTTCAATGACGTGTCCACCAGCTATTGGGCCGCCGCCTGGATCAAGCAGCTGGCTGCCGAGGGTATCACTTCCGGCTGCGGCGGTGGGAACTACTGTCCCGATGACGCAGTGACCCGCGCCCAGATGGCCAAATTCCTGGTGCTGACGTTCAACCTGCCTTAATATTTAAGTTACAGGACCAGGAAGAGTTCTATAAAAGCAGAATATCCGCCAATAATCAGGAACCCGGTTTCTGTAAGGAGCCGGGTTTCTAATTAAACCAGGAGTACTTCGCCAAGAACTTCAGGAGATCGGCCAGCCCACGCTGGAGGATATCCTGAAGAAGAAGTTTGGCAAAAAGAGCAAGAAGAAATAAGCAAGGATATCCAAAAGTCGGGTTCTCCGCCAGGAACCCGACCTCTTTTAAGATAAAACCGATTAAAAAACGCTTGCAATATTGTTGCATTGACGATATAATATATCTGATTTCACATATATCACAGCCGAAAACCGTTTTTCGATCTCATCATAGCCTTTAGCATTTTCTGAGATCGCATTTCCCGTCGGGCGTATCCGTCTGGCGGATTAATATTTCTGGAGAGCAGAATGAAACATATAACTTTCAATCGTGGGATTATTTTCCGTATCTTCCTGGTCCTTGCATTGGTAGCCGGGATGGCTTCCTTTCCGGGGCAGGGGGCACGGGCGGCAATAGACGCCGCCTCGTTTGCCGCCAAAGTGGACTTTGGCACGGGAACCAGTCCATTCAGATTTGCGATTGGCGACCTGGATGGGGACGGCAAGCCTGACCTGGCGGTGGCGAATGCGAATGGCGGCAGCGTCTCGGTGCTGCGGAACACCAGCACGAGCGGGAGCCTCTCGTTTGACGCCAAAGTCGATTTCAACACGGGAACCAGTCCATACACTGTTGCGATCGGCGACCTGGATGGGGACGGCAAGCCAGACCTGGCCGTGGCGAATTTAAATAGCAGCACCGTTTCAGTGCTGCGGAATACCAGCACGAGCGGGAGCGTCGCGTTTGCCGCTAAAGTGGATTTCGGCACGGGTGGCGGTCCAACCAGTGTTGCGATCGGTGACTTGGATGGCGACGGCAAGCCCGACCTGGCGGTGGCGAATTATAATGGCAACACGATCTCGCTGCTGCGGAACACCAGCACGAGTGGAAGCGTCTCGTTTGCCGCCAAAGTCGATTTCAGCACGGGAACCAATCCTTACGACGTTGCGATCAGCGACCTGGATGGAGACGGCAAACCCGACCTGGCGGTGATGAATTATAATGAAGACACCGTCTCGGTGCTGCGGAATACCAGCACGAGCGGGAGTGTCGCTTTTGCCCCCAAAGTGGATTTTGGAACGGGATCCCATGCACACAACGTTGTGATCGGCGACTTGGATGGGGACGGCAAGCCCGACCTGGCAGTGGCGAATTATGCTAGCGACACCATCTCGCTGCTGCGGAACACCAGCACAAGCGGGAGCATTTCTTTTGCTGCCAAAGTAGACTTCGGCACAGGAAACAATCCATATTACGTTGCGATCGGTGACTTGGATGGGGACGGCAAGCCCGACTTGGCAGCAGCGAATTGGACCAGCAACAACGTCTCGGTGCTGCGGAACACCAGCACGAGCGGGAATGTATCGTTTGCCGCCAAAGTGAATTTCAGCGCGGGAAATAATCCGGCAAGTGTTGCGATTGGCGATCTGGATGGGGACGGCAAGCCTGACCTGGCGGTGGCGAATTGGAATAGTGACAGCGTCTCGGTACTACGGAACACGCAATTGCCCAGTACTTTTGCAGATGTTCCGACCGACCAATGGTATTATTCGTGGGTCGAACGCCTGTATGCTGCCGGCATTACCAGCGGCTGCGGAACAAATCCGCTGTTCTACTGCCCGGACGACTCGGTCACCCGCGCCCAGATGGCGAAGTTCATTGAGAAGGGGATCAACGGCTCCGCCTACACCCCACCAGCCGGCACCGGCATGGTTTTCGCGGATGTGCCTCTCTCCTATTGGGCCGACAACTGGATCGAGAAATTCTATGCCGATGGCATCACTAGCGGCTGTATTCTCAGTCCGCTCACCTACTGCCCGGACAACCTAGTCACGCGCGCACAGATGGCCATCTTCCTCCTGCGCGCCAGGCATGGACACGCCTATACGCCTCCCGCGGTGGGCGGGAGCACCGGCTTCAACGATGTGTCCACCAGCTATTGGGACGCGGCCTGGATCAAGCAGCTGGCTGCCGAGGCCATCACCTCCGGCTGCGGCAGCGGCAACTACTGCCCGGAAGATCCGGTCACCCGCGCCCAGATGGCCAAATTCCTGGTGCTGACGTTCAATCTGCCGTAATATTTGAGTTACAGGACCAGGAAGAGCTTATAAAAGCAGAATTTCTGCCAATAATCAGGAATCCGGCTTCTTATTATTGCAGTAAGATCCAATCAGGGAATCGTATTCCTGCTGCTCCATCGAAATTGCAGGGGCGGACAGCCGTCCGCCCTGTTTTTTTTATTGCTGACATTATTCTGCCACAAAATTATGATATGCTTTGGGTATGTCTGCGCGCATCCTCGTTGTCGACGATGAACCCGCTGTCACTGATCTCCTGGCTTACAACCTGCGCAGAGCCCATTACGAAGTTCTGACTGCTGCTGATGGGCGGGAAGCATTACGCCTGGCGCGCCTATCGCCGCCCGACCTGATCCTGCTCGACCTGATGATCCCCGAAGTGGATGGGTTGGACGTATGCCGCGAACTACGCAGGACGAGTACTGTCCCAATCATCATGATCACCGCCCGGGGGGAGGAGACCGACCGGGTGGTGGGCCTGGAGCTGGGAGCTGATGATTATATCTGCAAGCCCTTCAGCGTGCGCGAGCTGATGGCGCGCATCAAGGCTGTCCTGCGCCGCGCCGCCTCAGGGGAGGCGGATGGGGCCGGGACCTCCATCCTGCAGGGACCAGGCGGCCTGCATTTGGACCTCGAACGCCGTACAGCCATGGTTGGGGAAGTTTCGCTCGATCTCACCCGCCTGGAGTTCGACCTGCTGCAGCGCCTGCTGGCCAATGCCGGTCGTGTGCTGACCCGCGAGCGCCTGCTCGAACAGGTCTGGAATTTCGATGTTACCGTCGATACGCGCGCTGTTGACAGTGCGGTCAAACGCCTGCGCTCCAAACTGCGCCTCGGCGCCCCTGAAGCGGATGCCATCGAAGCGGTGCGCGGGATCGGCTACCGGATCAGGCAGCAGGTTTAATGCATACTTCCCTCCGCCTCCGGTTGTTCCTGAACACCCTGGCAGTGCTGCTGACCGGTATGATCCTGGCCGCGGTCCTGGCCTGGCTGGCAGTCGAACGGCTGTACCTGTCCACCCAGCAGGAGAACCTGCTGGCCCAGGCCCGCCTGACGGCGACGGCGCTGCAGGGCGCGGCGCTTCCATTAGACTCGGCAATTCCTTACGACCAGACCACCAATACCCTGCCCGGGATCCATACCCGTCTGCTGACTGAGCAGGGTGGGGTGGCCATCGCCTTCCCGCTCCCGCCCGGGGGAACGAGCATCCAGGTCCCATCGGCTGACCCGCAGGGTTCCGTTTCCCCTGAAGAACTGTTGCAGCGTCCCGAGGTCCGCCAAGCCCTGTAAGGACAGGCCGCCGCGGCTGTCCGCCGCCTCCCATCTGCCGGAAGGAGCGTGCTTTACGCCGCTGCTCCGATCATCGGGGAAAATGGGGAAATCGATGGGATTGTCTACCTTGCCATGCCATTGCCGCCCGCCGGCCTGCCGACCACGATCGTCCTGCAGTTCGCCGGAGCGGTACTCCTGGCGGTTGGACTGGCTGTCGGGACGGGGACGCTGCTAATGCGCCGCATCGCCTACCCACTCGAAGGCTTTGTCCTCGCCGCGCAGTCCGTCAGCCGCGGGGACCTGGGGATGCGCGTCCCGACCGGGAGCGGCATCTCCGAACTGGATCGCCTGGGCGAAGCGTTCAACACCATGACGGACAGCCTGCAGCATTCCGACCAGGCCCGTAACGCCTTTCTTGCGGATGTCACCCACGAACTGCGCACCCCGTTGACAGTCATCAAGGGTACAGCCGAGACCCTGGAGGATGGCGCCATCGACGATCCCGAGGGAAGGGTTTCTCTGCTGGCATCCATGCAGCGCGAGACCGACCGGCTGATCCGGATAGTGAACGACCTGCTGGTGCTGACGCGTGCTGATGCTGGGGCCCTGCACCTTGACCTCCGCCCGCTCGACCTGGCAGAGCTGGCTCGTTCCCGCTGCGATCAACTCACTCCCCTGGCAGCCCGCCGCAGGGTGAACCTGCAGGTTGCCGCGGAGGAGGAATGGATCTGTGTGCTGGGAGACTCTGACCGCCTGGCCCAGGTGTTCGACAACCTGCTCGACAATGCCATCCGCCACACCCGGGATGATACTGCGGTCACAGTGACGGTCCGGCGGGAGGGGGAGGAGGTCCTGTGCGCGGTGGAAGATCAAGGCTCCGGTATTCCGGCGGATCACCTGCCATTTATATTTGAACGCTTCTATCGGGTGGACTCCGCCCGCAACCGCAATAATGGCGGAGCCGGGCTGGGGTTGGCCATTGTCCGCGCCCTGGTGCAAGCGCAGGGCGGGCATATCAATGCCCGGAGCGAGGAGGGAGAGGGGACGACCATCACCTTCCATCTGCCCGCGGTAGATTGCCACCGGACTGCCTGAATCCTGACATCTTCCTGACCGGGGGAAATTTTATAATGGGGAAAACATCCAATTCCTCAGGAGGTTCCCATGAAAAAGTATTCCACCCTTATCAATGCGATCCTGGTCGGAGTCCTGGCTTTTATTGTGGCCGCCTCGGTCCTACCCAATCTAAAGGGCTGGGCGGCAACGCCATCACCCACTCCGCAGGCGGTTTTACCCGCGTGCGATTCCGACCGCACCATCAATGTGACCGGTTCAGCAGTTGTCAACGTTGTGCCAGACCGGGCGCTGATCCAGCTCGGTGTGCAGTCGAACGGAGTCACCCCGGATGATGTCCAGGCGGCCAACGGGATTGCCATGCAGAAGGTCGTCAACGCCGTGCGGGCCATGGGAGTCCTGCCGAAGGATATCGCCACCGACTGGTACATCATCGAGCCGATCTATGATGATTACGCATCCCTTTACATCAAAGGCTATCGCATCAACAATATCATTGCTGTCACCCTGAGCGACGTAAGCAAGCTCAGCAACCTGATCGCGGCGACGCTCAAGGCTGGCGCCAACCAGGTCGTGAATGTGGAGTTGTATACCAGCATGTTGCGGACCTACCGTGACCAGGCCCGCGACCTGGCAATGAACGCCGCGGCTGAAAAAGCCCGGGATCTGGCCAGCGCGGCCGGAGCTGAAGCTGGCTGTGTGCTGCACATCGATGAGAACTCCTGGTCGTATTATAACGGCTGGTGGTACGGACAAAGCAGCAGCAACCTGTGGACGCAGAACGCCGTACAGAATGCCGCTCCCAGCAGCGGGACGGGTTCCGGTGGCGACGCTGAGCCGGTCAGCCTGGGACAGATCTCGGTGCGGGCCGAGGTATCCGTTACATTCAGCTTGAAGTAACGGGAACATGAAGCCATTCCGCCCTTCACGGGCCAGGCCTGCTCCCAAGCCCTGCAGGCTTTCGAACAGCCCGTGTGCCATCAAGCTCACCAAGCTTTCACAGCTCGGGCGTTACGAACTGCAGGAGATCGGCCAGCCCACGCTGGAGGATATCCTGAAGAAGAAGCTTGGTAAAAAGAGCAAGAAGGAATAAGCAAGAAGATGCAAAGGCCGGGTTTCTCACTCCCTTCGGGAAACCCGACCTCTTTGTTACAATAGGACTATGTTCATAGACCAAGCAGAAATCCTCGTACAATCCGGCAAAGGCGGCGATGGGATGGTCCATTTCCACCGCGAAAAATATGTCCCGCGCGGCGGGCCCGACGGCGGCGATGGCGGGCGCGGCGGGAGCGTTATTCTCGAAGTGCGCCCAACGCTCAATACGCTGGCGGCCTTCCGCCATACGGCACGCTACGCGGCGGAGGGCGGCAAAGGCGGGGGTACCAATAACAAGTCTGGCAAATCCGCCGACGACCTGATCGTGCTCGTCCCACCCGGCACGGTGGTCTACGACGCCGCCACCGGGGACCTGATCGGTGACCTGACCGAACCCGACCAGCGCCTGCTGGTCTGCAAGGGTGGGCGCGGCGGGCGCGGCAATCCCCATTTCAAGAGTTCCATCAACCAGATCCCGCGCACCGCCGAGCGCGGTGAACCAGGCGAAGAGAAGCGTCTGCGTCTCGAACTCAAACTAATCGCCGACATTGGCATCGTCGGTGTGCCCAACGCAGGCAAGTCCACCCTGCTGTCGGTCCTGACCAATGCCAAACCCAAGATCGCCCCGTACCCATTCACGACCCTTGAGCCGAACCTGGGCGTGGCGGAAGTGGACGCCGAGACGACGGTTGTGCTGGCAGACATCCCCGGCCTGGTGGAAGGTGCCGCGCAAGGCGTGGGGCTGGGACATGACTTCCTGCGCCACATCCAGCGGACCCGGGTGCTGATTCACCTCCTGGACGGCCTGGCAGACGATCCGCTGGAAGATTTCGCCCAGACCAATACCGAGTTGGGGCTCTTTGACCCGCACCTGGCGAAGAAGCCGCAGATTGTGGCCCTGAACAAGATAGACCAGCCCGAGGCCCAGGAACGCTGGCCAAAGATCAAGAAGGAACTAAAGAAGCGCGGCTACGCCTGCATGGCGATCTCCGCCCTGGCCCGAACTGAAGTGCGCGAGTTGCTGCTCAAAGCCGCTGCCACCCTGGCCGAGACGCCCGCGCTGGAGGAAGTCGAACCGCCCATGCCGGTCTACCGCCCCGTCGAAGACCCGCGTGCCTTCACCATCCTGCGCGAGCCGGACGGGTATCGCGTCAAGTCGGTGGCCATCGAACGCGCCGCCGAAATGACCCCCTGGGACCAATCCGGGTCGGTACGCCGGTTCCAGAAATTAATGGATCGTCTCGGAGTGGACAAGGCGCTGCGGGATGCCGGCGCGCAGGAGGGGGATACGGTCTATATCGGGGAGTATGAGTTGGAGTATCAGGAGTGAAATATCGGGCGACCATTGAGTCGCCCGTTTGTTTTACAATTTGCGTTTGCTTATTAGTCCTTCCAGACTCTCCATCCCCTTCTGAATGCTATCCCCCAGGTAAATCCCTGGCACCATTCCCTGCAATTCCGGCTGGATGACGAACGCCCGCCCGCCGAAGGCGATGACGGGGTTGCCGCCGACCTGTTTGATCCAGCGCGGCCATTCGGCCAGCGCCCGCGCTGGTTCTGCACACATGGCCACCAGCACAACCGCAGGGGGATGAAGGTCGTCTATAAATTTCGCCAGGTCGTGGAAGGGTACATTCTGACCGAGATAGGCCACCGGCCAGCCCTGGCGGCGCAAGAGCACGCCCAGCATCAGCAGACTGCCCTCGTGCCATTCACCCGGCGCGCAGGCAAGGACGATCGGGTTGCCGTATCTGGGGGTTGGTCCGGTAACCATCCACATCAGCAGGCGGTGACGCAGGTAGTTGCTTGCCAAGTGTTCAGTGGCGACGGTAAGATGTCCCTGCTCCCAGGCTTCGCCAATGGCATTCAATGCCGGACCGATGACGTCCAGGGTCAAGGCTTCAGGGGAGTAAAAGGCCAGCATCTCTCCCATTAGCTGGTCGGCGCGCGGCAGATCATGATGGGTGAGAGCGTCCAGGAGCGATTCGCGCAGGGATGGAGAGGCGGCGAGGCCGGGTTCGGGCCTTTCACCTGGTCGCCTGGGGCGAGCCTTTGAGCCTGCTTCCGGTTCAACGGACAGGAACAGGCGTCCGTCAGCTTCCAGGGTGCGCAACTCAACCACCGCCCGGCTGACGGTCATTCCCGATTCCACCTGGGACTTGACCCAGCGCAGGCAGGCTATGTCTTCTTCCGAATACAGGCGATGCCCGCCGGCTGTGCGCGCGGCGGCAGGGAACCCATAGCGCCTTTCCCAGGCATGCAGGGTGGCGACGGGGACGCCGGTGACGCGCGTGACTACACCAATGTTGTAGAGGGGGGAAGCTGACTCAGGTTTATCCATGGATTATCGCTCTTTCTATATTCAGATAAATTCTACTATTTACGGACTAAAATGTCAAGTATATCTATACAATACCTTGACAAATACTATACATCATTATATAATATCGCTAAATTAGACCAAAAAAGGAATGATATATAAAAATGGCATCTTCATTCAACCCTCTTGATAACCCCCGCAGTGCCAAAATCGCCCTTTGGGGAGGCATCACTTTTAGCCTGGCCTTCACCGCCCTTATCTGGTGGGCGGGGCAGCGCCTTGCCTCCACCTCGCACCTGCCGGACCAGGGTGCGGCCTGGTATTACTGGAGATTGGCCACTCCGACCTTCTGGTCGCATTTCACGGCGTGGACTTTCTACGCCCTCCACCAGATCACACTCTGGAGCCTCATCTTCTACGCCCAGACGCGGGTTAAGAAATACAGCAATGGCCTGCATCCGGTCAACCTGGTTGCGTTGGGAGCGAACGTCTTCTTCATCCTGCTGCACTTCCTCCAGACCCACATCTGGTACGACGGGTTGGCCCAAGATGTTTCCATATTTTCCTCGCAGGGTTCAGTCATCCTGATGCTGGTCGCTATCCTATTGATGGAGAACAAGCGCCGCGGACTCTTCTGGGGCAAAAAGGTGCCGATGGGGAAGCGTGTCTTATCCTTTGTACGCAAGTACCATGGTTATCTCTTTGCATGGGCCACAGTTTACACTTTCTGGTATCATCCAATGGAGAATACTGTCGGACACCTGATCGGTTTCTTCTACATGTTCCTGCTGTTATTGCAGGGCAGCCTGTTCCTGACCCGCATTCATACCAATAAGTATTGGATGATCGTGCAGGAAGTGACGGTCGCTGTGCATGGGACGCTGGTAGCGATCATGCAAGGTAATGGCATCTGGCCGATGTTCGCCTTTGGCTTTGCCGGAATCTTCATCCTGACACAAATGCACGGACTCAGCCTGCCGCGCTGGCTTAAGTGGGTCTTTACCGGTCTTTTCATTGGTGGCGCGCTGCTCGTCTATTACAGCCGAGGCTGGGTACAACTTAACGAAATTTTACGCATCCCATTGATCGAGTACCTGCTGGTCTTTGTGCTGGCCGGACTGGTGGCACTTGGCATTTGGATCGCCGACCGCTTTCGCAGACAACCGGCACCCGCTGCGGTATTGATTTCAGAAAAATAACGCTGAAGGATTAAGCATGAAAACACTCGAAGGAAAAGTTGCCGTCATCACCGGAGCCAGCCGCGGGCTGGGAAAGGCTATCGCCACACTCTTTGCAAGGGAAGGGGCAAAAGTGGTGCTTTCGGCTCGTTCAAAAAGTGATATCGAGCAAAATGCCACCGGTCTGCGTGCGGAAGGGCTGGATGCTGTCGCTTTCACCTGCGACGTTTCGGATCCGCAGCAGATTGAGAGTCTGGCGCACTTTGCCATCGAAAAATATGGCAATTTCGATATCTGGGTCAACGACGCCGGGATTGCCGGCCCATATGGCGCAACCCTGGACCTGTCACCTGACCAGTTCCTGTCCGTGCTGCGGACGAATATATTCGGCGATTATTACGGCTCGGTGATTGCCATGCGCTACTTCCTGCCGCGCAAGTCTGGCAAACTCGTCAATATCCTGGGAGCGGGGTCGAAGAAACCAGTCCCGAACCAGAACGCCTACGGCTCGACCAAAGCCTGGATCCGGGTCTTCACCCTGGCGCTGGCATCCGAGTATAAAGATAGCGGAGTGGGGGTGTACGCCCTCCAGCCCGGGTTGATGGAAACAGACCTGCTGACCGAGATTGTCACCTTCGAGAAGCATGAGAAGCGCCTGCGCAGCTTTATGCCTTTTCTGATTCGCGCGGCCGGGAAGAAACCGGAGACCGCGGCTCACAAGGCACTCTGGCTTGTATCTTCCGCTACGGATGGGAAGACTGGTCTGGATGTAAGCGTCAGTTCGCAATTTGCCTTCCTGGCCGGGTTCCTGCGTGAAGGATTGCGAAGCCTGTTTCACCGCCCGGCCCGTCCGGTTGAAATGAAAGTAAAAATCATCCCCTCGGCATTTGAGCTGCTGGAAAAATAGAGGTAATTGTGAAAACCGCCCGTTTGATTAATATCTTTCTTGTCGTCTTCGTCGACCTGCTTGGCTTCAGCCTTATCCTGCCGCTTTTGCCTTATTATGCGGAAAAATTTGGTGCAACGCCGGCTGTCATCGGCTTACTGACCGCTTCCTATGCAGCCGCTTCGCTGATCGGGGCACCGTTTATGGGCCGCCTTTCGGACCGGTTCGGCCGCCGTCTCATCCTTCTGCTTAGTGTAGCCGGGACGTTTGTTGGTTTCCTGTTGCTGGCTTTTGCCGAGCCCATCGGGCACAGCCTGGCAAGCCTGGCTGCCTCGACCGCCATCAATGTCTTTGTCCTGGGGGTCTTATTCCTTAGCCGCAGCGTGGATGGGTTGACAGGAGGAAATATTACGGTGGCGCAAGCCTATATCTCCGACATTACTGACGAAAAGAACCGGGCCAAGGGCCTGGGTCTGATCGGCGCGGCCTTTGGCCTGGGTTTCATCATCGGACCGGCGGTCGGCGGCCTGCTCAGTAAATATGGATATGGCGTTCCGGCGCTGGTCGCGGCGGGACTTTCATTCCTGAACCTGATCTCAATTTTCTTCTTCCTGCCCGAGTCTCTACCAAAGGAACGCCGCCTCGCCATCCGCGGACAGAAACGCCCCCCAATCACGCTCAAAGCCCTGGGTATTGCGCTCAACCGCCCCAAGGTCGGTCCGCTGCTGCACATCCGTTTCTTCTTTGCGCTGGCGTTTTCCATGTTCCAATCCATCTTCTCGTTATATGCAGCGTATAAACTACATCTTACCTCCCAGACAACCGGCTATGTGCTGGCCTATGTAGGCATGCTCTCGGTACTGGTTCAGGGCGTTGGCGTGGGTTTGGTGATCAAACGTTTCAGGGAAAATGCCATTATTATCACCAGCATGTGGTTGATGTTATTCGGGCTTGCGGGTTGGGCAATTACCCCGAACCTGCCGGTACTGCTGGTGGTCATGCTACCCCTATCCCTGGGCGGCGGGATGCTGAACACGGTCATCAATAGTGCCATTACCAAGGCAGTCACCCGCGAAGAGATCGGTGGGACGCTGGGGATTTCTACTTCACTGGAGAGCGTGTCGCGTGTCATCGCGCCCTCGACAGGCGGATTCCTGCTCCAGAACCTGGGAGCCTGGGCGCCTGGCGTGGTCAGCGCCATCCTGATGGCCTGGGCGATCTGGTTTGCCTACCGGCGTATCATCCTGGTGAGAGTTCCCTTGGTTCCCCCCGCACCGGAGGCAG
>CAIQQN010000039.1 GCA_903873975.1 uncultured Anaerolineales bacterium
ACCCAGCCGGGTTGGCCCATTCAAAAGCGCCCAGATCCACGCCGCTGCCCAGCGGGCGGGTGTGAAGGTCCAGGTCGTCGGCGGGCACCAGGCCGTTCAGGCTGCCGACGGGTAAGCCCACATCGATGGCTGGGCTGCCCGCTTGTAAATGCCCATCAAAGGTTTCCAAGCCTGCATTGGCGATCAAAGGATCGCTCAGCCAGGTGTGCGCCCCCACCGGGCTGGAGATGTCAGCGTTGAAAATGAGGTTGTAATCCACTGAGCTGGCGTTGGTGAAGTGGTCCGGGTCACCGTCCCCTATAAATGAGCAAGCCTGGCCGCTCCCCTGCATCACCTGCGCATAGCCGAGAAAGACGCTGTTCTGGATCCAGACGCGCTGTGTATTGGTGCAGACAGGTTGGTCAGGGAAATCCTTGGTATTGCACTGCAATTCAACATCGGCCCAGCCCTGGCTGGCGACTGTGTCGTTCACCAGATAGGCATCGACTCCTGAGGACAGGTTGACCGAGATCGCTCCGCCGCCGGCGCGACAATAATTGCCGCTGTCCAGCGGGCCCATATCCCGGGCATAGGGTTTCTGGTAAAAGAAAGCGCAGTTGCCCACCGCCAGTGAGTTGACCAGCAGGCTGGCGCCGCCGATCTTGAACTGGTTTCCGGCGTTCCCATAGGCGCTCGAACGCCTGACTTCCACCAGCGTGCCGGGATGATCCAGGCCAACGTAGAGCAGGTCCAAGCCATCGGAGGTGTTATAGCGGAAGATGGAATCCTCGATCACCCAGTGCCCGCCAGTGCGCGTTTCGCCAAAGCCGTCGCCATAACCGCCACACAGCTCCTGGCCCCAGCAGTAGGCCGGTTGTTGGCCGGGGTAGCTCTCAGGGCAGCCGTTCCATTCCACCGTAATCCACCGGAAAGATAGTGTTCCACTGTCAGATGACTCATCCAAGCCAAGGTCACCGTTCCAGCCGACCCAGCCATTGCCTGCCAGGCGCACGTCTTCCAAGCTCCAATCCGTCAGCCGGGCTGCCAGAATGCCGCCATTGGCCAGACCGTGGATATCGAGATGGCTGAGGGTCACTTGAGAGGAATCGGAGGCGATCAAGCCCTGATCAGCGTAATCGCCATACGGATAGCTATCGCGCTCGCATTTGACGGCGGCATTGCAATGGTCCATAGCACAGCCGCTGTGGTCGGTGATTTCAAGGCAGCTCACCTCGGCGTTGGAGGTGTTGGTCAGGTCGAGTACGCTGCTGGCGCGTTCAGTACCCCACAGCTCGGGCGGCTGGCTGCAGCCGCTATCGGATCCTGCGCCCAGCAAACGGGTGGGAGCCTCTGCGCTGAGGCCGGAGGGCAGGGCTGGCAGGCGGCAGTCCCAGGGATAATCCTGCGAGCACCAGGCAGTATTGGGCACATCCGCCCCAAAACCCATCTTGTAGCTGCCGGGACCGATTACCAGCGTATCGCCGGGCTGCAGTTTCCAGGAGCCGTTCTCATCCAATGCCCAGAATGGATGCGACCAGGCGCATGCGGGGCCCGTGCTGCTATCAGAGTAGGCAGCGTCTATCAGGCCATCGCATTGGGCGGCTGTGCCTCCATCTGTGCGGACGTAATACGTGGCTGCCACGGCCTGCGCCGGCTTCGTCGTCAAGCCGGGTTGGTTGGTCTGGATGTTTGGTGTAGCGGTCTGGACGCCGCTCATGAAAGGCAGAGAGCAGCTCAGGATTACCAACGACAGCAGGAGGAAGAACGTTCGCAACCTTCGGAATGATGGCGCATGCATGGAGTCCTCCTATTTGTACGGTTTCATCAATCGTCCGCCCCAGCTGGTGCTTGCTTCTGCCGGACAGGCTCACGGCAGGTTGAAGGTCAGCACCAGGAATTTAGCCATCTGGGCGCGGGTGACCGAGTTCTCCGGGCAATAGTTGTCGCTGCTGCATCCGGAAGTAATGCCCTCGAAGGCCAATTCCTTGATCCAGGCAGCGGCCCAATAGCTGACAGGCACATCATCGAAGCCGGTATCCCCCACCGGAGGCGGCGTATAGTGAGCACCATGCTTGGCGCGCAGGAGGAAGACCGCCATCTCGGCGCGGGTGACGGGGTTTTCAGGGCAGTAGAGCAGCGGCGAGGTCACGCAGCCGGTGGTGATGCCATCCGCGTAGAGTTTTTCGATCCAACTGTTGGCCCAGTAGGAGAAAGGCACATCCCCAAAGACGGTGCCGGTACCGGCGGGCGGGAGGTAGGTGGCGCCATGCTTGCCGCGCTCCAGGAAGACAGCCATCTGGGCACGCGTGACCGGATCTTCAGGGCAGTAGATGAGTGGATTGGTGCCACACCCACTGGTGACACCCGCGGCATACAGGCGCTTGATCCAGCTCGCAGCCCAGTAGCCCACCGGTACATCGGCAAAGACGGGCACTCCAATTACGAACACGCCGCCCCCCATTGTTCCAGCATAGAGGAGGTTCGGGTTCGCCGGGTTGATCGCCAGGATCATGATATCAGGATTGGTCAAGCCGGAGTTGACAGCAGTCCAATTCCCGCCGCCATTGGCAGAGATGAACACGCCATTGCCAGATGTCCCTGCATAGAGAATATTCGGATATTCAGGATCGATCACCAGGGAGTGAATGAAGAGACTCGGCAGGCCGTTATTGACAGGTGTCCAATCTCCACCGCCAATGGTGGATTTGAACACACCCCCGCCATAGGTGCCTGCGTAGACCGTGTCCGAGTTTTGCGGGTCAACCGCCACAGATTGGACGTTAAGTTCGGTCAAGCCGAGATTGACAGGCGCCCAAAATCCTCCGCCATTGTTGGATTTGAACACGCCACTGTCGAGTGTTCCTGCGTACATTACATTCGTATGCTGCGGGTTGATCGCCAGATTATAGATGAGAGTCGTAGTCAGGCCGGTATTGACCGCAGACCAGTACGTACCGCCATTGGTGGAAAGGAACACGCCGGCCTCAGGTGCTCCTGCGTAGAGCCTGTTCTGGCCTCCCGGGGCAATCGCTAGGGCAGCGACAAAATCAAAAGAGGCCCCCATGCCGGTACTGGACCCGATCCAGCTCCCGCCGCCATTGGTGGTTTTGAACACACCATCCTCTGTTCCTGCGTAGAGCGTGTTTGGGTCCCCCGGCTCAACCACCAGAGCATAGACGAGCAGGTCGGTCAAGCCGGTATTGGCGGAAGCCCAGTTCCCACCGCCATTGGTGGTCTTAAATACACCATTCGCTGTTGCCACGTAGAACGTATTTGGGTTGACCGGGTCAAAGGCCAGAGCATGAACCTGCCCGCCCGCTGGACCAATACTTATCCAGGAATTTCCAGCGGCTGAAACCGGACCTGCCTGTCTCAAACTCAAAAGGATCACCAGACCGGCGAGTAAGATTCTGACCGTGAACGTTTTGTGTGACATCGCAAACCTCCTTTAATTATGAAGCATCCCGTCTTCATCGACCGGGTTGACAGGCGAAAGGTGTGTCAGGTGCATGGTTTTCAATAATATAATAGCACTTGGGAAAGAAATTATCAATCGGTCTGGAGGGTGATTAAGGCTTGCTTGATTCAATCTCCTCAGTCACGCCTTTTAGCCTCTCCTCAGATCCGTACCTTTCGGCGACTACCCTGACGAGGACGAGAAAGGTCACCCCTAAAATACCAATAGCCTGAGGAGGAATGGCGAGACCCAGAGTGCAGGGCATACGCCATTTTGCCAGAAATGCGCGATAATGGAGCAATTAGAACACTAATGTTGCTGCAAATGAGCATATCCAATATGGGCCAAGGTGGACTATGATTTTATTCACTGTTGATAGTCTGAATCAACTATCTCAAGGTTTGGTTGTGAGGCTTGAACGCCATCACGACGTTAAACCGAAGATTCTTCAGGGCCATGTCGATCATTTGTTTCCGAATGGCGTCTCCCGTTATGGTGAATTTTATCTTCTGCGCGGTTCCGGGAATGCGGCAGTCTCAAATCCCCAGATTGAAATTTTATTTGAGTATGTAAGGCGCGCATGTTACCCGGATCGACCATCACGCTTTCAATCCTTTTTTGCAGTCGAGTCGATAGAAATCGCCAGGGTATTTAGACAACAGTTCTGTTTTGGTGTGGGATCTATTTGGCAACTGACTGCTGCGAAGTTTTTTAAAGCGGATATGTCGTTGCTAACCATGGGGACTTCAATTCTTTCTGCTTCCTGGTTTGCGAACGAGTATTGGAAAGGCAACCCTGGCCGGGCAACTTTTTGGGAGTATTTGGTAATCCCCCCGTTTAAGATAGATAAAATGATGGAAGAATAACGTTCACTTGGCAATGAACGATCCGTTGCAGCGGAGGCGGTACTTGGACAGGTGATGGACGGGATTTCAATCATATCTTCAACCTGATTAAATACCGGGTATTAGAGGACAGGAATTGGGGGGCAACTTGACCGGGAACCGGCATATCCAGACCGGATCAGATTATTGCATTGAAAATTTTAATCACACGGAATAAAATCCGTTGACTAATTACCGCCGCCACATACATCGCCCATAGGCAAGTCCTGTGGATAAACCCTGTATATATAGCCGCGCTGATTATAATGTACTATACTTCTCGCACAATACCCTGCCGGGACCAGAAAGATTATTTGAGAAAGGCGCATGACTGGAAAGGACTATCCCTATGGCTAAAGTCAAGCTCGTGACCAAACGCGATGGACGGATTGTCCCATTTACTCAAGAGAGGATCACCAATGCCATCTATCGCGCCGCAGTGGCGGTTGGCGGCAGGGATAAGATCACAGCCCAGAGGCTGAGCGACCAGGTTGTCTCCATTTTGGATAAGGCCTATGAACCTGGCAAGGTGCCCACCGTTGAAGAGATCCAGGATGTGGTTGAAAAGGTATTGATCGAAAATGGGCATGCCAGGGTTGCAAAGGAATATATTCTTTACCGGGATGAGAGAAACCGGCGCAGGCTCCAGGGAAAATCCACCTCGGAACAAAACAAGGAAAACATCCCTTGGGCAAAGTTGTGGTCGGTGCTCAACTGGGCAGTGGATCATGGATTAAATACCGTCGAAGGGCTGAACAAAAGAATAAAAAATGGGGAAATATCAGATATTGTGATGGAGTCGGAAACAGAATATTCACAGGATATTACCGCAGTGGAGAATTCCATTTTGGAGAACAGGGGGGAAATAAAATTGGCGATCTTCGCCGGGCCCTCCTCATCCGGCAAGACCACCACCACCAGGAAAATAGCCCTCCGGCTGGCTGAAAAAGGGATCACTTTCCTGGAGCTGAACCTGGACAATTATTATTTTGACCTGCAACTGCACCCAAAAGACGAATTCGGCGATTACGATTTTGAAACTCCCCAAGCCCTGGATATCGAGTTGATTAATCGCCATCTCAAGGATCTGCTTGACGGAAGAGAGATCCAGATGCCCTGGTACGATTTCAAGACCGGGAAACGCAGCCCAAAGACCACGCCCACCTGCCTGGCGAAAAACGATGTGATCCTGATCGACAGCCTCTACGGCCTGTACCCCGCTCTTACGGAAGGCGTGAAAAGCGCATCCTATAAGGTGTATATTGAGCCGCTGTTACAACTGAAGTGCAATAATGGAGAATACGTCAGGTGGACGGATATCCGGCTCATGCGCAGGATGTTGAGGGATGCCACAACCCGCGCATCTGATTATGGCCAGACATTGACACACTGGCATTATGTCAGGTCGGGAGAGTTAAGAAATATCATGCCCTATATTTCTTCGGCTGATTATATTGTCAACAGCGGCATGCCTTATGAGTTGTCGATCTATCAACCGAAGCTGGCAGGTTATTTCGAGAGTTGGACGCGGGAGTACCAGGATGACCCGCTCAGGCAGGATGCCTACACAAGGGCCTCCCGCGTTCATGCATTGCTGGACACAATTCTCCCCATAACGGATGAGACGATAGTTCCAGTTGACTCTGTACTGAGGGAATTCATCGGGGGTCTTGACCTGTCAAGTTAGAACTGAAAAAACAGAGTTCCATGGTTTATATTGGAGGGCACGTTGAAAAAATTCTATTTTTTATTCAAATGGGCAGTTTTTTTCATCATTATTGTAGTATTGCTTCTTTCCATAATAAATCGAAATGTCAAAGCAAGCGGGGAATCATCTCCTTCGCTCCAAAATTCATCCTCAGCCTCTTCCCAGCAGGCTGTGCTTGCAGAAGCTGACCTGCCTGGTTTCCGTCAAGCCGGAGAAAGTGAAGTGGCGGGGTATCTTGCCCTGGCAAAGCGCCTCACCTCCGGCTTGATGAGCCCTCAAGCTGGGATTTCCGATATTTCCACCTTTCGCAACAAAAACCTGTTCCGGTCTGAGTACGTGATCAGTTTTCTGGCCTATCCAATTTCAGAGAACAATGAAGTGGTATTTGATGCCCTTGCCATCAATCCCGAAAGCATCCTTGAGACTCTTACCGGGATCGCCCAGGCAAGCGGGGTTGCTGAAGGAGCGCACTTTCTGTCCAATCTGGCCGGAATCGGCGACAGGTCGATGGGATTCTCCATGCCCCTCGGACAGGAACCCGTTGCCCAAAACGTTGATTTCATCTGGGTGCGGCGTGGCGAGGTTATTCAAAGTATCTGGGTGATCTATCCAGTGGGCGATGCCCCATCTGTTGACCTGCACCAGTTGGGACTCCTCGTTGATCAAAGGGTGGCAGAGCGCTTCCCTGGGACAATGTTCCGCCCGGCCGGGCTGCTTGTTCCGGTAATTACCACCCATATCCCCACCCCTCTCGACATATCCACGCGGCCCGCAGTCATTTTCACCAACCTGTTGCTGGCCGCCCTCATGATGCTGCCCTTCGCACTGGCGGCTGAGATCTTTACCCGCCTTTCCGGGGAGAGGGAGGCATTGCTGCGCGACAAATTCAAGCCAGCCCGCTGGCTGTTGAACCTGCCGCGCCGATTCATGAACTTCCTGGGCTCCGGCTCGAAGCGGCGAGGTACAAATATCCTGCGGCTATTGTTGATCATATTCTTTTATGGGCTGACCTTCTCTCTCCTTGACCGGACCTGGAACCCGCTCAGTGTGACCGGCCTGGTCCTTTTTCTCAACATGACGATCGCTTATGGTATCGTGGGCATCGCCGATGACCTTGTTCAGTGGCAGGTATTAAGAAAATGGAAGCAGCCTGCCGAAATAAGCCTGCGGCCGACCAACATCTTTATTGCGGCCGCCTCCACAATTACATCCAGGTTGTTCACACTTGTGCCGGGGTTGATGTTTGGCACACCGGAAGCGCTGATCCTTGATGAGGCCCGCCTGGGGGTAAAAAGGCGGAATTATCTGCTCAAAATTTCTGCTTACACGCTCCTGGCGATCGGGTTCGGTCTTTGGGCATTGACAACCATCACCGCCATCGTGCAGCGGCAGAATATTTCTGAAGCGCTTCGAAATGGCGTCGGCGGGCTGGAAGGCTTCCTGCTGGTTGTTTTTGCCGTGGCTCTTGAAAACACTTTCACCCAAATGCTTGGATTGCCGGGCAGCTTTGGCGAGGCGCTCAGGAAAAAAAGCCGCTGGCTTTGGGCACTAGGGCTGACCCTGATCACATTCGCGTTCTATCATACGCTCATCAATCCTCGGGGCGAGTTGTCTGCGGCATTGAAGGAATCAAATGTCCGCCTCTTTTTGGGTGCTGCCGGGGTATTCGTGGTCTTCACTTTTGGCTTGTGGGCATACTTGAGTATCAAAGGCAGAAGACCCTCAGGCATCCAACAGGCTGAGAAGAAGATCTCAAGAAAAGGCAAACCCGGGAAGATCATTCCAGCCTGGGTCTGGCTGGCGGTCATGATCATAGGGTTGACCGTTATCGGCGATATCATTATTACCTGGCACAATCATGCGGCAATCCAGCCCGGCAGCACCTCCACGCCCACCGCGGGCGCATACACTCCGTCCGCCTCGCCAACCCCGGCCGCGCAGGTCAGCAACCAGGTTGAGTTGTTGTTCACCGTGCCGGTTGCTATCAACAAGCTCTGCTTCGTACCGGTTGTGAGCATTACAGAGAACATGACTGATATATATATATGGAGAAGTATTCAGTTGGTTGCCGCCCAGTATGGCGCACAGGCGGTATATCTGCAGCCTGTAACGCCCGATTACGCAGGTTATGCCAGTGCCATCGATCAACTGATGCAGGACGGTTGCAACTTGATCGTTGGGAGCTATGCCTCTCAAGGACAGGCAATAATGACCCTGGCGGGAGAGAACCCCGATCAGAATTTCATGCTTGTTGGCGGAGGATCGGATCTTCCCAATGTGTGGGTGACAAAATACAACTCTCTTGAGGGGTCCTATCTGGCCGGGTATCTTGCAGCGGCTGCAACCCGCTACGGCAAGGTTGGGACTTTTGGTGCCCCTCACGTCCCGGTCGTGGCTTCCAGCATGAGTTGTTTTGCACTGGGAGTGGAAGATTATAACAAAGCCCAGGGGGCAGGCGTGACAGTTATAGGCTGGAGTAAAGACTCGAAACAAGGAACGTTCGCTAATAGTTCTGCAGACCCTGGACAAGGGACTTCTGTTGCCAATGCTCTGATCTCCCAAGGCGCGGATGTTATTTTCCCGGTGGCAGGGACCGGTATGAACAGTACCGGTTACGGAGCCGTTGTGGCTGCCGGACAAAGCGCTGGAGTAAATGTCATTGGGGTTGACTTGGATTGGGCCTGGGCCATGCCAGGATCTGCAAGCGAGATCATTTCTTCCGCCCAGACACGCTATGATCAAAGCATTACGCTTGCCGTGGATGCACTGGCGAACGGAGAATTCCACGGAGGCGTACACGCGGGAACCCTGGCTTCCGGTGAAATCAGTCTTTCCCCGCTGCGCGGTTTCTCTGGCCTGGTTTCATCAGATGTTATCGATCAAATGGTGCACCAGTCAGACCCTGCCGTCCTCAGCGCAAAAATGAGCGCCTGCCAGCTTCCACAACATGTCTATGGTTTTCTCAACCTCGATAGTGTGGGCGGGGAGAATTGGCCTGCCAGCGCCCGACCGACGATCCGCGTATTTTCCGCCCCGGGTGGAGAGCTTCTATTTACGGGGGAAGCCATGACCGACCAGGATGGCAATTTCTTCCAGAGCGTGGGCGTGGACCTTGTACCGGGGATGGCGGTGGAAGTCGATGATGGCATGGAAACCGATTCGGTCACTCTCGTTCCCCTGACGCTCGATGTCATCGATCCGGATGCCGATATCGTATCCGGAACCGCCCCGAACGGAGCCGCTATATTTGTAGTACTAGGCAATGTAGACAGCAAGGTAAACGCATATTTGTGGGTTACAGCAGACAGCAATGGTCTCTGGCAGGCAAATTTTACCGGGCAGTTTGACATCGCGAGCAGGGCAGCCGCACAGGTCATGGTTCCAGACGCCGATGGGAATGGGACGGTCATTAAAATTAGTCTCGAAGAAATGCGTAAACAGCAATCAGCTGCAACTTCAAACCCAACCCCAAATCCGACCAGTACTCCTCCAAATCCAACCAGTACTCCAGTACCAACCGCCACTCAGGATAAAGGCGTATCTAACCCTGGAAACGGGCATTGGTACCTGATAACCCCAGGGATGAGCTGGAATTCTGCCGGGGATTATTGTTCATCAAGAGCAGGTCATTTGCTCATCATCAATGATGCTGCTGAAAACGGATTTATCTTTAACCTGGCTCCTGGTGCCTTTCTGGGAGCCACTGACAGCGGTCATGAGGGACAATGGGTATGGATTACGGGCGAACCTTTATCGTATACAAACTGGGAGGCCGGTGAACCGAACAATTGTAGTGGAAGTAATTGTGGCCCTGAAAATTATCTCGTTTACGCAGGAAATGTTGAACAAGGAACTATTTCAATGAAATGGAATGATGTTTCAACTGACGGTTTTGGCGAGTATATTTGTGAATGGGAAAAATAAACAACAGGTTTACCCATCATCTGAAGCGTAGATATGCCCATAAGCTATTGCCCGTTTAAAGGAAATATTCCCATGAGATGAGTCTCTAAAGATGGCGTCTGTTTACTGGTTGAACTCATGGAAGCTCACTTTTGTTTTGTCGAGAGAAGGAGAAGATATGAAAAGATTCGTGGCAGTAACCCTAATGATATTGGCATTGACCGCCAGCACTATTGCATGTGGGATCAGCACTAAAGTCTCAGGTGCTACTTCTGTGCCACAAGGATCAAAGCCGACCCAGACTCCCCAATCCCCGCAGCCCTCACCTACCCAGCCGCTCCCCAGCATAATAGCTACCCAATCCCCGGAACCTCCACCAACCCAGGTGCTCCCCAGTTCCACCCCCACCGAGGGCATTGGTTCTTCAAAAATATCATCGAGCGATGGAATGACCCAGGTGTTCGTGCCCGCGGGTCAGTTTATCATGGGATCGGACTCATACGACGCAATCCTATCAGCCCCGGTTTGGCTGGATGCATTCTGGATGGATCAAACTGAGGTGACCAACGCGATGTTTGCAAAATTCATCTCAGCCATGAACTACCGGACGGACGCTGAAACGAGGGGATATGGGTACGTCTTCCCAATATCATCCGATGATGATGCGAAAATATCCGGCGCCACCTGGCAACATCCCCACGGTCCAGGGAGCGATCTAAAGGGATTGGACCAATATCCGGTTGTGCAGGTGAGTTGGAATGATGCCACGGCTTATTGTGAATGGGCGGGAAGGCGGCTGCCTACTGAGGCTGAATGGGAAAAAGCAGCCCGGGGAACCGATGGGCGCCTCTATCCCTGGGGGAACCAGGTATCAGCAGGGAATTTGGCAAATCTCAGGGATAAGCAATTGGATCCCACTTACACTGTTGATGATGGCTATGCAGGCATCGCGCCTGTGGGCAGCTATCCAGATGGCATCAGTCCGTATGGGGCCTTGGACATGATCGGAAATGTAATGGAATGGGTGGCAGACTGGTACAGTGACCCGTATCCCCAGAGCGACCAGACCACGACTGTGGTCAACCCGCAAGGCCCTGCCACCGGGGAATCCCGGAGCATGCGCGGCGGCAATTGGCATTCCAATAATGATAATGATGGAGAATACCGGCTGGCATCCCATAGGAATAAGAACCTGCCGGACCTTTCTGCCGATGATGCGGGTTTTCGCTGCGCATCTTCGCAATAGAATTTGCATCTCTTCGATTAGTTTTTGACGAGAGGAAATCATGTCCGAACAAAACATGCGTAAGAACACTCTTTTCCCTATCCTGATGCTGACGGCTCTCACCCTGGCTTGCATCTTTGAGAGGAATGTTCGAGTGAATCCCTCCCAGACTCCCACCAACAGTCTTCAACCCAGTGCCATACCCACCCTTTCGGGTGACCCGACCAGTATCGTCGCAAATGCCATCCAGATCCTCCCAACCCTTTCCTACCGGAAGCGCGAATGGGTCATGGACAGACAGGGCAATACTCCGGACCAGTCCCAGCCTCCCGCCCTGATAGCCGAGTTCACCCCTCCGGACAATGCCTATTTGGTCATGGAAAATGTTGAATTCCTGGCCATGAATGGGAATTTCTATTCCCGTCAATCGGGCGAAGCCTGGGTGTCGTATGTGTGGGTGTCGGATGTGGCGGGAGCCGTTTCTCAATCATCCACCATCAATCTGACACCGTTCGTCACCCAGGCCTTGCAGAAGGGCGAACTGACCATCCAAGCCGGTGGCAACGATTCCATCGCTGGAGTATGGACACAGGTCTTCCAGGTCAGCGGAGAGGTGGACTACGACGGGAACCCCATGACGGTGGCGGGCAAGGTCTGGATCGGTGGAGATGGACGGCTGCAAAAAATGGAACTCTACCAGCCAGATAGCGGGGTGCGATTCTACCTGAGCCTGTATGAATACGATCCCGGCATTAAAATGCCTAGCCCATAAAGACTTGGCTTCATCATGAATAATTGCTTGAAAACTCACTCCTCCTTCCAGAGCTGGCGGTCGCTGCTGACGCGCACGCAGCCAATAAGTAAACAAGGGTGAAAACCAGCACATTGTTTTTTATCATCGCTCGCTCCTTCCCTCATCTCCCTTCCACAATCCAAGAAATTTCCGTTCCAGATTATTTATAATCGCGTTCTTCATTTCCCTGGTAATGGGAGTTGAAAGTAAATCCACATGGTACCGTTGTCCGAGGGAAATACTACATCAAGTATGTTGCTTATCGGGGTTCCGGTACGCGGGACAGAGATGGAATAACCGGAATATTCGACCGTGTAGTTCCCAAGATCGATTTCAGTTGGAACTGCTAATGTCATGCCGTCGTCCCCGGCTGGATATAACAAACCAGAAGAACCAAGGATATAGAAATGTCCTTGTGCATCCTGAAAAATACGGGAGAAACCTCCAAGTTCCCGTGGAAGTTGCATAGTGTTCAAAACTGTCCCATCCGGTGAAAGAATAATCTGATAAGTTTTCGCTGAGCCCTGTCCGTACGAACCACGTCTTGCAATAATATGCATGTTGCCTGCAGTATCCAGGTAGGCATCCTGCTCTGCATCAAGGTAGGGATCAGGGAACCCACTGGTGGCCTTTTGTTCAAGGGAATAAATCCGCTGTAATGGTTCGCTGGAAATGTCGTTTGTCCGCCAGTAACCAATGGCATTAAAAAGAGCACCAATCTCGCCTTCAGGTTTTACATATCCTAATGCATCCCAGGACACATCGCGTGTAGAAATCAGTGAAAGTTGATCTCCCGATTCCGGAAAAACATATGTATAACAATATCGATAATCGAGCTGGCTTGTGAAAGAGATCCACTTTCCCTGGGATTGCAAAAGACAGGCCCACATAAATGTTCCACCAATGTTACCTGTACTGGAGAACACGCACAGATCACCGTTCTGGTCAATTCCTGCTGAGTTGTACGAGTAGTAGCCCTGGCTTACACCTTGGATTATTTCTTTGGTCATGGTCATATGATCACCTTCAGGTTTCCCAGACCACATTGTTCCAATCCCGTCGGGCCAGCCGATGATATGTAGTGTCCCATCCGGGGAAGCCAGTAAATTCACCGGCTGCATTCCCGCACCTCCCTCGGCTATAACTGGCCAGGTACCATCTTCCTGGCGCCGGGCCAATTGCCACTTTCGATTGAAATCGTTGTTCCCAGCAATAATGTAAGCAGTAAAAACCCCGTCAGCAGTTCGAACAATGCGTGTCTGATGCCCTCCCCAAGGATTTCCGCCATTGCCCGTCGCGGCTTTATCTGTGACAATTTCCAGCGATGAAGAAGTGGGCGGAGCCTGACCGATCGCACCATTCTCCGTGAGTGCCCAGACACGGATGTCATCGATGCATACTTTCAAAGAGGGTGAAATTGAAAACCCAGCTCTACCTTGTGATCGGTTAGAATCGGTACCAAGTCCTATTAGTTGATTATTGATGTAATAGCTAATTTGCTTACCGGCAACTTCTAGGCGTAGTGTGTACCAGGTATCGGCTGTTGTTGGAAAGGTTTGATGTCCAAGGGATATATAAGGCTGGTTTATTGAAAGTTCTGCGTTATTAGTCTGGAAGTTCAATGCTCCTAAATATCCTATATTTATTTCCAAGTTATATCGAGCGTAAATTGCAAAATGAGGATTTGATCCCTTGTCATAATCTAGTTCTTTGACCCGTAGTTCAACTGCGTAATTTGTCCACTTGACATTCCCGAAGGTGAAAACTAAATAATTGTCATGGTGGGTATTGCAGAAGGTGTGGTTCCCCTCGCTGTCTAAAACGATTCCTCCTTGATTCGCTAATGCATACAAACCATCCATTGTCCCCGTCTCGAAGTTTTGTTTGAATAATATTGCTGAGGGGTCCAAGTTATTGAGATCTGGTGTATTTGTGGGTAATGGTGTATTTGTCGGCAATGGTGTATTAGTTATAGTCGATTTGGGTGTTTGCGTATCGTTTGGTCGAGGCGTGGGTGTCAATGGTACCATTTGGGTCGATATAGGTGTCACCGCCGGCGCGCAGGCGGCCAGCAGCCAGGCAAGTGTTAAGAACAACAACTTATTTCTCATCCCAGCCTCCTTGTCCATTTTATCATCTCTCAATTTTCTACTCAATCTTTTTATTGCCTTTGGGCCAACGGTTTTCTCAAATTCGGGGTTTGGGGTGTTGGCAGACGGCAACCCGTCTGCCAACACCCCATGACATTCTTTGCTTTCCGGCGTTGTAAAAGCCCGGCCTTCGTGCCCGCCTGCCCTCACTCCTCCTTCCAGAGTTTTCGGTCGCGCGGGTCGTCAGCGTCGAGCAGGCGCGGGTGCACCTCCGGGCTGAGGCGATAACCGTGCGCCGTCCACAGCTCCGCGGCCAGGCGGCGGGGTTGAAGGGCAAGCCCCTGGTCGCTGAAATATTCACACAGGCGGGTCACGTCACGCTCGAAGATGATATAGGCGTTGCGGTTACAGCGTGCCGGAACCACCTGCGGGAAGTCGATCAGGGTGATGTTCCCCTCCCAGTAGAGGATGTTGTAGGCCGAGAGATCGCCGTGGACCTGCCCGCCCTTTAGCAGCAGGTGCAGGTTGTGCAGGATGCGCTCGAAGAGCGGTTTGGCTTCCCCTGGTTCCAGCGTGACCGTGTTGAGGGTCGGCGCGGGGAGCGTCTCGTCGCCCAGGTAGTCCATCAGGATGGCCCGGTGCGACATTTCGTACGGCCGCGGCACATCGGCCCCGGCCTCGAAGAGCGCACGAAGCGCGTAATACTCGTGGGCGATCCAGGACTGGTGGCGGATCTGCTCGCCATAGACGCTGCGCTTCTTCTGCGCCTTGAGCATGCCCAGGTCAACGACGGGGTGGCCGTCCTCGTCCAGCACCTCACGGTCCTCGCGGTAGAGCTGGTCATTCTTCAGGTTGCGGAGCATGCGCGGCCGGTAGACCTTGACCGCCACCAGCGGAGCCTGCACCTGCTCGCCCGACCGGCACAGGTAGACCGAGGCCTCCTTGCCAGCCTTCACCTTGCGCAGCACGTCAGAGATCCAGTGCTGCTCATAGAAGTAGCCCAGCGATTCGAGCAGCCAGCCCTCTTCGAAGCGGGCGGCGTGATAGGTGAACTCGAAGGATTGGGCCGAGTCGTCCTGGGCCTGGATGAACCGGACCGCGCTGGCGGAGGTCTTCTTCTGCCCCATGGAACGCCGCGGCATCCGGTGGCGGCTGGTGGCTGCCTCGCCTGGGCTGCCGCGGCCGTTGGATTTGGAAATTCTTTCGAAGGTCTCGGGCGGGGCTTCCTCGTCGAGCTCTTCCATCAATGCCAAAGTATTGTCAGATTTCATCTCTTCTCGTTCCTACTGCAAACAAAAAACCACAGGCACGTTTGCCCGCGGCTGGAGGAAACGAAAACCGCAGGCTGAGGCGCCTGCGGTCGGAATGAAAGCATGGGGTTAACGGGCGGAAAGAACCGCCGCGATTACTGCTTGCTCCGCACAGGAGGCGCGCTCAAAAGGATCGTTTCGACCGTTATGACGTTTTTCATTTGAACCAGGCCTCCTTTCTTGAGAGTATGGCGTGAGTTTATCACTGGCGTGGGGCAGCGTCAAGGGAAGCCAGAGGATAGGACGGCATGTCAAAAATAATAACAAAAAAAAGATGCAGGGCGCTTTACGCCCTGCATCTTTTTTTCGCACAATTCATATTCAGGATTAAGCAAGCTCTGAACCACTTGACCCTTCTCCACATATTATCTATACTTTGGATGGGTGGCTTAAGACCACAATCGAAAGGAGGCAACCATGCCAGTCCAAACCGACAATCATGTCAAATTGAGCGATGGACACATCCTCGGTTACGCCGAATATGGCGATCCTCAAGGCAAGCCGGTCCTGCACTTTCATGGCTTGCCCAGTTCACGGTTCGAAGGGCATTATCCGGCAGTGGACGAGATCTCAACCCGCCTGCATGCCCGCATCATCGTACTCGAGCGCCCCGGCATTGGCCTGTCGGATTTCATGCCTTACACCATCGCCGGTTGGCCGGACCTCGTAGGCGAGTTTGCCGACCTCCTGCACCTGGACCGGTTTGCCGTGATGGGATTATCCAGCGGCGGCAAATATGTCGCCGCCTGTGCCTTGAAGATGCCTCAACGGCTGACCGCGGCCGGCATCGTCAGTGGTAACTGCCCCTATGACCTGCCGGGGGCCAGGGAGACCTTGAGCAAACAGGACAGGCAGCTCTATCTGCTGGCGGTTAAGGCCCCGTGGCTGCTGCGGCTCATCCTGTGGAAGACCGCCAGCCAGGCGCGCAAGGACCCGGCGAGCGTGCTCTCCTTGTTCACAGGTGTATCCGACCCGGATAAAGCCGCCATTTCCCAACCCGCTGTTCAGCAGCTGTTGGGTGAAATGGTGGCCGGAGCATTTCAGCAAGGGACGCACGGCGCGGCCCTGGATTGGAGGCTCGAAGCGCGTCCCTGGGGCGTTTCATTGCAGGAGATCCGCATGAACGTGTATATCTGGCACGGCGAACAGGACAAGATTGTGCCCGTCGTTCAGGGTCAACTCATGGCAAAAGCGCTCCCCCATGCGCGCCCCAGGTTCTATCCCAATGAAGGCCATGTATCCATCATCGTGAACCACTATGAGGAGCTGCTCGGCGAATTGATCTCCTGATGAACCACCTGCAACCGGTACAGTTAACCCCCACGTTCTTTCACATTCTCCCCGCACCAAGAGTGGGGCTTTAAGAACACTCTGCCCTTGCCTGCCAGACCACTTGACCTTGCTCCAAATATTATCTATACTTTAGGGGAGATCCATAAGCAAATCTATCAGGAGGCGATGACCATGAGCGACGCTTATCTAAACAGCTTGTTGGGCGAAAACGAGCAGGTGCTTTTTGAGACGCATCAGCACTGGCTGGTGCTGGCTGGTGAAATTCTGACCGAGTGCCTTTTGTCGGTGGCGTTGGTGGTGCTGGTTTCCCTCATTTGGGCCTTGTGGGTGCCGAATGTTCTTGTGGCGCTGGGATACCTGCTGCTCATCTTTCCGCTTGTCAGCCTGTGGCGGGACGTTCTCATCTGGTCGAAACGCAAGTACGTGGTGACCTCCCACCGCGTGATCCAGCTCTCCGGCGTGTTCAATAAGAACGTCACCGATTCCTCGCTGGATAAGGTCAATGACGTGAAGATGAGCCAGTCTTTCCTGGGACGGATGTTAAATTACGGCGATATCGAAATCCTGACTGCCAGCGAGCTGGGCGTAAATATGTTCAAGCATATCGGCCAGCCCATCCAGTACAAGACTGCCATGCTCAACGCCAAGGAAAAGCTGGAACACGCTCCGGTGGAGGCCGGGACGGGCCGTCCGGTGCGCAGCGCTGCGGATTTGCTGGTGCAACTGGACGAGTTGCGCCAAAACGGTGTGCTGACCGAGGCGGAGTTTCAGAGCAAGAAAGCTGAATTGTTAAAAAAGATGTAGGCCTGGGAAAGTGAAACGTGAGGCGTAGGAGTTCATCCCTCCCTTCTTCCTCGCTAAAAAACCTGACCAGGCTCACTTCCGTCATTGGTCGAGACAGCATTCTCGAAGAGCATCATCATTCTGTTGCCAACATTTCAAGGAGAAAACAACATGTCATTCCTGAACAAGATCAAACAAGGTCTTGGTCTCGGTACACTTGAAGCAAAGCTGAATGTGCCGGGGCAAATCGCCGGAAACAGCGGCCAATTTGAAGGGGATTTTATCCTGACGGCCAAGAGCGGCCAGCAAATCAAAGAAGTCTGGGTAAAATTTGAAATGGTGCGACATTGGGATGAGAATAAATATCGCCGTGATAGCAATGGGCACCAGGAAAGTTACACGTCTCACGAAAGCCAGACATTCGAGCTTGGCAATTACATCGACAAAACCCCTTTTGAGATGAAAGCAAGTGAGGTCAAGACCATTCACTTTGCCATCCCATTTCAGATGATCAACCCCCAGTCTTCGGCAGATGCAGCGATTGCCCAAGGTGGTGTTTCGGCAGTTCTTGGGACTATCACGAAATTAGCTTCCAGTTTGCGCAACGAACGTGTCGACTATAGAGTCGAAGGCAAGGTCGATCTAAAAGATGTTGCTTTCGATCCAAGAGATTCAAAGGACATCTTCGTCGTGTAATTGCCGCCAAACAACCCATTCCACAGGCTGCGGAACTTTGCCCCCTCGCCAGCGGGCTTTGCATTCCGCCTCTTCTTCCTCCCTAAACCGTGACCGTCCCCATCGTCACCAGCCGAGGTCTGGTCGAGGCGGCTTTCGCGCAGCAGCCCCGTGGGCCAAGCCGCCGTCGACCGCTTCGAGCTTATGAAAGCCTGAAGCTTCCCTCCAGCCGCGGTTGGCTGTTCCGGCGCCATTGCGCAGAACAGTGTCCCGGTGCTCTTCCGGGAATTCATCTCCGAAGGGGACATGAACCACGAAGGGGATCCCCGTGGGATGAGGCAATGACATTATTCCCCCCTTATCTTCATAACCAGATGTTCTGCAATCCTATCGGCTATTGACGGTCATATCTACCTTCACTTGCATATGCGCGGGCGGCTTAACAGCTTGGAATAAGGGTGTAGGCGCCTCTTCATCAAGCAAGGCTCCGCTCTCAAGCAATTCGGTGAAGGTACTGGCAAACCGCGCAGCCGGTGCCCCGTCTACCAGGTCATGGTCAAAGCTGAGCGTCACGTTTAAGCTTTCTCGAAGGGCAATACTCCCTTCATGAGCCATCGGCCTCTCGGCCACGCCCCCCACCCACAGACCTACCGTATGGACATAGAGGAGTCCGATTCCCCATCTCACTCTTTTTCCGAACATCCCAAACGACGAGACCTCGGTGGTCCCATCGGTCTGCTTGATCCAATTTGGATTAAGCCTCAGGCCGCGCAGGAACAGAATCCGGACGAACCGGGGAAGGCGCGATACCAGGGCGATGCTTCCTTCCAACAGCCCCCACGGATGGGGATCAGCTTGCACGGCCCTTATCTCCTCACTGATCTCCCTCACGGACAGCGTGTTCGCATTTCGAATGATGTGGGCTACGGGTATATTGCTAGTACGATGTTCAATAAGAGTTGAGACATCCACATCATGAAAAACAATAAGCCTGTTCCGTAAGTCGCGATACGCCTGTACAGTCGGGTGGGCGTTAATCGCTCTTGCATAACAGGCTATGACATACGCCGTGAATGAAAGGGGGTGGCCGTCGGTGCCGGATGTTCCTTTCAGAATGCGGCGGGGCACGGTAACGTCTACTTCCAAAAAACCGTGGATAATGTGACGCTTGGACGCCAATTCTAAGGCGTCAACTTCCAGTTTTCGACTTCGTGGGAACGGGATAATGTCGTATTCCATAATTGTACTCTCCTGAGTTGCTTATATTATACGATAAATATGGTCTTATTACTAGGGTATTTAACGGTTATTCCACAAATAGGTTTTTTCAAGTCGTTATTCTTAAGTCCCATTTCCATTACCTCCTTCCCCGCCCCACCGCGTCCCGGTTTTTTTCGGGAAGAGTGGGGCAGGGTTGGGGTTGAAGATTTAGACTTTATGAGCACCCTGGCTGTCCCCCGCGGGGTTGATATGCGTTTCCATGCGAAGTGCTATACTGGAGGGGAGTATATAAGCGGTGGAACCCTTTCTGGAGGCCGTAGAATGCAGATGGTTAAACAAGTGAGACAAGCCAAAGCCTGCGTCCTGACCATCAACGGCGGCTCGTCGAGTATCAAGTTCGCGCTGTTCGAGGCCGGCCACGTATTGCGGCGCATTTTGGCGGGCAGTATTGAGCGCATCGGACTGCCGGAAGCCATGTTCGTGGTAAAAGGCTTGAACAAGGCCGACAACTTCTCCCGGCCAATAACTGCGGCGAACCACACGGTGGCAGTCGCGGTGCTGATGAATTGGATCGAGGAAAGATTCCGGGACGGGGAGTTGACTGCGGTGGGGCATCGTGTGGTGCACGGCGGACCAAAGTACAGCGAACCACAGCGGATCACAACGGAAATGGTCGATGAGTTACACCAGCTTCAGCCTTTCGATCCCGAACACCTGCCTGAAGAAATCCTGCTGACCGAGGCCTTTCAACGCCGGTTCCCAGACCTGCTGCAGGTGGCATGTTTCGATACGGCCTTTCACCACGATCTGCCGCGCGTGGCAAAGTTGCTGCCGATCCCGCGCCACTATGAGGCGCAGGGCGTGCACCGGTACGGGTTTCACGGATTGTCGTATGCGTTCCTGATGGAGGAACTGAGGCGCGTAGCTGGAGCGCAAGCGGCGCGAGGCCGGGTCATTCTTGCCCACCTCGGTAACGGCGCGAGCCTGACTGCGGTCCACGGGGGCAGATCTGTGGATACCAGCATGGGTCTCACGCCAGCCGCAGGTATTCCGATGAGCACCCGCTCCGGTGATCTCGATCCCGGCCTGGTCTGGTACCTGGCACGTACCGAAGGCATCACCGCCAGGAAATTTAATGAAATGGTTAATTTCCAGTCAGGATTGCTCGGTGTTTCTGAAACCAGTTCCGACATGCAAGACCTGCTCGAGCGCGAACCTGGAGACGCGCGTGCAGCCGAGGCGGTTGCGTTGTTTTGTTACCAGGTGAAAAAATGGATTGGCGCATTCACGGCGGCACTGGGCGGACTGGACACGCTGGTGTTTGCGGGCGGCATCGGGGAGAACGCACCCGTGATCCGGGCCCGGATCTGTAAAGGGCTGGGATTTCTTGGAATCGAGCTGGAAGAAAAACAAAACAAGGCCAATGCCGGAATGATCTCCGCGCAAGCCAGCCGGGTGGCTGTCCGTGTCATGCACACGGACGAGGAATGGATGATCGCAAAGACGGTCTTCCGCTTTCTGGGTATACCAGTCGGAAAGGAAAATGTTCATGAGAACGAAAAAGGTTGACCCGGCCGACAAACCGCTATCACCCGACCTTCTCTGGAAAATTAACGCTTACTGGCGGGCTGCCAACTATCTGTCGGTCGGCCAGATCTATTTGTACGACAATCCGCTCCTCAAAAAGCCGTTGACGCTGAAACATGTGAAGCCGCGCCTGATGGGTCATTGGGGCACCACGCCGGGCTTGAACTTCATCTATGTCCACCTCAACCGGATCATCAAGAAATATGATCTGAACATGATCAATATCACCGGCCCCGGTCACGGCGCACCGGGAATAGTAGCCAACACGTATCTGGAGGGCAGCTACAGCGAGGTGTACCCGAACATCTCCCAGGACGAACAGGGGATGAAAAGGCTCTTCACCCAGTTCTCGTTCCCCGGCGGCATCCCCAGCCACGTCGCGCCGGAGACGCCCGGTTCCATCAACGAAGGCGGCGAACTCGGATATTCCCTGGCGCACGCCTACGGTGCCGCATTCGACAACCCCGACTTGCTGGTTGCCTGCGTGGTGGGCGATGGTGAGGCAGAAACCGGCCCGTTGGCCACCAGTTGGCACTCGAATAAATTTCTAAATCCCGTCCATGACGGAGCCGTGCTGCCCATCCTGCACTTGAACGGCTACAAAATTTCCGGTCCCACCGTGCTGGCCCGCATTCCCCGCGACGAGCTTGAAGCCCTCTTCCGCGGCTACGGTTACAGCCCGTATTTTGTCGAGGGCGACGACCCGCTGGAGATGCACCAGCTTATGGCCGCCACGCTCGACACCGTGGTCACCAGGATCAAACGCATCCAAAACGACGCCCGCCTCAACGGGTTCACCAAGCGCCCGAGCTGGCCGATGATCATCCTGCGCTCGCCCAAGGGTTGGACCGGCCCGAAGGTGGTCGACGGCAAACCGGTCGAAGGGACATTCCGCGCCCATCAAGTGCCGGTGGAAGAGTTCGCGACCAAACCCGAAAACCTGAAAATACTTGAGGCGTGGCTGAAGAGTTACCAGCCCGAAGAATTATTCGACCAGGATGGCAGGCTCAATCCGGAACTGGCTGAGCTGGCGCCCAAAGGCGAGCGGCGCATGGGAGCCAACCCGCATGCCAACGGAGGCCTTCTTCTTAAAGAATTGAAAATACCGGACTTCCATGACTACGCGGTAAAGGTCGCGCAGCCCGGCAGCATGACAGCCGAATCCACGCGCATCCAGGGCCGGTTCATCCGCGATGTGCTCCAGGCCAACTCGCAGGCACGCAACTTCCGCCTCTTCAGCCCGGACGAAACCGCCTCGAACCGTTGGAACGCCGTGTTCGATGTGACGGATCGCTGTTCGTCCGCGGAGATCCTTCCAACTGATGACCACGTCAGCCCTGATGGCCGGGTGATGGAGATGTTGAGCGAGCACCAGTGCGAGGGTTGGCTCGAAGGTTACCTGCTGACCGGTCGCCACGGTTTGTTCTCATGTTACGAAGCCTTCATCCACATCATTGATTCGATGTTCAACCAACACGCCAAGTGGCTCGAGGTGGCGGGTCATGTCCCGTGGCGGCGGCCGATCGCTTCCTTGAACTACCTGCTCACGTCACACGTATGGCGGCAGGACCACAATGGATTCAGTCACCAGGACCCGGGTTTTATTGACCATGTGATGAACAAGAAGGCAGGCATAATCCGCGTGTATCTTCCACCGGACGCCAACACCCTCCTATCGGTCACCGACCATTGCTTGCGAAGCCGCAATTATGTCAATGTGATTGTGGCAGGTAAACAGCCGGAACTGCAATGGTTGGACATGGATGCGGCCGTCAAACACTGCACTGCCGGGCTGGGTATCTGGGAATGGGCCAGCAACGACGAAGGCGGCGACCCGGATGTGGTAATGGCCTGCTGCGGTGACGTACCCACGCTGGAGACGCTGGCTGCGGCCGAGATCCTGCGACAGCACTTTCCGGACTTGAAGGTGCGGGTGATCAACGTGGTGGATCTGATGACCCTCCAGCCGCAGAGCGAGCACCCTCACGGGCTGAGCGATAAAGATTTCGATGTCCTATTCACCAGGGATAAGCCGGTCATCTTTGCCTTTCATGGATATCCCATGCTCATCCACCGGCTCACTTATCGCCGCACAAATCATGACAACATGCACGTGCGCGGCTACAAGGAAGAGGGCACCACCACGACGCCGTTCGATATGGCGGTGTTGAATGAAATTGACCGTTTCCATCTGGTCGGCAGCGTGATCGATCGGGTGCCAGGTCTGGGTTCGCGCGCCGCTTACGCCAAACAATATCTGCGCGACAAGCTGCTGGACCATAAGGCCTACATTGATAAATACGGCCAGGACATGCCTGAAATTCGCAACTGGCAATGGAGCCTGGCCAAAGCGGGCAGCACGGTGCGAAACAAGCCCGCCCATGGAGGATAGCCGTTATGCAAACGGTTCCAAAGAAATCGGAAGGGTTCAATCGAAAGAGATCCGTAATACCAGGGTACAGCCTTCCCTACGAACCGATCCCTCAGCAATTGTACACGCCCGTCACGCTGTTCCAGGGTTTCAAGCCCGATGAACCAGCCTCCTGGGGGCGGACGGTGGACTTTGCAATCTACCGGCATTTCGTCATGGAGGGTCGGGATGCACCAACCAACCCATACTTTGGGATGATGCAGGCGCTGCACGACAATGCCATCATGCAGTGTACAAAGATGCTCATTGCAGGCCGGAGAATTGCGGCGATCATGGGTGACCACACAATGAGGCGTGATTCCGACGTCTACCGGGACATTGCAATCCTTTCCCGCCGGCTTACCCGCAGTGGCTTCTTAATGTGCAGTGGTGGCGGATCCGGAGCCATGGAAGCAAGTCACCTGGGCGCCTCACTGGCGCCAGGGGCTGATCCAGATCTCGAAGAAGCATTAGCCCTGCTGAAGACAAAACCTGTGGTGCCGGCTCTTAGAAACATCATCAACTCCAGGGGCTTGGTCAACCCGGTGCTGGTGGCTCAGGCGTACGAATGGTTCAAACCAGCGTACGAGATATCTGCAGCGATCAGTTCTCCAGGCCAGAGCCTGGCCTTCCCGACCTGGCACTATGGTCATGAGCCGGCCACTCCGTTTGCAACCCATATCGCCAAGTACTTTCAGGACAGCATCCGGGAAGATGGCCTCCTGGCTCTCGCCAAGCACGGTATCATATTCTTTGAAGGAAAAACCGGGACAATCCAGGAGATCTTCCAGGACGGGAATCAGAATTACTACAAGATGTTCGATCGTTTCAGTCCGATGGTATTGTTTGGAGTCGAATACTGGACCACGAAGTATCCCGTCGTTGGCGTTCTTAAGAAGCTATTCACTCGACCTGAATTTAAGAAGTACGTATTGGTGACGGACGATGTGGCCGCCGCCGCGCGGTTCATCGAGAAATTTGCCATGTAAGGTGGGCGGATAGCAGCTGACTATTATTGGTCGGTTTCATTTTTTTGAAGGGGGAGGATCAAGGCTAGCAGCAGGCCGAATTCGATCAATGTGGTAGCCAGCAGGACCGGCATGGTGATGCGCGGGCTGATGCGCTCGAACAACTGGCCGATCAGCCAGGGGAAAAACATCCCGCCGATGCCGCCGCCGACCAGGATCCAGCCGATCAAGACCCCGGTCAGGCGCAGGCGCTGCTCGGCAAAAGCCATGGCAGTCGCGAAGATGGAGGCGATCGAAAGACCCAGCAAGATCGTACCGGTCCAGAGCGCCAGGGAGGAAGCTGGCCAGAGCAGCAGGATGGCAAAGGCGGCCAGGCTTCCGACCAGGTCGGTCAACAGGATGGTCTGTGGGCGCAGGCGGGAGGAGATGCCGATGCCAAGCAGCCGTCCGACCGTGAAGGCGCCCCAGAATGCCGAGGTCAGGTAGGCTGCCCCGCTTTCACTCGCCAATTGAAGGCGGGTGGAAAATGTATAAATCCAGTTTCCAAAGCCCACCTCCAGCCCGACATAGATCATGAAGAAGAAGACGATCAGCAGGACCAGTCTCTTGTTCGATCCACCGCTGGCTGCTTCAGGCGCTTTCTTGCGGATCTGGGGGCTGGGCAGGAACCAGAGCCAGCATGCTATCGGCAGGGCCAACAGGGAGAAGAACCAGTAGGCCCAGCGGATATCGTTCACCGCCAATACCACCCGGGCGAAGACCAGCGGGGCAACGAAGGAACCCACCCCGAAGAAGAAATGCAGACCGTTCATGAATGGCCCGACTTTCTCTCCATGGATCCAGGTCAGCAGGGTGTTACAGCCCACATCCAGGGCACCCTGGGCGATCCCCAGCAGGAAGAGGGTCGCCACCAGGAACCAGAGCGAGTGCAGCACCGGTACCAGGGCGGCGCTCAGGGAAGCCACCAGCAGGCCCAGGGCCTGGATGCGGTGCCCCGGGAAGCGGTCATAGGCCCGGCCGCTGAGCTGGGAGCCGAGCATATATCCCAGCGAACCGGCCACGAAGATGATGCTTATCTGGTCGAGACGGCTGGCGGTGTGCTGGGCCAGCCAGGGCAGTGACGGGCCGCCGATGGAAATGGTCGCCCCCAGGGTAATGAAGGCGGCATAATAAGCCAGGGTGGCGGTCAGCGGCTTGGGCCGGGTGGGGGCGGGATTATTCAAGGATGGTCTCCGGTGATAGGATTCCCGGGTGGGCGGCTCTGTCGTTGCATGAACGCACGCCGGGATCCAATGGGATGGATGGTTGAGTGTAATTGTAACCGGTTGGGTCCCAGGGAACAGGCATTTCAGTTTTCCCAGATTCTTTTTTTTCCCGCCCTAGCCGAGGCGGCTTTTGCGAAGCACATCGTCCCCGTAAGGGGATCCCCTTGGGACAAGCCGCCGAAGCTCCTTCCCTGCTATAATACTTCTGCACCTTGCTGCCCGCCGTTGCACTCCTCTATGTTGCGCTTCCGGCCTGACCATGATGGTTGCTGATGTATGACCATCAAGGACAACACGGTACTGCGAAAATATATGAACCTAAATCACTGTCTTTTCTCTTATTTCTCGCCGCTCCATTTCGGATATTTATAGAAGGAGCAGTAAAAGATGATTACAACTCAGGAAGATTACCTGAAAAGCCTGAGGGGGATGAAGAAGCGGATTTTCATGTTCGGGGAAAAGATCAAGAACTACATTGACCATCCGATGATCCGGCCATCGTTGAATGCAGTGGCAATGACCTATCAGCTTGCCAATGACCC
>CAIQQN010000040.1 GCA_903873975.1 uncultured Anaerolineales bacterium
ACCTCCTCTAGCGCTGATTCCGGCAGGAATGGGGTGCGCAAAGGCGAATACGGAACCAAGCCATACAGGAATCTGTAAACCACCTTGGGGCGCCATTTCCCTGCCCGGACTTCCCATTCTTTGTATGCAGGGTCATTTAATGAAGCTTCGCGGATTTTGACCCAATCACCGTGTACATTTCCTGCCGTCCAGATATTGATAGCCTCACCGCTGGAAGCTGTACCTGCCACAGCCTTGTAACATCCTACCAGCTTCATGCCCCAGGTTTTCGCCATGGGCACGAGCTCTTTTCCAACAGCTTTTATGTACTCATCTTCTTTGCCTGGCAAAACCCGCGCCAGCGTGTGCAGATATATGGTGTACTTGTAGTCGCCCTTTTTAAGCTTAGCCAGTGTGGGTGAGAAGGGCGCGGGCTCCAATACCTTGCCCGTGGAATCCGTAACGTAGTCAACAGCTTCCCGCTTCCAGGATTGTATCCAGGGATGCTTATCGTGAAGCTTCTGTATACGGTCCAGGGTGGCCCAGTCGTCGAGCTCCCAGAGCGCCAGGTTCTCGTTATAATGGATGCCTATCATGAACATCCCGACCAGGCGCAGACCGTTCTGCTCCGCCTCGGGCAGATAGTCGCTGCCCATCACCTTCCAGAATTCCTCTTGAAGCCGTGGTACGATCATTATGCTGTCATACAGATAAAGCATGATTAATCCCTCCTGATTAATGAAGCAAGGAATAGGGAGCAGGGATCAAAAACTTGTAGCTCCACTCCGCGCACAAGCCCGAAACCCTGTTCATCCACCTCTGGTACTTCTGATCCTTGAGCTGTGCGTCACGTATCTTGCCCCAGTGCGCCCAGTCTTTCACTGCCCACAGGCTTATGATCTCGCCGGACTCTCCGCAGGCGCCGAACCAGAGGTAGCAGCCCGCCAGTTTCATTTCCCGTTTTTCTTCCAGGGGCAGCAGTTCGTTCTCAAACGCCTTGAGGAACTCGCCTGTCTTTCCGGGAAGGACGTTGTAGATCAAACGGTAGTAAAGCGAGTTGCCCGTGAAATCACCTTTCTTCTGGCGCCTTCTGATCTCCGCCGCTGTGGGCGAGAAGGGGAGACCTTCCAGCAGGCTGTCGAACCACTCGTCCCGGTATCTGAATCCCTCACGGTGCCAGGTCAACCCATCGCGCTCATGGATTACGAAATTAGATAGACCTTCGAGGGAATCTACGCCTTGGGGAAGCTCAGACAGGAAAAAGCTTTCGCGATGCCTGAAGGCGATCCTGAAAACACCCAGCACTGTCATGTGGCGGGCCAAGCCAGGGAGCAAATCGGTGCCCATGACATCCACATACTCATCCATCTTGCCCGGGAATGGGTAAGTCGTCTCATAAAGATAGAGCATCAGGCTACATCCTCCTTTCTTCTACTATGCTGCAGCGGGTGGCTGCGTGATTTAGACCTGACCGGAAGCGCCACGATAGCTCTGGCTGTGGCGCTTACCGTATTATCCTGCTTGGTTACGGCAATCTCACAGTCAATCTTGTGCTCGCCGTTAGCCACGAATTTTTGGATAACCTTGCCGGCAACGCTGATGGTGTCTCCCTGATAGTTGGGTGAATTCAGAACGAGGCCTATCTTGCGAATCTTACCGGTCGGCCCTGTCCAGTCTGTCAGGCACCGCCCCACAAAACCCTGAATAAAGGCTATAGGCGCAGCCGGCGCCTTGTAGCCCGAAGCGAGGGCAAAACCCAAGTCGTGGTGCAAGGGGAATATATCCCTGGTGCCGCAAACTATCATAACCATGCGATCCCGGGTAAGCTCCAGCGAGACGCCGGGTACAATATCTCCTTCTGTGACGTCTTCCCAGTAAAGCCTGTTAAAAGACACCGGCCAGAATTCCTATCCTTCGGGCTGTTTAAGCCCTAACGTATTCGCTTATAACCTATATCTGAATAGAACGTATTGGCTGGTTCCCACCAGATCGTCGCGCTGATTGAAATAACGGTTGGTCGTTGTGATGAAATAGCCTGGCCCCAGCCTCGTTTTCTTGAGAGGGGATATACTGTCTAGCGTGGTCGAGTAGCGGATTCTATCCCCGGGCCGCATGGGCTGGAAATACTCTTCAGTTAAACTGATCACTGCCGGAATCGGCGCATCCTCCAGCGGCAAATCGAACTGGGCAGGGCCGACATCGGGGGGCATGGCGACAGGCGGCCACCAACGCGGATAAACCCAGGTCGACTGCATAGGTGGCGGGCTCGTGATGCCCCCATATTCACTGTCTCTGGCATATTCCTCGTCTGTATACAGGGGATTCGCGTCCTCAACCATCTCGCACCAGTGCCTGATCATCGCCTTATTCACCTCGTCAGGCCCTTCGACGAATCCAGACACGCGTCCGATGTATTTCTGCAGTTTCGGCGGCAATGTATTCGCTTTCAATGTGACACTCTCAACTCGAAGCCAGGCTTATTTGAGCGGAGACCAAGGCTCAGTTCGCAGAAGCTTGCTCTCCCAACGATCGCGGTACTTCAGCCCTTCCTGCATCCAATCTCCGGGCTGCGATGGCGGCACGCCATGGGGGATTATGAGTGATAATAGCTCCCAGTTATGAATCTTGGAGAGCACCATTGCCTCATGCCAGCGTCCGCTGCCCGGGCAAGTGCGCCAGCCGGCCACAACGGTGATAACGGGCGGCTGTATGGCTGCAACCTGCGCCTGATATACTTTATGCAAAGCCTCGAGATACTCCTCCATTCTGCCCAGATAAGGCCAACCCGTATCAAGTAGGTAGAGGCCGGGCGTGCCATCATCCCGAGCAGTCCCTACGGAGGCGAAATCAACTTCCTGGAGCGGCGATAAGGGATTGGGCAGAAGCATCTTGGATACAACGTCCCTGCGGTACTGGCACACATCGCGATTCCATTTCTTCCATTTGCGGTCGCTCACCATGCGATCAACCAGGGTGCCCCACGACTGCCAGTCTCGAACAGCAGTGATAGAGACTGCGGTGTAGCTTACATTTGTCATCATGGTGAGCTCCCAGAACCAGAGCACTTTGGCGAGTCCGCCCTGCTCTATGAGCGGCTTCCAGCGGTCTCGCATCGCCTCGGAGAACTCCTCCATCTTGCCACCGATAACCTCGTGGATTTCCTGTAGAAAAATCATAGTTCAGTCTCCCTTCAGGGCATCACTTGCCCTTGAATGTCGGCTCTCTCTTCTCAAAGAGAGAATTCATGCCCTCCTGGAAATCTTCGGTGCCAAA
>CAIQQN010000041.1 GCA_903873975.1 uncultured Anaerolineales bacterium
CAACACCGGACAGGCTGGCGAGAATTACTACCAGCACCAAAAATGTACCGAATAATCCTTTCTTCATGATATTTTCCTCCCGATAATAAAAGCTTCCTCCCGAAAACCATACTGCAATTACAATGATTATATACCGATTGGGGATTATAGGATAATTCCTTAAGGCAGGAAGATTGTGCAAGGTATTTTCTGTAAAATCAAGATCAAGTGCATCCTCTGAAAGAAAAAGAACGGGCTATGCTGAACCTTAAAAAGTTAGATATGTTCTGCCGGTCAGCCACTCTTCACTGATCTCAGCATGAATAGCGGAGACCAGACGCAGACAGGATGCCTGGTTGGGGAAGATACTCACCACACGAGCCCGGCGGCGAACCTCCCGATGTAAGCGTTCCACCCCGTTGGTGGTACGGAGCAAACGCCGGTGTGTTGCGGGGAAGGCGAAGATGGTCAATCCTTCCGGGATGTTTACGGCCATCCATTCTGCCAGGCGAGAAGCGGTCTTCTCGTACTTCAGAACCGCCTTGGCCAGGTAAGCATCAGCCGTGAAGCGGTCAGGAGCATTGAAGATAGTGCGGATATCCTCCGCAACATCGGCTTGCATATCCTTGCGAGGCACGAAGGCCTGGGCATTCTGCTGCAGGTGAAATTGGCACCTCTGCCAGGGAATACCTCCGAAGACTGCCAATCGGGCCGCACGCAACCCGCCGTGGTCGTCGCTGGTGATGAGCTGCATTCCCCCTAGCCCGCGCCCTTTCAGGCTCTCCAGGAAGGCTCGCCAATGCACTTCGTGCTCGCTTAGGGACACCGAAACGCCCAGAATCTCTCGTTTCCCGTCCCGATTGATGCCCACCGCCGTCAACACGGCCAGATTTCGCACCTGTCCATCTTCCCTGACCTGCTCATAATAAGCGTCCAGGAAGAGATAGGGATACTCGCCCAGTGGCCGGTTTCGCCACTTCTCCAGTTCGGTGTCCAGCATGGCAGCCGCATTGCTTACCTGGGTTGAAGAAACCGATGTCCCGCAGAGCTGCTCCGTGATCGCCTTGACCTTACGGGTCGAGACCCCCTGGACGTACATCTCCGCTAACGACAGGGTCAAGGCTCTCTCACTGCGGAGACCTTTCTCCAGTGTCTCTGGATAGAACCCGCCTTCACGCACTTGTGGCACATCGAAGGTGATCCTCCCAACCCGCGTTTGCATCGTCTTCGGTTTGTAGCCGTTGGCGTGTGCTTCTCGTTCTGGTGTTCGTTGGTAAGGTGCTGCATTCAGGTGTTGTTGCCGTTCTGCCTGCATGGCCGCATTGAGCACGATGCGGATCAGGTCCGGCAGAACCTCAAATCCTTGGCTGGCAATCTGTTCCAAATATTCAGCCGGTAAGGTAAAATCCTCTCGGTAGGTCATGGCGTTTCTCCTTTTTGGTGTCGTTACCTTGAGGATAACACCTGACCTACTAACTTTTACAGAAAATAGTTTACACTACTAAGGTACTACATCCGCTCCCTAAGAACAACCCAACCTTCCCCAAACGCATAATTCATTCATTGCCTGATGCTTATACTTATCTAGCATTTAGGAGGAGGAATCAGTGAAAACATTGACCAATGGTCTATTATGTTTTGCTGTATTGTTGG
>CAIQQN010000042.1 GCA_903873975.1 uncultured Anaerolineales bacterium
AGCAGTTCCAAGGCTTCTAACTTGAATTCTTCCGCGTACGTTCGGTATTCCCTTTTCTGTTCGTCCATGATCCTGTTCCTATCCTTTCTAGTGTACTGGATCTGGACATCTTTTGTGTCCACTTTATCGGGGCAAGCTCAGTTCTCGTTTTTTCCCGTCTCCCCTTTCCCATTTTTGGGAGAGGATTCAGGGGTGAGGTCTTTTCATTTGTGCTTTTCTCGGCTTCCGTGTTGTTAAAGTCAGGTCATTGTGCATTCTCTTTGCAGTTCTTTGGGTTAAGCAAGAGCCATAGCTTTACAAGCTATGGCTGGTGATAAGTTGCGGTGGCTGGACTTGAACCAACGACCTCCAGGTTATGAGAGGCAATCTCAGACCGCTCACCGCAGACCTCCAGGCGACCCGATTTTAGGCAGCCTAACGATCTTCGGTTCCAAGGAGCCTGGCGGTCTTCGATGGATGAATCGAAGACCGAATTTTAGCCTGGAAGCATCTCCAGGTGACGATTTTGCTTGGAAAATGATGATCCCTTACTCGAATGCGAGGAGATCTTACGGTTTCGGTTCGAACTATTCGCCTTGCAACAGAAGTCCAGACTCCAGCCCGGGCGCATTTCCAAGCAACCTTACTGCTGGAAAATTATAATCTCTTTTCAGAGTGTGAAAAAACATTGCGGTCTTCGGTTCAAGAGAATCATTAGAATTACCGACTCGAACCGAAGACCGAACTTCAGCCTATAAACCTTAAGAAAGTATCTGAAAAACCACGACTGTTGAGATCGGTCCTCAACTCACCGCTTTTTTCACCAGCGCGCTGATCCTTGCCTCCTCGGTAGCGGTCAACTCCTTCAACGCGTAACGGGTCGGCCACATGGCGCCTTCATCGAGGTTCGCCGCATCATTGAAGCCGAGCTCTGCGTACCTCGTGTTGAACTTCTCCGCGTATTGGAAAAAACAGACGATCTTGCCGTCCTTGGCGTACGCGGGGAAGCCGTACCAGGTTTTCGGCATGAGGGTCGGTGCGCTGGCTTTTATGATCGCATGCAGCCGCTCGGCCATGGAGCGGTCCGGTTCCTTCAACGCCGCGATCGCTGCAAGCACGGCCTTTTCGCCTTCCTCCCTATCCTTGGAGGCGCGCGCTTCTGCCTTCAGTTCCTGGGCACGAGCCTTCATCGCAGCTTTTTCCTCGTTTGTGAATCCTGTGGACTTCTTTGTGGTGCTGGTACCTGTGTTCATGAGAGTCTCCTTATGGCTAATGTTTCCGGTAAAATCCTTGCATGTCCGTACAGTACGTGCAAAAGAAATATAGATTTGTTACTGGAGGGCTCACGCATCCTGGATCAGCCCGATGATGTTACCGTCAGCGTCTCTTACACTTGCGATCAACCTTCCGCCACCGACATCTGTTATCTCCCGCAAGGTTTGTGAGCCGGCCTCCTGGAGAGATTGCAGGCTTTGCTTGATGTCATCGACATGGTAAAAGGCCGTCATTCCAGCTTCGGGGCTGTTCGGAACCAATCCAATATCCTGGTCTCCAACCTTGAAGCCAATATAATATGGCTGGTCCCCATAGGGATCGACAACCAGGAGCGTGCGGAATTGCATCTTCGCCCGAGCCATATCCTTGACAGGATAGATGATTGTTTTTACACCTTTGTTCATATGAAACTCCTTTACTTGTAAATTTTACCATTTAGTTATATAATAAAGATACTCTAAAATCAAGATATTGTCAAGAGGCATGGATATGGCAGACCCCAAAAAGATTGACCTAATGATCCGTACCAATATGGCGGCCAGGGAGTATGGCATTCAGATGACGTTGTATCGCAATATAATTTTCGAAAAACTGGGCGTCAATGGTACCGACATGGAATGTCTTGGGTATTTATTATCCAAACGCATTTCCACTCCCACCGAGCTTGCCAAATATACTGGCCTCAGTTCTGGTGCGACGACCGCAATGCTCGATCGGCTCGAAAGGGGGGGGTTTATCGAACGCCGACCCAATCCGGATGACCGCCGCGGAACACTCATCGTTCTCGCGAAATCAGGAGCTGAAAGAGTGGCCCCGTGGTATGCGCCAGTGGGAAAAGCACAAGAACAGCTCATTTCAAATTACTCAGAAGATGAGCTGCAATTGATCTCGGGCTTCTTTGAAAGCTATGCAAAAATATGGGAGCAAGAACGCGAGAAACTCCAAAAGTCATAGAGCAAAAAAATAAATAAAAATCCCCGCACTTCGAATGGAGGTCAGGTTTCTGGCCATGAATTCGATCGAGGAGATCATGTTGCCCTCACGGATTATGAAGGTATTTATGGGAATCGCGTCAATCTGGTCCAACCTACGGATTAGGGGGGCGTTTAAGAAAACAGAAATCCGCACTTCATACAACTTATCTCTTTCAGTCTAGCGGGTATAATCATCTTCCAGGTACTTCTTATGATCTTGGATTGACACTTCCATTGGCAATGTACCACTCAGCCTGCTGACGATGGGGGCATTCGCTATTGACTGGCCGGAAGATAGGCGGCGAAAATATACTTCAATAAGGTCGGTGAGGGTGGTATTGTGTTCTTCTGCAAAGCGTTTGACATTGTCCAGTAATTTGCGCAGGATCCGTATAGTCAATTTTGTTTTTTGCACGGTAGCTATCCTACCGCCGATATTCCGCCGATAACCGATACCGCCGGGATTTCCGCGCCAGATCGCCAATCACCAGCCAACCGGCCTCCACCCAACTAGCCAACAGGTCGCGCACCTGGCGGGGGGAAAGACCAAGAATGCGAGCCGCATCATTGGCAGTAATCTCATCCTTTCTTTCGAAGAGGCCCAGGATCATCCGCCCCCAAAGAAGTCAAGCAATTGGGCTGGGATGCGTTGTACGTCATTCCGGTCACCGGTGATTCCTACATTGACAGTCCATTCATTATTAGGTACCGTCATCGGGAAGGTTCAACTCTTGCCAGGGTTCATCTTCCGTTAATCCATTCCTGCTACAATAACTACGCCCCTTGCTTCGTAATGTTTCTGTGGCCTCGGCGAGCCGCCTCTGTTCTGTTGCTTGACCGCCGCGGGGCTGGCAGGCTTTCAACCACGGGGGATGAGGTTTTTTTTCAGGCTGTTAATATTCGGATAACAATGCGATGATGTCCTGACAGTATATTGAAAGGAGAATCGGTATGACCCGAAGATTTTTAACCGTCTTCATGATCCTTGCCATTCTGCTGGCGAGTTGTTCGCATCCATCGCAAATCATCAGTACTTCGGCTCCCACCAACGCATCCGCCAGCGGCGATCCCCTCACCCAGGCTCGCCTCAGGATCAAGCATATTGTCGTAATCATGCAGGAAAACCGCTCCTTCGACCATTATTTTGGCACCTACCCAGGGGCGGATGGTTTCCCGGTTCAGAACGGTCAATTTACGGTCTGCATCAATGATCCCATAACCGGGCAGTGTGTCTACCCGTTCCATGATCCGGCCGACAAAAACTACGGCGGCCCCCACGGACAAAAGGATGCCAGCGCCGATATCAACGGCGGCAAGATGGACGGCTTCATCGCCCAAGCCGAGAGAGGGAAAAAAGGCTGCCAGGCTAGCTTAGACCCGGCCTGCGGCGGCACTTCCATAACCGATGTGATGGGCTACCATGACGCCCGGGAAATTCCCAATTACTGGACCTACGCTGAAAACTTCGTCCTACAAGACCGCATGTTCGAGCCCAACGCCTCCTGGAGCCTGCCCCAGCACCTGTTCATGGTCTCCGAATGGTCGGCCATCTGCAGCCAGGCCGGCGACCCGATGAGTTGCATCAACGCCCTCCAGTCCCCCCAGGATCCCCCTGATCTCCAGGTTAAGAATGGCACCCCCACCCCTGTCAATCCCGATTATGCCTGGACGGACCTGACCTACTTGCTTTTTAAGAATAACGTCAGCTGGAAATACTATGTTCAGACCGGAACCCAGCCGGACTGTGCCGACGACGCGGCGGACTGCCCGCCGGTTCATCAGGATTCCAAGACACCCGGCATCTGGAACCCGCTACCTTTCTTTGACACGGTCAAGCAGGATGGCCAACTGCAGAACATCACGGACGTGACCAATTTCTATAAGGATGCTCATGCCGGGACACTGCCCGCCATTAGTTGGATCACCCCCAGCGGCGCGAACAGCGAGCATCCAGACTCACTGGTCAGCGACGGGCAGGCTTGGACGACCAGCCTGATCAATGCCGTCATGCAGGGGCCGGATTGGGACAGCACGGTCATGTTCCTTTCCTGGGACGACTGGGGGGGCTTTTATGACCATGTCGTGCCGCCCCAGGTGGATCAAAATGGCTACGGCTTGCGCGTCCCGGGCCTGGTGATCAGCCCCTACGCCAAAAAAGGCTTTATCGACCACCAAACCCTGAGCCAAGATGCCTATGTCAAGTTCATGGAAGATCTCTTCCTGGGCGGCCAGCGCATCGATCCGGCCACGGACGGCCGACCGGACCCGCGGCCGGATGTGCGGGAAAATGCGTCCCAGCTCGGTAACCTGATCCTGGATTTCGACTTCAATCAGTCCCCGCGGCCGCCCCTGGTCCTCTCCGTTCAGCCGGCGCCAGGGCCTGCCTCCATTCCATAAATCCAAACCAGGCACAGCCCGCGTGACCGCTGGAGCAGGACTCAGCCGATAAAATTAACGCGAGTTGGGGAACTTCCCCGGCGCTGTTTTCGTCTAAAAAGGGTTGCCCCCTCATTTCCCCCTGTTTGGCTCCGGGAGTAAGGTTTACAATATTGCAGGTTTTTCTTATCCGTATCCCTCAAAGGAGGATTTCATGCGCGCTTTTACATTCAGGATCCTGACCGGCGGACTGGCTGTCCTGCTGGCCTTGACGGCCTGCAGCCCGGTCACGGTGATTGCCCCCGCCCCGCTCCCTACGATCGCCCCCTCGATAGTCTCTGCGACTGCTATACCGACTGCCACGGCAACGGCCACGAGCACGGCGGCGGCTCCTTCCTTCACGATCCTCCCTTCCCCACCCATCCAATCCCTGTATATGCTGAACGCTAATGACGGCTGGGCATTAACGGATTCGGCTGTGCTGCGTACCAAGGACGGCGGCCTTACCTGGTATAACGTCACGCCTTCCGGTCTGGGCGGTGCTCCGGCCAGCGCCTTCTTCCTGAACAACAACACCACCGCTTGGGTGGGGATGATGGGCTCGGATCCGGCCGCCGGCACGCTTTTCCATACAACCAACGGTGGGGTCACCTGGAGCTCTGGGTCGGTTCCCTTTGGAGGCGGTTCGCTCAAATTCGTCGATGCCATGCACGGCTGGGAGTTGATCGGGTTGGGCGCCGGCATGTTCCATGAAGCCGTGGCTGTCTACCGCACCAGCGATGGCGGCCTCAGTTGGGAACAGGAAATTACCGACGACCCGAACGTTTCCGGCTCCAGCGACAGCCTTCCGCTGGAAGGTGACAAGAATGGCATCACCGCTCTCGACGCTGACCGCGGCTGGGTCACCGGCCTGGTTCCCATGAGTGATTATATTTACATTTACGCCACCCAGGATGGCGGTAGGACTTGGTTCCACCAGGATCTCGCCCTGCCGGATGGTTACAGCGGTGCCCAGACGAATGCCGCCCTGCCGGTCTTCTTCGGTCTCAACGATGCCGTCCTGCCGGTGAAACTGTATGCCAACGACAACGGCGCTGACTTCTACGTCAGCCACGATGGCGGTCAGAATTGGGCTGCCACCACGCCGGTCGCCCAGGGTGGCTTTTTGGCAGTCGCTTCGGCAACCGATTTCTTCGTCTGGAATGGTAGTGCCCCGCTGAATGTCAGTCACGATGCTGGTGCCACTTGGTTGACGATCACGCCGAACGTCAACATCCAGGACAACATGGTTTCCTTCCAGTTCGTGAACGCCGCCACCGGCTGGGCGCTCACCAGCGACGTCAACTACCACCGTTCGCTCTATAGAACCACCGACGGCGGCGAGACCTGGAATGTGCTGATCCCTTAACTGCCCTGGCTCCGGTAAAGGTTCCTGCCCTACCGGAGCCTGATTTCCCCTGAGGAGAATATAATGCCGCGCAGGCTGTTTCTACCCATCCTCTAATCAGGGCGGAACACCACACCAGGCGGGCCAGGCGCAGTTGGGTGATCGGGTCCTGGTGAATTCAGTCGATATTTCTTCCGGCGTGATCCATTTGGACATGGTTGTCCATGGACCGGCCGACCCGATGTGCTGCCCTTCCCTGCCGCAAAAACAAAACTATTGACTGATCGGCAGCCAACTCTGGCTGATGCGCTTGACCTCCACCATCGGTGGAACGGAACATCTTATTAATGTTGACATACCCGCCATCTTTGCTACTGTTGCCAACCCGTTCACGGTCAGCGGAAGCATGACCGTCCTGCCTTTTGAAAACACCCTGGCGTATCATATAAAATCTGGTCGACGGCACAAAGGTCAATGAGTCTGCATTCACGGTCACACCTTCCGGGGGAATGGCAGGGACCTTCTCGCATGACTTTAACCTGAGTTCCGCCGGACTAACCGACTGGATCATCATCCAGTTTGTGGATGTCAGCGCCGCAGATGGTTCAACGATCGCATTGGCCTCGGTCATCCTGAAGGCACATTAAACCTGCCGGTGATAATCAATGCTCTGCTACAATCATTAATAGCTTTTATGTGTTGTTGCGAGGAGCGTTCTTCCCTGGCACTGCCCGCCAGGGCAGGTGTGCGACGACATCGTCCAGGTGTTCTTCCTGGGAGCAATCCCCTCTGCATTTGGGGAATTACTTGTTGCGCTAGAGTGGAGCATGTTTGCAACACAGCAAGACTTTATGTTAATCATATTTTCAGACAGGGTAAGCTTGTCGGAGCACGGTTTTTATTTTCTTTTTTCTGCCACCTTCGCCATGAACTTCGCCTCGTCGACCACAAAGCGGTCGTGGCTGGCTTCACCGATCAATTCCACCTCGTCCCAAGCCTGGACCTTGAAAACCAGCTTGCGGCCCTCGATGGCGGTCAACTCTGCCCGGGCACGCACGGTCATCCCCACCGGCGTGGCGGCCAGGTGATGCACGTCAATGTGCCCGCCGACGGTCGTCTGGCCGGGCGGCAGGTGCCCGGTCAACGCGACGACGGCAGCGCTCTCCATCAGGCCCACCAAAAATGGGGTCGAGAAAACAGGTAAGCCTCCACTACCCCAGTGGGAGGCGGTGTCGGCCTCCGTGACGGTATGTTCGAGTTCCGCGGAAAGACCGGGGATCAATTCAGGCATAAGAGGTACCTCAATTTGGATTTGACACGATTATAGCAGTAAAGTATTTAACCATTTAAATACAGGGTATCGCGATGGTTTGATGAATTGACAGATAGTTTATCATCTCTTCCGCGTCCATCTGGGTGAATATATGAAAAATTTATCCCCACTTCCCTCAACTCGCAGTATAATTTCAGCCCGGAGAAGTTCATGCCCACCATTTACCCCTTTACTGCAGTTGTCGGACAGGCGCGTATGCGACGCGCTCTTATTCTCAATGCTGTTGACCCGCGCATCGGCGGCGTGCTGATCCGCGGCGAGCGCGGTACCGCCAAGTCCACGGCGGCGCGCGGCTTGGCTGCCCTCCTTCCCAAGGTGCGGGTCGTACACGGCTGTCGTTTCGGTTGTGACCCCGACCAGCCCTCCTCCTGGTGCACCGAGTGCCGCGAGAGGGTCGCCTCTGGCGAGCCGCTGCCCGTCGAAGAGAAACCCATCCCGTTCGTCAACCTGCCCGTCTCGGCCACCGAAGACAGGGTGGTCGGCACGCTCGACATCGAACAGGCCATCCAGAAGGGCGAACGTCACTTCGAACCGGGCGTGCTGGCTGCCGCCAACCGCGGCCTGCTCTACATTGACGAGGTGAACCTGCTCGACGACCACGTGGTGGACGTGCTGCTCGACTCTGCCGCCATGGGCATGAACATCGTCGAACGCGAAGGTATCTCCTTCACTCACCCGGCGCGCTTCATTCTGGTCGGCACGATGAACCCCGAAGAAGGCGACCTGCGCCCACAGTTGCTCGACCGCTTTGCCCTCTCGGTGGACATCACCGGCATCCGCGACGCGCGCGACCGGGTAACCATCATTGAAAACAATCTGGCCTTTGAGTCCGACGCGGAAGCCTTCCACAAACTGTGGCAGCCGCATGAGGAGAAACTCAGCCGCATCATTGCCCAGGCCCGTACCATGGTCGAAAAAGTGACCTACACCCGGCGCGACCTGCTCTCCACCGCCGCGCTGACCGCTTCGCTCAACGTGGATGGCCACCGCGCCGACCTGGTTATCCTCAAGGCCGCCCGCGCCCACGCCGCTTACGAGGGGCGCAGCACCATCACGGACCGGGATATCGCCCTGGCCGCCGAACTGGCCCTCCCCCACCGCATCAAGCACGGCCCCTTCCATCAGGGCGAGATCTCCCCTGAGCAGTTACAGGAACGCATCGAGCAGTTGCAGGGATCGTCCACCGAAGGCGAGCCTTCCGAACCGGCTGAAAAAGAGCCCGACACCGGGTCTGTAAAAAAAAAGTCATAACTGAAGCCGCCGATCAGGAAAACCCCGACCAGCCGCCGGATGCCGAATCGTCCCCCCAGCAGGCTGTCTTCGGTCCACAAGATGCTCACTGGTGGGACGGCGGTAAAAAAGTCAAGGTCGGCGAGACCTTTGACCCGCGCAAGCTCGACACCCCCCTCGACAAATTAACCCGTCAGCATTCTGGACGCCGTTCGCGCACGCATACCGAGCGGAAACGAGGCCGTTATATCCAGTCCCGCCCGGCCAACGGCAAGACCGATGATGTGGCTTTCGACGCCACCATCCGCGCCGCCGCGCCTTACCAAAAACAGCGCACCGAGCAGCGCAAGAAGGTGGCTTTCGCCATCCAGAAGAGTGATTTGCAGCGCAAGGTACGGGTCAAGAAGGCCGCTAACCTGATCCTATTCCTGGTGGATGCTTCCTGGTCCATGGCCGTGGCAGAGCGCATGGCCGCTACGAAAGGCGCCATCCTGTCCCTGCTGACAGATGCCTATCAGCGCCGCGACCGGGTTGGCCTGATCGTCTTCCAGAAGGACCGCGCCACGCTTATCCTGCCGCCGACGAACTCCATCACGCTGGCCCAGCGCGCCCTGTCCGACATCCCCGTTGGTGGCAAGACGCCGCTCTCGGCTGGTCTGCTGATGACTTACGAAGTGCTCACGCAGGAGCAGATCATCCATCCAGACGTGGAACCGCTGCTTATCATCCTGACCGATGGGGCAGGAAACGTTTCCATTGGCGTCCTGCCTCCGCAGGAGGAAGCCTTCGGGTTCGCTGAGCAGATTGCAGGTAGAGGCTACCGGACCGTGGTTATCAACATGGAACATGCTTCCTTCGACCAGGGACTGGCCCAGGCGCTGGCCGACCACCTCGAGGCCCCCTGTTACACCCTGAACGAACTCAAGGCCGAAAGCCTGTTGAGCACCGTCCGGCAGGAAATGGCCGAGCCCAAGAAGAAATAACAAAGCTCTCTGGGAATCACCTTGATGATGGGGGATAAATTGGTGTTGGGCATGTAAACCCTGCCCAACACCCACAGTTCTATCGCTCGATTATGGGAATTCCCAGAGAGCAATAAAAAAACGCCCCAAGGCGTTTTTTTATTTGGCGGTGCGAGTGCAGTTTCTCCCTGCATCCTTTGCGGCATACATCGCCTGGTCGGCCGCGTGCAGGACTTCCTCCCAAGTGTCACCGTGCTGCGGGTAGATCGCCACGCCAATCGACAACGTGGCACGCAGTTTCACCTCCATGTGCTCAATGTCTAGTGACAGGAAAGCGGCGCGTAAATACTCGGCGCGTTCGTAGCCTTTCTCCAGCGGAGTACCTGGCATCACAATTAAAAACTCTTCGCCGCCGTAGCGGCAGGAAATATCCGAGGAACGGACTTCAGAGCGCAGGAATTCGCCTAGTCTTCTTAAGAGCAGGTCGCCGGCATCGTGCCCGTAAGTGTCGTTGAACGCCTTGAATCCGTCAATGTCCATCATGATTAAACACACAGAGCTCTTTTCACGCCCGGCCCGCATGAACTCGCGTGTCAGGGTCTCTTCGAGGTAACGGCGATTGAAAAGACCGGTTAACGAGTCGCAGGTGGCTTGTTCTTGCAACTGGGCCTGTAACTTTTTAATTTCCTCGAGCTGGTTTTGTAATTTTAGATTGGCTTCCTGCAAAATAATTTCATTCTGCTTGCGTTCGGAAATATCCCGGGCTACACTCTGAATATGAATGGGAACGCCATCATCATCACATACCAATTCAGCATTGATCTCAACGGTTACTGTCTCTCCGTTCTTTTTAATAAAATCACGTTCATAGAGGGGGATATTTTCACCCTTCTGTAACTGTTCCAGTACATGCCCGGTCTCTTTTTTCTGAGCTGATATGTCTATTGCAGACAATTGCATTAATTCTTCAACCGTATAACCAAGCAAATCGGCTGCGCGTTGATTGACTTCCAGGTGTTTCCCATGAACATCCAGAATAAATACGGCATCATGGGATTGCTCGAATAAAGCCCGGTAACGGTGCTCGGCTTTTTCGCGTTGCGTGATTTCCTGTTGGGCTTTCGCATACAGGCGACTGTTTTCGATAGCCGCCGCAGCCTGGGTGGCGATCGTTTCCAGCAGGCGAACCTGGTCAGGATCGTAAGCATTCGGCTGGTAACTCTGCATGGAAATGACCCCTACGATGCGATCCCCTACAATCATAGGTACACCGACATATGCCCGCGTGGCTTTACCGCTGGTACGGAAAATCTGGTAAGTCGTTATTACATCAGGGGAGGTAATATCCGGAATGTATAGCGTCTTCCTGCTGTTGATGACCTGACCGCTTAGCCCGGGATTTTGGCGGATGTCACGGGTGGGAATCTGCAGATATTCGCCCATATCATAGGAAAGGGGATGGTGGACCAGGCCGGTGTCAGGGTCCAGGATGGCAATATAGAACGCCTCCACGGGGAGTACCTGCCGGCATTTCTCCAATAAAGTTTTCAAAACCTGTTCCATGTCCAGGCCAGAGGTGACTGTAATGCCAATATCAAAGAGCGCCGTCATCTCTTCAGCGCGCAGGCGCACTTCTTCGAATAACCGGGCATTTTCGATGGCTCCCGCTGCCTGGGTGGCGATTGTTTCCAGTAGCCGGATCTGTTCCGGGTGATAAGCATCCAGCTCGGAACTCTGCATGGAGATAACCCCCACCACCCGCTCTCCCAGGAGAAGCGGTACACCGGCATAAGAACGGCTCGGTTCACCGCCAAAATCGAGGATGGGGTATTTCCGTGTGGCCTCTTCTGCGAAGGTATCCGGTATGTAGACCACCTCCCGGGATTGAATAATAAACCCGGTCAGTCCTGGAGATTCATGAATTGTGTGCGGAGGCAATACAATGGTTTCCCCCTTGTCATAAAAGAGGGGGAAACCGATCATCTCGGTTTCATTATCGTAGGTTGCAATGTAAAAGGCTTCGATCGGTAGCACGCGCTTGCACTTCTCCAGGAGTGCTTTAAGGAGTTTATCCATCTCCAGGCCAGAGGTGACAGCCAGGCCAATATCCAGCAGAGTCGACAATTCGTCCGCGCGTTGCTGGGCTTCTTCCAGTAAACGCGCATTCTCAACCGCGATCGCGACCTGGTCGGCAAATGCCTGCAATCGGTCAGCGTGGGTTTGATTATAGAAATTCGGGGTCAGGCTGGTCAGGTCCAGAAAACCGATCACTTCCCCTTTCACTTGCAGAGGCGCACCGGCATAAGAACAAATCTTTTCAAGCCCCTCCACCACAACCCAATTCTTGCTTTGATGGATATCTGGTACCACCAGGGCCTGGCCGGTTTCCTTCATGATGCGATAATTTGGAACCTCGTTCATTGAAAAATGTAATGTTTTTTCATCCAGACCGTGTTCCCGATAACCGTGGGAACGGGCTACTCGCGCGATATTATGTTCGCCAAGCAGCATAAAAGTTGCCATATCATACGGGACAACGTGTCCAACATTGTCCAGCAAGCGGTCCAGCACATCTTCAAAGGTGCGCGAGCTGTTCAACGCTGCGGCAGTATCACGAAGCGCCTCAGCCAAAACGCGCTGTTCGTGTTCAGCCTTCTCAATCAAACGACGTTCGGTAATATCGCGAGCGACGATCAGCCTGCCGGAGAAATGTCCCTTGCGGTCATAGATGGGCGTGATACGCAGATCATAATAAAGCAATGCTTTATCACCAATCACGATTTCCTGACGGGTGGTGATCGTGGACCGTAACTTTTCAACTACTTCGCTGAAATTTGATAGGACGTTTTCTGCTGGTTCGCCGATGACCAATTGCCCGGGTTTTCCAATCATCTTCAGAGCTGTCTGGTTAACATCCACGATACGGTCGTGCGCATCCAAAACCATCACACCATCATTCATACTCTCGATTAGAGCATCACGGGCAATAGGCACAAGATCAAGCAGCCGGTAACGCGAGAAGCCAACTGTGAAACAGATACAAGTGATGGTAAAAGCAAATGGGGTTAAGTCCAGACCGGAGAATGGATTGAGACCCGCCAAACCGATAATATCGACTACCAAGGGCAACAACGCTCCGGCCAGGACGGTTGCAGCCTGTCCCCGCACGGGACGCGCCGTATGCCGGTATGCATTGATCAGCAGGATCATTGCAAACAAGATCAACCCATATGAATAAAAAACATTGACCCAAAACCAGGGGCCGCCATTCATAATCATTCCAACCGGTTGATTGCCGCCAAAAAAAAGGTTGTGCCAGGGATCGGTCCACAACAGGATAAAAGTCAGCACCGGCTCGATGGTGAGTAGGGCAATGGCCCTTTTCTTCAACCATTGTCCTCGGTTGGCATACTGAATGGAAAAAACCAGGAACGCAGTTGGAACAGCCAGCACCCCCAGGTAAGTGGCCCGTAACCAGAAGAAACGGGCTTGTTCGGTTAAAACCAAGAAATGGATCGCATATGTCAATGTCCATGTGGCGATCGCACCCCCCAGCGCCATCAGTGGACGAGCACCCGGCGCGGTACGACGCCCCCAAGCCACTATGCTGACATATATGGCTGCAACGGTAGACACGACCAGGGCAAACGCGTATGGCCAGTTCATCGCTTATCTTGCTTTAGTTTACCTCAACTATGCAGCATTATTCAATGCAATTGCATTAAAAATCGGCATAGTCCCCCTTCCTTGCGAAAGAATGTATGGCACAGTGACAAGGTAAAAAGGGGTAAGGGGGATGGGGCTTATGAACGACGACTTACAAAAACCCTGCGTTACTCGTCGTCCACTTCCATTGACAAGTAATTAGAATTTGATATACTGTGAGCGTCGAGTCGTTGGGTGCCCCCCTCACCCAGCGGCTCGGCATTTTTAACCGGGAATAGATACAGACATTCTTTATCCTTCCCGCCGGTCACGCTTTGCCCGATGGGCGTCAGGACCGTCTCGACCGCCCGCTTGAGCAGGGTTTGATAACGCTTCACATCCACGCAGCGCGGGTCCGGTTGTTCCGGCACATCCCACGCTCGCACCCCCGGCTTCCCCAGCGTGAACAGAAAACGCACGCGCTGCCCGGGCCGCACGGCTTTCCCGGCCGCTTGAAGCTGGCGCACCGCCCGCGCCGCCGGCGAAGGGGAAGAATACTCACCCAACTCCCGGCTCAGCTTTTGCGACACCAGCAACTTCTCCACCGGTACGCGCCCGGCCCTCAGCACCTTCATTGCGCCGTCTGAATAAGCCAGTGCCTTTGGGTAAACTTCTTTCAAATGATCGGCATCTTCCGCCTTGGCCAGGATCTCCAGGATGGCCATCTGCGTCTCAGCAATGAACGGGGAGGTATCCCTGCGCCGGGCTTCAATGCCGCGCACCTTGATCGAGCCGTCCTGGAATACGCCAAAGTAGCGGTTCGCCACCGGCACCCGCTCGTTCACGCGGGAAGGCAGGAACACCACCCAGCGGTATACCCCGTCGAGAGAGATCGGCAAGCCGGTCCGTTCGGTGATATCGGCCAGCAGGGCCTCAAAATCAGCCGGGGTCCTGCAGCCCTGCTTGTGCACCCACAGACCGTCCACGTACATGTGCAGGATCTCATAGTCCAGGTCCTCAGCGGCTTCCTTGGCGCGCAGCAGTGCCTCGCGCCCGTAAGCGGTCACCGCCTCGTGGGCTTCGATGCGCCCGAAGCGGGCATTCTTGTATCCCAGGTAACCGAAGCAGGTCACGAGCAGCCATTTGTGTGCACTTGCCAGTGCTTGATACACGGGGCGCCGGCAGTCAAACTTATTGAGCGTCAGCAAGGCCGACTTGAGCGCCAGACGCTTATTCAAGAGCGGCGCCAGCGTCAGCGGGATGATCCCCGGTTCGCCCTCCGCGGGTTCCAGGTCGGTCCCCGCCCGCGGCACTTCCGGCGAAATATTGAACCGCACCATGATGCCCGGATACATCGAGACGAAATCGATTCCTCCTACATCCCGATGCAGTCCCACCGTGGGCTGGTACACCATCCCGCCCATGTCCGACCGCATCAGGTCCATGGCCGTCTTGGGCGTCTCCGCCTGGTTCTTATGCCAGGGGATGAGAATGTTTTTCTGAAGGGCGGTGACAAACTGCATGGATGAGATCCCCGTGCCCGGAGACAGGCGGGCGGCATCCTGGACCGGTTGCCTGGTGACGCGCGCCATCTCGAGCACGCCTGCCATACCGTAGTCGTTCCAGAGCATGGCATTGTGCCTGTCCAAATGCCAGCGCCCGCGCAACTGCACCTGCCGCCCGCGGTAGACGATTTGGCCATACGAAAAATAGGTGTGCTCTTTCCGTTCCACCACTGACTGGCTTTCATCCCGGTTCAAAGGCAGCGTGATCCCTTTCTCTTTGCAGAGTTCCATCAGCAGCGGCAGCAACCAGGTATCGCCCCAGGAGGTCAGGATCACGTCCGGGTCATAGCGCCGGAGGTCGGCAGCCAGACCGATCAGCAGCGGGGTTGTTCTCTCAAGCGGCAGGGAATAGCGGACGCGCTCATAAGAGACAACGAGCGCTTTGGGTTCCCCATGCGCCGGGTCGCAGTCCGGTTCAATCGACAGGATGCGCAGCGGAGCCGGAACCGGTTCAAGATCCCAGGGGGTATCCAGAGGGGTGATGTTTACAACTTTTTCTGCGCGTACCTCCAGCCGGACCCGCGCCAGCGGGAAGGCGCCGAAAGCCGCCGCATGGCGTAGTGGCAGAGAAATGTCGCCGTCGTAATAGGTCAGGTCAGGAAAGGCAGCCACCGTATTTCTGAATAATTCGTCTAACTTTGCCGGTCGCATGACTTCAGCCGATAAAACAGGAATCGTCCCCTGGAATACATCCCTGCGTTCGAGGCGTGACAGCCGCACAGGGATCGGTTGCCCTTTCAGCCATCTCCAGAGCATTCTCAGCCGCGGGGCTGGACCCGCCGCGTAAACCGTCGCGGTGAAATCCTGAACGAAGCGATACCGCTGCCCGTCCTCGCCAATGAGCCAGAGGGTCAGGTTCGTTTCGTTCGGGTATACGTCAAACAACCATCCGCTGAAAGTTTCCATATATCACTGATCCAAATTCGAGCCGCGACAAGCTTCTACAGGGTACTGCGCAAATATGTGAACCCAAATTGTTGTAATACCCTGCATTTTGATAGTTCAAAGTTTATGTATTTATGCAAGAAGCAGTAAAAGGTTCGGAGCCTTCCCGCAAAGGACACGAAGGAAAAAGATTTAAGAACGGTTAAAAAAGAATTAACCAAGAATGAGTTTGAAACCATTTTCAAGTAAGAAATAACTGGAGCTCTCAAGAAGTAAAGAAGGAGCAGCAATAGGAACAAGACCGGAGATTTGAAACCACTGATCACCACTCCAGATATTCAAAGTCTTTCCAGCATTATCCATTGCCAAACTCTTACCCAATATCTCTCCACCTGGAGTTACGCCAAGAATACTAAGATGATCATGTTTCTCTAATGCATTAGCAACACTTTGAGCAGTATTGAGATGGGCATCGAGAATACGACCTGTCCAACCACTTGAATCAAAAGGAACGGAAGGACCATAAATCAAAACATCTTCGGGCGCATTACCAGCCTGGGTATTAGCAAACTTGGGCAGGAACATGAATTGTAGATATAACTCGGGGAAATGCTTCTTATCGAAGACCTCAAACGGCATGACCTGATAAGTCCCTGAACTACAATGAATAATATCTCCATCCTGGTACTTAAGATGCCAAGTGCGTTTATCCTGATTGGCATGCCATGAATGGTCACAGGTAGGATTGGAATTGCTGCTATGAACAAAACCGATATTAAAGACAGGCCAAGTTTGATGACTAATAAAAGCAGGATAAGAATGCCAAACCTTACTCTCGTCCAACCACATTAACAACCTGACCTGATACTTATATGCCTCAATCCAATCGAATGTGGTGACGGTTTCGAGTGAAGGATGGCCAACCGTACCAACATCCTGATCATCCAACCAGGTGCGGAAATAAATCTCACCATCATTATTGTCCTGGGCATAGATGAGATAACGCTGGCGAAGGGCTGAAAACAAACCGAACGGAGTTTGAATATTCAACCCGAATGAATCATCATAGGGATAATTGAAGTAATTTGTCCAGGGTGCGGCGGTTGGATCCTCGTAGGCGGCGGTGTAGCCATAAAGATTACAGACATAGTCGATCACCTGCTTGAAAGAGACCGGACCAGTGCCATAGTACAACTTCTGATAATTCCCCTTTGGAAGAATGGACGCCTTGACAACCAGGTGCTCTTTCTGGGAAACAGAAGCATCATTGACGTAATAATGCGAACTGGTAACAAAGACCGGCGAACCACTGATGTAGACACCCCTTTTGAGACGGATGGCAAACCATTCATCCGGATGCTGGCCGAAAGTATTGACTTCCAGCTCACAGCCACCCAACTTATAACTAATCAAGGCATACGGCGCATCCTGCCAGATAAAATCATCTCCGGAACAATACTGGAGCTGGAGATAAGGCTTGAATTTGCCACTATCCAGGGCGGCGAGAAGGCCAGTGTCCAATGTTCGCATCAAAACACCATATTGATATCCGGAAAAGTAACCGCGGCGACAGCAATGCCTGGCTCTTTGAGAATGCCGGCATTGAAAGTGGAAAGATAATCAGAAGCCAAGTCCCGATACAACTTCACAACAGCATCATTCATGTTGATCGTCTCGACCTTGCTCAGCGCATGCATCTGCGAACTGCGGCCGGCCGCGCCAGTCTCGAGCAAGGTTTCATCGGCGGCAGGGATGGTGGTACCGGCGGCGCTATCCAGGCCATCAATCTGATGCACAGCGGAATAAGAAATTGTAAGGACTTCACCGGCGGCGATCTCCGTACTGGTTTCGATAGTCCATTCTTCATCACAAATATAAGCATAGAAAGCAAGGTCCAGCATCTTCTCCGGATCACTATCCCACAACTGGACCTGGGTTACATGGCGCGTGATGAAATCAACCGGCAACTCATGAAAGGTTGTAGAAGAGACCACAGTAAACTGATAAGTTCTAATCAGTGGACGGCGGAGACTATATTCTGACAGAGACCATCGTAAGGCCTGGTCCACATCATTCATACTGAAAATGGCATTGGTTGGGTCAACCAACAAAGCAAGAACGGCCGTTCTATATTCTGCAATGGCACTCATGATTTCATCCTTTCAAGTTTCCACTGGACATAATTCGCACCAAGACGCAGCATAGGATTACGTTTGCACTTTGGATGTTTCAGCCTTTGCCTATATTCTTTTTGTGCCCTGGCTTTACGTGTACTACAGACAATCTTTGCACAATCTTTGTGATACTGACGACTTGAAAAAGAACCATCAGGCAAAGGCTGATTACAATACTGGCAAAGTCTCTCAGACATGGAACCTAATGCTTTTTGGCCTGGCGTTTGACAGGCAATTTCTGGATTTTGGGAGCGATAATCTTCGGTTCAGGTTTGGCTTCCATGACCTTGACCTGAAAATCATCACGGCCGAATGTCAGTTTTGGACCTTGCTCGAAGATAATGATCACCTTGTCTGGTAGGATATGCCAGGCAATTGGATTCATGTTTACCTTGTCAGAGAGAGACTGAACCAAGGCAGGAACAGGAGGGACAATCAGATCTGGTCTTAACATATTAGACCTTCACTTCTGGCAATCGGGCATCAATGAACTTATAGAAGCCACTTGTAGTCAATCCGATGGCCAGGCCGAAGACAACCACTTCAAACCAACCAGTAAAACCAATCGGGACGCCGAAGGAAGAGACACGGAAGGCCATACCGAAGACAAGTCCCAGCAAAAGGGAGATGATAGTAAGCCATTGACCTTTGAGACCGAGCGACTTGATGAACTCGACCAAGCCAAAGACCACGGCAATGAGCGGAAAAGAACCAACAAGAAGATTATCGAAATTCATGGAATATCCTTTCTACAATTCGGTCTGCCCCAGCCGGAGGAGGGTATGGCCGGCTGGGGCATTACCGATAAATGGGGCTAGAGTGTCTGGCGCACCCTGACCTTTAGGCCCGGAACGTGAAGTTGGCAACGGCGGCGAGCAAATCCAGAGTAGTGGTTCCTGGACAAACCGCGGTAAGTTGACAAATCACATACTGAGTATTGAGCATCCAGAAAGGCGTGGTGATGGTCAGTACCAGTTTATGCTTGTCAACGGTGAGACTGTTGGCAAGAGTAGGCGATTGGGTGAACGTCTGTGCAGCCACGGTAGCGACGGCACTCTCAATACCACGCGTAACCAGATTAACAACGGGAGTCAAACTGGTCAAGGCGGCAATGAGCACCTGATAATCGATCTCGATGCTGGCAAGTTTTGCGCCGTTCAAGGCAATTGAATTGCTGGGCATTTCGATCGGGATGCTGATAGTCAACGTCTCAGCAGCAGCAGCCTTATGCTGGCAAATCGTACCGGCAACTGCACCGGCGGCGAGAGTGATATTGGTAACTGCCAACGTATGGAACGAGGTTGGCGGCACATACTGAGCAAAGTGAATATTGTGGATCATGTTATTTTGTCCTTTTTGGAAACCGGGCATTGGACTTCGCCCGGCCCCCGAACTAAAGATTGGATGTGAAGGATCTAAAGAGCCGGCATAACGTTATTACACATGGTTATTGGCCAATGGGCGGAAATCACCCACCACCAGGGCGAGGAACTGGCGCACCTTGAGCCGGTGTTCGTCATTCATGAACACGGCAGCATCCGTCTCATTGCCAGCGATATAGACTTCCGGCGCAACGCCGAAGCGTTCGCCAAGGATGATGGACGGGGCGACGGCGGGGTCTGCGACTGCGGCCCAATCCGTGGCATCTGTCCAATCCGGGACGGTGAGAACTTCCACCGAGCCACCATAGGTAGGACCGCCGGAGGTGGCAATGCTGGGAACCAAGGAAGCCCAACGGGGAACGAACAGGGCTTCGGCTGCGCCTTTGAGAGCGCGGGGAACGAGGCAGAACTTGGGATCGACCGCCAATTTCTTACCGGTGCCATAATAACTGGCTGCCTGCTTGACGAGCATGGGCTGGTTATACATGGCTGCGGCAACGGTCTCCCACGCTGCATAAGTGGTACCCAGCGCGGTGGTGAGCAGGTTGGCATGGCCGGTGACTGAAGTCACCGCGGTGGCATTGAACAAAGCACCACCATCAGCCATGGTTGGGCCTGCTCCGGCATTGGCTGAGAAGATGGCCGCAATCTGCTCACTGATATTACGCATGGCAGCATTGCCCAGCTCGACCGCATATTGAGTGAGTTTGCGTGTCTCGTCACGGTCGATGGCCTCGAGAGTGAGCGGGATATAGCCGCCGTACTTGGTGAACGAAGCCGTTTCCGGATTGTCACCCACGGCAAGCTCGGTGTACTCAGCCTGTTCTGCCACGGAAGGCAGCGAGGCAATCGTACCGACAAGCGTGCCGGTGATGAGATTGAGATTGTTGAAATGCTCAACCAGGACAATGCGCTTCCACCAGTCATAGCCAGCCTTGCCCATGCGATCAAACGAATTGACAATGATCTTGTTCAATGCGTTCTTGACCAGGCCGGAAAAGTCTGCGGTGGTCCCGCCAAATTGAGCACGGATGGGGTCGAAGCCACCATGTAAATCATAGTCACCGGTCAGCATCAGATACAACTCGCGGATGCCGGACAACCTGGCGACCTTCAATGCCTTCTTATCCTCATCACGAGGAGCGGAAAGCAAATCTTCCACGGCACACTGCAATTGATCCGTGGTATCGAACATGCCATGAACACGGCTTGGGCCTTGCACTGCGGCGGAGCCAGTGAGGGCGCTGACCTCGGCTCGAGCCTCTTCAATGCTGGCCTGGAGCTGGGCTGGCTGGAACACAGTCCCCTCGAAACCCTTGCGAAGGCGGGTTTGAGTGACTTCGGGCAAGCGGGAGGCGACCAGCGCGCTATTGAGAAGGTACTTGCACTGCTCCGCCAATAACTTGTCACTGGCGGCGATCTGCTCCTGGAGTTTCGTTTGCCGTTCCTGCTCACCTAGAATGGATTGCAAGGATGCGAGTTTATTTGCAAGCATCACTTGCGGATCGGTTGTCTCTTCCTCTTCGGTCGAGACTTCTTCGATTTCTTCGGTCATATTATTTTGTCCTTTACTCTGTAACACGCGGACGAACTTACCGCCGCGTGCTGGATGCGTGACGATATCAAGGCTCTTGACCTTGACGATCTCCAAGACCTTCTTCTCGTCCACGCGCATGAGAATGTCTGCACTCAATCCCACCGGCAAGGTGGGATGGGTGATGGCGGCCTCGGCAATGTCGCGCACGACCTGGGCAGCCGGGCCGGTGGGCGTGAGAATGGCACGCACACCCTGGATAACCTCATCCCATTGTGGATTGGACAAGATGCCACCAAGATCACGCACGGAATGGTTCCCGGGTGTATGGTCTGTGTAACATTCAGCCTTATCCCACAAAGGAGCACTGGCCTGGAGGACGGCTGGCTGGAAAATCCAACCATTGCCGATACCGGCCGTGATGGCGATCACTTCGATGCCCTTAGGTGTTGAATTGGTTTGAAGTTGCAATTTCATTTCTTTATCTGGCATATCTTTACCTTCTTTCTTTAAATCACAGTCTTTATTTGTGGAGGAGCACCTGGCCGTATATCCACATTTCAAGGCTGAGGATTTACATCCTGGGTAGGATCATTGAGCGGATCACCTGGATTATTGGCGGGAACCTTACCGCCGATATTACCTCCGCTGCCGCCGCGCACATTGACCGGTGCAAACTCACCGATCTTATCCGGCATGGTCTCGGCCGCGAAGCGGTAGACAAGTCGGATGAACTCTTCAGGTTCGATGAGTTTTGCGTTGTAAAGCGGAGCGAAAGCGGTGACGATCCTTTGAACAGCGATCGCTAAATTCGCATTATCCCGTTCGGTGATATCAGGAACGACGATAGTGATCTCGGGACGGATGGGGAGATTGGTATAGGTTTTTCTACGGATGGCCACAACCGTTTGCAGCAAAGTCTGAACAACGGATGACAAATACTGCTGACGGCGGGTGAAACGCTTGAAAGTTGGGGTACCTGCACTTTCAGCGGTGGACCTGGTGCTGCTCTCGGGTTCGGCGAGATAGTGCATGGGGATGCCCACGCCTGCGGCAATCATCCGTTTGAGCGCAAGTCCATCCTCATTCGCCTCGAAGCTGGCAAGGTTAGGGAAAATAGTGGAAAGAGTTTCATTTGGGTCAAGGCCCAGCACGCCGCCGCTTTGTTTTGGCAACCTGGCGACGAAAGTCCGCATATAACTATCCTTCTCCGCCTGGCTGGTGAAAGGTCTTGTTAACACAAAAGAAAACATCTGGCGGAAGTAATTCAAGCGAGACCTATCCTCAAGCCACTGACGATACAGGCCAATCCAATAAAGTACGGAAGCCAGGTCACTCTCGCCGAAGGAAGCACCTACAGCGCGGTTGAGAGGGAAGTGAAGAACAGCCCCACCCCGGCCCTCCCCATTTTCAAAAACAGAAAATGGAGAGGGAGAAAGAAGATTGAGGGCTGGCCACGAGTTTTCGTCTGTTGCATCCCGCTTATAAGCAATCTCCTGGCGGTAATCATTATCCCTGGTCACGATCACGCCGATGGATTCGGAGGGAAGTGCGCGCACATACACCTGACCTCCGCCATCCACAGAGACCAACAGGAACAAGTCACCAGTGCGCCAGGCTTCGTCTGCCCATTCGGGAAGTTGCTCGTCAAGGTTGTTGAGTGGATGATGCCAAAAATTCCGAAGGAATTTTTCGCAATTCTTAGGCGACTGAAAACTCCATCCGGTGCCGATGACGAACTCGGTGGTGATCTCGATGATACGGCGGGCAATGGGGTTCGCGCGCCATGCGGTGATTGCCTGGGTGAGGATATTGCGACGGTCATAGTTGAGCCGGTCACGGAAATTGCCATCCCACGAGGCGGCACCAAGAGTGATGGTGTTGTCCGTTTCTTTTACAGATAAAGTTGTCTGGACATTTTTTTTGATCATACTATATGCTCCAAGAACGATAACCATCGACGCCTCATGGCGTCGATGTGGCGTGCGGGCGGTTGATCCGCCCGCCGCTCATCTCCAATGGATCAAAGCCCTCAGCTGCATAAACATCAGTACTGGCCACCCATTCAAGGCGGTCGATCTCTGCAATGAGAGCATCAGCAAGCAGGTAATCATCATGGATCAGCTCTCCATCTGCCCCCCTGGTACCCTCAGGAACGCCCCAGCGCATCAGTTTACCTGGTCCCGGCATAATCTCTGACTGGCAGGCCTCGTACTGCGCTCGAACCTGGTCATTTAGGCAGCAATCCCGCAAGCGGCCAGTCTCGATGATGGCAAGGAACCTCCAGCCGATCTCTGACTTCACCTGGCTGCTGAACTTGACAGGAATTACCCGGGTAGGAAAAGACTTATCCAACATGGCCCAGAAACCCTCCCCTACGCCCGTCGCATCCACTACAAAGTATTGAGGAAGCCAAATATCGCCAAGAGCTTTGACCTGGCCGAATACTGACAGATGATTTTGCCCTGTCCATTGTTTGCGGGCCACGAACCGGAACGTAGGGGCTTGCAGAGTTGCGAGTGTGGACAGGTCCACACTTGATATCGTAAGAGAGATGCTATCGCGGCCTGGATTGGTGAGGGCGGCGGTCTCATCGCCACTCATCCTGGCTTCGTCCTGGCCGGCCACATCGATGAGGAAAGCATAGATCGTGCCCGGGATAGGCGAGTCATGACTCGCCCCTACCTGATCTGATTGCATCAGAGCACGACGAGCGGCATTGAACATGCCGGCCTGGGCGTCGATCTCCTCGCAGAAATACTGAGTGCGGATAATGGGGTGGTTGCGACCGAGGTTCCTGATCTCGGATTCCAGGAAGGCGGCGTAGGAGGGGACCTCCTGGGCAACCTGATCGGCGGGGACGATCCAGAGGCGGCGGAGGCCATCTTTTTGCTCGGCGAGGCGGGCGAGGCGGCGCTCGCGGGCGAGGAGCGTGTTCGAGGTCCAGGAGGTGCCCCAGAAGACACGGGTGGCGTTGTGGGCGGCGGCCATGGGAGCAAATGTTTTGTCAAAACGAAGAGGATCGAATGACTGGGCCTCATCGACAGAGAGGAGGATGTGGGCGGTCTCGCCGACGACACTGGCAGAGGGGTGACCGGAAAGGAAGACAACCTGGGAAGAACCAACGAGGACTTTAAAGCCGTCCCTGCGCTTCCAGGAATTGCGGGTGAAGAGGTTGCGGGAGAGAACCTTCTCCAGGCGCTGGATGGCGTTGAAGGTCTGAGGCCTGAAGGTGGGGGAAACGGAGACCATGTTGAGGGTATAGCGGGAGAGGACGGCGAGCAGGTAGGCGAACAACTGGGCCTGGAGCTCGTTCTTGCCGGACTGGCGGGCGAAGATGACAACGAAGGTCCGCCCGGCCTTCTCCCGGATGGATTGAACTACTGCGTTGAGAACATCGCGCTGGTAGGAGCGCAGCATGCGCCGGGAGGCCTTTAGGACAAAGTATTCCGGGTTACGATAGATCTGCACAGCAATGCGGTGATTACGGTCGGTCATTCGGGCGGTTCTCCGTCGGTGAAAAACTCACGCTCATGGGTGGTATCGGTCCAGGCGAGATAGATGGGGTCATCGCCGGTATTCACCAGCATATAACGCTGGATGAGAAGCGTGATCGTCTTGCAGGCGTTGGAAAGCGAATTCTGCATTGCAGCGATTTGTTCGACAGGCACGTCCTCGGAAAGAAGGACGCTGGCGACCTTTTCGATACTGACGCGCAGGAGCTGGGCTTCGGCGACGAAATCCTTCACATCCCATCCCAGAAGGGTGTCCTTTGTCTCCGGAGAATACAAGCGGGCGTAGAGGGCGTGCTTGAGGGCATTGCGGTTGCCGGGCTGGCCACCGAATTTGCGGGGGGGTTTGGGAGTGGGGGTCATGGCAGGAAAGAGCGGATCAGGGCGATGAGGGCCAGCAGGCCGCCGCTGCCGGTCATGAGGCTGGCGAAGGTGAGGCCGGAGCGAAGGCGGGTTTCGTGGTCATCGAGAGTTTTGACAATTTCCCGGTGGGCTTCGAGGTGGGCGGCCTGGGCGGACTCGATGAGGGCGAGGCGCTTATCGAGCAGGTACCAGAGCTGGGTGATGGTTTTGGGGGGAGGCGGAGTGGACATTTTCGATTTTAGATTTTAGATTTCTGATTTCAGATTTCAGATTGATGATTGATGATTGAAGGTCAGGACGACATCGGTTCATGTTCAGGTTCGGCACGGCAAGGTCTCGTGGGCAAAAAACAAAGCACGGCAAGGTTCTGGAGGCCTTGCCGTGCCCACCAATAGTATAGAACGTTTGTGCTAATTTGTCAATAGGCAATTTTCAAATTTGTGATTTTAGATTGGGGATCGAGGATTGAGGATTGAAGTACTAATGGAGGTTTATCACGATCCCCCTCCCTTGAAATGCAGGGACAGGCAGGCGTGCGGGGGGCAGAGAGATTATGGCAGAAGTGAATTATTATTACTACGAGAGTATAATTCGAAGATATGGAAAAGATAAAAGCGAATTTAATCTTGGGGGATTGCCGTGAGAAACTAAGAGAACTCTCGGATAATTCAATCGATTTAATTTTTACATCACCACCCTACGCAGATAGTCGTGCTGAGACTTATGGTGGGATTCGACCTGATAAATATGTTGAATGGTTTTTACCCATTACCCGAGAATTACTTCGTGTTCTAAAACCTGATGGCACATTTGTCCTAAACATTAAAGAGAAAGTTGTTAATGGTGAACGTCACACCTATGTTATTGAATTAATACTCGAAATGCGGCGACAAGGTTGGTTGTGGACGGAAGAGTATATCTGGCACAAGAAAAATTCTTATCCAGGCAAATGGCCAAACCGATTTCGAGATTCCTGGGAACGATTATTACAATTCAATAAAAACCGCAAATTCAATATGTATCAAGATGAAGTCATGGTACCAATGGGAGACTGGGCAGACAGGCGTCTTAAGAATTTGAGCGAAACCGACAAGGTGAGAGACCCGTCCAAAGTTGGCAGTGGTTTTGGGAAACGGATCGCTAATTGGATCGGACGAGAAAAAGCATACCCGAACAACGTATTACATCTGGCTACAGAGACAAAGAATAAGAACCATAGTGCTGTATTTCCAGAGGACTTACCTGAGTGGTTTATAAAATTGTTTACAAAAGAGTGTGATTGGGTTCTTGATCCTTTTATGGGATCAGGAACGACTTGCCGAGTGGCACAGCGCATGAATCGTAACAGTATAGGTATTGAAATATTGCCGGAATATTATCAATTAGCACAAGTTGATATTGTGCCCGTAAGTGAGTTTCATTCAGTTCAATTAACCTTGCTTGAAAATAAAGGAGACTATGGATCCACTAAATCTAAATGATGTGGTTGCTTTTGTAGAAGGCAACATTGGTGAATTTCATAAAAGACGAGCAGATAGTCTAAGCAATTTGAAACTATCTCAAGTTTTACAACGAAAAAATCCATATCTATTTAAAGCAAAGAACATTACAGCTGCGCAAGATTTAGTAAGGCTTTTACTAGAAGCACACTTATCCTCCCAAGAAGAAGCCATCTTCGGAGAATTTCTTGAGAAATTAGCAATTTTTGTTTGCGGACGGGTTTTTGGAGGAAAGAAATCGAGCGCTGAAGGTATTGATTTGGAGTTTGAGAGGGATGGGATTACATATATTGTGACCATAAAATCTGGTCCAAATTGGGGTAATAGTAGCCAAATTAAACGTATGCAGGATAATTTTAAAAAGGCTCAAAGGATTTTGCATACCGGCAATCGAACAGCTAATATTCAAGCGATTAATGGTTGTTGCTATGGGCGGGATAATCTGCCAGATAAAGGTGATTATCGCAAATTGTGCGGACAAGAATTTTGGGAGTTCCTTTCAGGAGATAATCGATTATTCGTTGATATTGTTGAACCATTAGGATATCGCGCTAAACAACGAAATGATGAATTTAATATTGAATATGGAAGAATATTGAATATGTTTACGAATGAGTTTTATCGGGATTTTTGCACAGATGGAATAATTGATTGGGAAAAACTCGTAAGATTCAATTCGGAAAAAAGAGGAGGAAATTTTAAATAAACAGGTTTACATAAGTGTTCATTTTTCGGAGAGGCGCGAGGCGGGAAAAAAGAGAAACCGTTTTCGGCTCCTTGTATCGACGCCTCGTCCCACAGGGATGCTCCGCGATGGCGTCGATGTGGCTGATGGCGGTTCAAAGCCGCCTCGGCCAGGACGATGGGGATGGTCACGGTTCAGGGAAGGCTGAGGTGAGCGAAAGAATTGACTCTGTAATAGTAGAAAAAGTAGGAAAGAGACAGGTTTTCAAGGTGACGATTAATCAAAAAGCCAGCGATTAGCCGGCTTTTTTTTTAACTCTTGACGTAATTGTTATATACTTCTATAATTAGAACAAATGTCCTATAAAGAGGCGATTTCGCTTGACAGAGTATGGCTAAAGGAAGAACAAAAAAATGTTATCGTTCAAAAAGAATAAACCCGTAGAACCTTCATTTTATCCAACAAGTAGAAAATATCGCGAATTACAGCTACCAGAAGGCTGGAGACCATTACTAGACTCTCTAAGAGAAACTGAACTGCCAAGCCATCTTGATTATCTGATGGTGAACGATTTGATACAGGTTTTTATTGGTTTTTTTGAATATATAAGGGCAATTCAAGGTGGCGAAAGACTTCAAAAATTCCTGGTGAACTGGCTTGTTCATAAACAGACCCTTAAAACCATAAGTGATGAAAAAATATCCAAAGAAAGGGTAAGTCAAAAAATTGGCAAGCGCAAGAATACTCCAGACAATATATGGAATTCGGAAGAGGGAAAGAATTTTACAAAACAGGTATCATTAATCCTTAACCGCGTAATTGAGAAAACCGAGTTAAGAGTAAGCGATATTCTATCATCCACACAAATGCAACCATCAGGATTATCTCATCTTGATATATGCCAATTTATATGCGGCATGATCGAGAAGAAAATTATCAACGGCAACTATCTCGCAGAAATTACGCCAACAAATCAGTTTTTGATTTTTGATAAAGAAACTTACTCCATACTAAAAGAACTGGATCGTATTTTTCGTGCTGACTATCGAAAGTTTATGGATCTCGAAAAATTCTGCCGGCTTGGTGAACTAGAAAAGGTTGACGTTCCATGGTTTTACCCTGGCTTCGGAGTTTTCAAGAATTTGTACCTTACCAATAATGGGGAAATCGGATGTCGAAAATGGAGCGTCGTGGAGCTAATAGAAGCGCTTGCCTGGGAACTAGCAGATAAGCTTGACATTTATTATTGGCACTTTAGTGAAATGCGTGAAGCTCTAAAATATTTATTCCCTGCCAGATGTGGGAAGATCAGTGTTTGTCATGTTGAATCGCGTTTAACAAGCTCAGCGGATAAATTTCAACCTGCTGGAAGCAATGGGTATTGGCAACTGACTCATTTTGGGGACGGCCACCATACAAACAAAGATGCAATCATAAGCATATTCCACCGCGCAGCAGACACAACACTTCATTACAAGCAAGTCATTAAAGA
>CAIQQN010000043.1 GCA_903873975.1 uncultured Anaerolineales bacterium
ACATCCATCGTACCGATTGTTCTGAAAGATGTGTACCAGTGGCATATTCCTCAAGGCTCTGTTTTGGAAAAAAACAGAGAAAACTCGAGATAATACTTATGGAGAGGACCCTATGTTGAACCTTCCCTGGCAAAAGAGCAACGCACTGCAAAAAAGGGCCTTCAAGGTTATGCCATTGGGGGTCAATTCGAACTTCCGTTTCTGGGGTGAAGGCATCACTCCCTACCTTCAGAAAGCAAAAGGGGCCTACCTCTGGGATGTTGATGGGAATAGATATATTGACTATCGAATGGCTTTTGGCCCCATTATCCTGGGCCATGCCTATGAGGAGGTCAACGAGAAAGTCAAACAGGAAATCGACTTAGGCACGCTGACAGCGATGACCTACGAACTCGAAATTGAGACTGCTGAAAAATTCGTCAGGATGTGCCCGGGTGTGGAAATGGTCCGTTTTGCGTGCTCAGGCACCGAAGCGACCATGCATGCCATCCGCGTGGCGCGTGCATATACCAGCCGCGAATGCATTATAAAGTTCGAGGGTATGTATCACGGTTTCCAGGATTACACACTTTGGTCCACTTATGCCCCAGTAGAGGCTTATGGAAATCCGCGCAACCCGATCCCGGTACCATCCAGCTCTGGCATCCCACGACTATTGAACCAAATGATCGTCACTCTCCCGTTCAACGCACCCGACATCCTGGAGAACACGCTCCGGGCGGTGGGTGAGACGGTGGCAGCCATTATCGTCGAGCCTTGCATGGGGAACTGCGGCGCCATCCTACCGCAGAAGAACTTCCTGCAATTCATACGCAAACAGTGTGACAAGTACGGGATTGTCATGATCCTCGACGAGGTCAAGACGGGCTTCCGCATCGCCAATGGTGGCGCGCAGGAGTACTATCACATCAGTCCGGACCTGGCGACATATGCCAAAGCATTTGCCAATGGCTACCCGTTGGCAGCATTTGGCGGCAAGAAGGAGATCATGTCCATCATTGGACACGGTGTTGCCCAGGGTGGGACGTTCACGAATAACAAGCCGGGAGTTGCAGCGGCCTGGGCCACCCTGACAGTGCTCCAGCGCGAACCGGTACTCAAGACAATTGAAAAGCGCGGCAAACGGCTGATGGACGGTATTTCACAGATATTTACTGAAGCTGGCATTCCACACTGCATGAACGGCTACCCGGCCATGTTCTCGTTTGCCATCGGCGTGGAAAAGGTTTCTGACCAGCGTACATGGAACGAAAGCGAGAAGGAATACTACCTGGCGCTGATTGAGGCGATGATCGAGCGGGGGGTGATGCCCGATCACGACCCGCGCGAGCCCTGGTTCCTGTGCTACTCCCATAACGAGGCAGACATTGATACCACGCTGGATGTGGTAAGTGAGGCGGTCAAAGCAGTAAAACGATAGATCTTGATAAAGGGATAAATCACACTTTATGCGCGAGCTACAATCCACATGGAGGCTACTTTGTCAAAATTGACTTCCCAAGAAATTGTGCAAATGAACCGGGAATATACCTTTTTCTCATGGTCGGTTCAAGGGCAGATAAATCCCATCCCAGTAGAAAAAGCCGAGGGGATTTATTTCTGGGATGCGGACGGCAAACGATACATTGACTTCTCATCGCAGTTGATGAATACGAACATCGGACACCAGCACCCGAAGGTAGTGAAGGCCATTCAAGACCAGGCAGCAAAGCTGTGCTTTGTTCACCCGGGGAACGCCACCGAGCCACGCGGCCTGCTGGGTAAAAAACTGGCCGAAATCACTCCCGGCAATCTCAAAAAGACTTTCTTCACCCTGGGTGGAGCGGAAGCGAACGAAAATGCAATCAAGATTGCCCGTTTCTATACCGGGCGGCATAAAATCCTGGCGCGATATCGATCCTATCATGGGGCGACACATGGCTCGATAGCTTTAACCGGCGATTACCGCCGTCTCGCAGTAGAACCGGCAATGCCGGGGGGTGTGCATTTTCTCGATCCGTTCTGTTATCGCTGTCCGTTTGGGCAGAAAAAAGACTCTTGTAAGCGGGAGTGCATCGCCCATCTTGAAGAAGTAATCCGATATGAAGGTCCAGATAAGATCGCGGCCGTTATCATGGAGGGAGTGGTCGGTTCGAACGGGTTGATTGTCCCACCGGATGACTATTGGCCGCGCGTCCGCGAAATATGCGACAAGTACGGCATCCTACTTATTTCTGACGAAGTGATGAGCGGCTGGGGACGAACCGGGAAATGGTTTGCAGTGGATAATTGGAGTGTCACTCCTGATATTATTACCACTGCCAAGGGTATCACCTGCGGCTATGTGCCGCTTGGCGCGGTCATTGTCTCGGAACCGATTGCAAAATTCTTTGATGACAAATACCTGTACGCCGGTCTGACTTACAACGGTCACGCCCTGGCCTGTGCGGCGGCCGTGGCAACCATTGCAGTCTACGAAGAAGACTATCTCATCGAAAATACGGTCACGGTAGGCAAGCATCTCGGTGAAGCACTCGAAAGCATCAAAGCCCGGCATCCCTCGGTGGGCGACGTGCGCTACATCGGCCTTTTCTCGGCAATTGAACTGGTCGCCAATCGTGAAACGAAGGAAATCTTTGCTCCAACTATGATGGCCGAGGTCGGGAAGGTGCTGCGGCAGAACGGGCTGTTTACGTTCATCATGGCAAATACCATGGGGAGCATAGTATTCGTCGTCCCGCCGTTGTGCATCACCAAAGAGCAATTGGATGAAGGGCTGGCGATAGTGGAGAAGGCATTGGAAGTGGCTGATAAGGTGATCAATTAAACCATTTACTCTGATTTAAGGAGAAGGTTATGGGTGAAGAGATTTTAATGAACTATATTTATGGGAAATGGGTGCAATCTTCGACAGGGAAATTCCGTGACGTTCCAAACCCGGCTACAGCTGAGATTCTGGCCAAGGTTCCGGTCTCTTCCCTTGCTGAATTGGATGAAGCTGTCCAACTGGCCCATAAGGCTTTTCAAGAATGGAGCAAGGTACCGGTCACCCAGCGTATCCAATACCTTTTCAAGCTCAAGGAACTTCTAGAAGCCAATTTCGAAGGTTTGGCTCGATGCATCACCGAAGAGCATGGAAAAATCCTGGACGAATCGCGCGGTGAAATGCGCCGAGCGATCGAAAACGTGGAAGTGGCTTGCGGGACCCCGTCTCTGATGATGGGAGACGTTGTGGAAGATATCGCCCCAGGCATTGACGAAATGATGATCCGCCAACCGTTGGGCGTGGCGGGCATCATCTCCCCGTTTAACTTCCCAGCCATGATCGCCTTCTGGTTTATTCCGTATGCCGTGGCCACCGGCAACACTGTGGTCATCAAACCCTCCAGTCGGGTGCCGATCACGATGGTCAGGCTGTTCCGATTGATGGAAGAAGCAGGGTTCCCGGCAGGTGTGGTCAACGTAGTGAACGGAGGCTCGGAGATCGTGAACGGTATCCTCGATCACCCGCTGATTAAGACAATCAGTTTTGTCGGCTCGACCGAGGTTGCCATGCACGTTTACAGCCGCGGCACTGCACATGGCAAACGTGTCTCCGCAGCCGGTGGAGCCAAGAACCCGGTGCTCATCCTACCGGATGCAGATGTGGACACCACCACCTCCATCATGATGGACAGCGCCTTTGGGTGTTCCGGTCAGCGCTGCCTGGCAGCCTCAACGGCGATCATGATCGGCGAGGCTGATAAGATCTTCATCCCCAAATTTGCGGAAGCGGCCTCAAAGAGGGTGACCGGTTACGGGATTAAGCCCGAAGTCCAGATGGGGCCGGTTATCACTCCGGACGATAAGAAACGCATCGAGGGTTTGATCCAACAGGGTCTGGATGAAGGCGCCGAGATGTTGGTGGATGGCCGCAATGCGATCATCCCTGGATATGAGAATGGCAACTTCATCAAACCGACCATCCTGACCGATACACCGGTCGGCGGCATCATAGCCACCACCGAGGTATTTGGCCCGGTGCTGGGTATTATGCACTGCAAGACGGTGGAAGAGGCGATCAAGATCCTGAACGATGGCACGTATGGCAACATGGGTTCGATCTTTACCCACGATGGCTCGGCGGCGCGCAAGTTCCGCAACGAAGCGGACGCAGGCAACATTGGCATCAATATTGGGGTGGCTGCCCCGATGGCGTTCTTCCCATTCAGCGGTTGGAAGAACAGTTTCTTTGGGGACCTGCACGGCCAGGGGAAACACGCCATTGAGTTCTTTACACAGACCAAGGTCATTATCGAACGTTGGCCTAAAAATTGGACACGAAAATTCTAGTTAGTGGAAGGAGGATCAGAGGAGAAGTTCATGATCAGTAAGTGCAAACCTGTTGCTTCTGTAAATCTTGCAAACCATATAAAAAACTTATGAGAGGAGAATAGTGCTATGCCTGAACAAATGGCTTTTGCTCGTAAGGCCAGCGGCCTTGTAAGAGGTCTGTCATTCGTTGATGCTTTCGGCGTCGGTTTTATGAACCAGGGCCTGACCCCCAGCATGTGGGTGATGATCAGCCTGGGGCTGGGCGTTTATACCGGCGGGAACTTGATTATCGCCACGCTGCTTTCGGCTCTGCTGTGCGGTATCGGCTTTTCGCTGGTCTGGGGTATTCTGGGCGGATCCATGCCCCGTTCCGGCGGTGAGTACATCTATAACTCACGCATCATCCACCCCCTGATCGGCATTGCCGAATCGTTCGGGAATGCCTTCGTATGGATCATGTGGATATACATCCTGGCACCGTGGACAGTGGACCCCGGTCTTACCATGTTGTTCCAGTTCCTCGGCAGACCGGATATATCCGAGACCCTTACTAGCACGGTTAATACCCCGCTTGGCCCCTTTTATCTTTGGTTCTTTGTAATTGCCACTCTGGTCAACTTCATTGCTTTCCTATTCGTGGTTTTCGGATTAAAGATTTTCGCCAGAGTTCAGAAGGTTATCATGGTGTTGGGTATTGCAGGATGTGCCGTCATCCTGCTGGTATTTACCTTCACCACGCACAATGCCTTCATCGAAGCCTGGAACAACCTGGCGGCGCAGTATGGTTCGCTGGATTACAATAGTTTCCTGGCGAGTGCACGTTCAGCCATCGAGGGTGCAGGGGATGTGCTGCCGAAGACCTGGAACTGGTACGACACACTGGGCGTGATGGTGGCCGGGTCGTGGCTCTTCGCTTATTCCTACTGCATCACCTTTATCGCCGGCGAAGTCAAACGCCCGGATAAGACCATCATCCTGGCAAACCTGTCCGCCATCCTGATCCCGGCCGCCTTTATGCTGTGGCTGGCGATTGTCCTTTACCGCACGGTCGGATTCGAATTCCTCTCGGCCACGGCGTGGGTGGATAACAGTGGGACAGCGTTAGCAGGATATACACTCCCATGGGCGCCAAATTTTGTCGGTTTGGCAGCTGTCATCAACCACAATTGGTTTGTAGTGTTCATGATGGCGATGTCGTTCATCGTGTTCAACCTGTGGTGGGTGGCGCTCTCCTACCTGGCTTTCCCGCGCATCCTGTTTGCCTGGGGTATGGATCGGATGGGCCCCAAGTGGTTTGCGGATATTGATTATCGCTGGGCTTCCCCAGTTAAGAACCACATTCTGTGTTTTGTCCTGGGTGAGATCGGCATCCTGCTTTACACGATCTTCCAAAATCAAATGAGCGGTCTTTCTGTCACCGGCCTGGAGATTGTCTCGGTGTTCGGGGTGACTGCCGTTGCTGCGGTCATCTTCCCATTCTCGAAGAAAGCCAAGAATATCTGGGATTCCTCGCCCTACAAGAAATGGAACATCCTGGGTATCCCGCTTGTCACCATCGGAGGGGTTGTGAACCTGATCTATCTGGCCATCCTCTTCTACTTCTTCATTGTCATGCCCGATCTGGAAGGATTGGCTATAGGTTCTCTGCTCTTTTATGTGTTAATCTGGGCGATCGGAGTGGGGTGGTACTTCTACTGGAAGAAACGCAACAAAGATGTCGGCGTTGATGTCAGCATGACCTTTGGCGAATTGCCGCCCGATTAGAGTTATGCTCAATGATCGAGGGGCGAAGGTTCAATTCCTTCGCCCCTTCCCAGCAATTATTTGCTCTCGTTTTCCAAGGAGTCTCTGATGGGTAAAACAACCAAAATCTTCTTCGTGACAGACATCCATGGCTCGAACCTGTGCTACCGGAAATATTTGAACGCCTTGAAGGTTTACAACGTGGATGTGGGTATCCTGCTCGGCGACTTGACTGGCAAGGTGCTCGTCCCGCTGGTGGAGAAGGCCGGCGGCGGCTGGGAAACCACCCTGATGGGTACGCATACTGAAATCGAAACGCAGGAAGAACTGGATAAACTAATCAAGACCATCGAGATGATGGGCTACTATTGGGTCCATCAGACTCCCGACGAGTTCCAGGCACACAAGGCTGATCCCAAGAAGGTGGATGTTTTGTTCAAGGAGTTGATGATCCAGCGCCTGAAGGAATGGATTGCGCTGGCCGATGAGCGCCTAGCGGGGACGTCGTTCAAAGTTTATATGGCGGCAGGTAACGATGACCATTTTGAGGTGGATAAAGTCATTGAAGACTCAGCGGTCATTGTCAATTGCAACAATAAGAATGTGGAGGTCGGCGATCACGAGATGGTTACTTTTTCATGGGCCAACCCGACTCCTTGGAATACGCCGCGCGAGAAACCAGATGAAGAGCTGGAACCGATGCTGGAAGAATTAATCGCCAAGGTAAAGGATAAATCGAGTGCCATCTTCAACTTTCACGCGCCGCCTTACGGTTTTGCCCTGGACCTGGCTCCCAAACTTGACGAGAATTTGGTTCAGGCTGCTGATAATAAAATCCATGTTGGCAGCCTGGCAGTTGCAAAAATGATCCAGAAGTACCAGCCACTGCTGGGCCTGCACGGTCACATCCACGAATCACGCGGCGTCCAGAAGATCCACAAGACAACCATCATCAATCCGGGCAGTGAGTACTCCGAAGGGATTTTAAAAGGTGCGATCGTTGTGCTGGAAAAGAACAAAGTGAAAGACTACGTCTTCACTTCAGGATAGGAGCAGACCTATGATGCAGCAAAAAGTATTTAGACTTCCAAAAGACATTCCACTCGATGAATATCCCAAGCCGGAGGAATATTTGGAGGAGGCGCGCAAACTGACCGAAGAGGCGCAGAAGCAAGGGATCATCCTGCGTGTCATGGGACCAATCGCGTTGCACTTCCATTTTCCCGATTATGTGGATCTGTACCGCCGGATGGAGCGCCTGGGCGACCGGGTCTTTACCGACATTGATTATGCCTGTTACGGCAAGTGCCGCGGCAAGATCGTACCGTTTTTCGAAAAACAGGGCTACGAACTTGAAAAGCGGGCGGCCATGCTCAGCGGGAATACGCGTCACATCTATTTCGGTGGGCGCATCCCAATGATCGATGTGTTCTTTGATAAACTGGATTACAACCACCCAATTGACTATCGTGGCCGCCTGGAGATCCATCCTTACTGTGTTTCCATGGCTGACCTGATGCTGCAAAAGCTCCAAATTGTCCAGATCAATGACAAAGATCTCAAGGATGCCATGCTGTTGTTCCTGGCCGCGCCGGTCAGTGACACGGATAAAGAAGCCATCAATGCCAAATACATTGCCAAGTTGTTCTCGGATGATTGGGGTTTCTATTACACTGCTACAACCAACTTGAAGAAAATAACGGAAGCCATGACAGGGGTGAAGGTGCTCACCGACGATCATCGCGCCATCATTGCCGCGAAAGTGGATTATTTCCTCAAGTTCATCGAGGACTCACCCAAGTCCGGCAAGTGGAAGAGCCGCGCCAAGGCCGGGACAAGCAAGCCCTGGTACCAGGAAGTATCCGATTGGGCTTGATTTTTTTGCCCGCGGATTAATCCCGGGGATTGGCGAACCTTTCCGAGCCTGCTGCCAGTCTCTGTATATATATATTCAAATGGAGAGTAAACTATGCCACAATCTTTAAAGGATGCTGCGGATTATAGTCAGCGTTGGCTGGAAATCATCCAGAAAACGGAAGTGACTGAAGCCGAGGGCAAGCAGATTATAGAAGAATCCAAGTACAACTTCGCCGAACACTTCAACAAGAACTGGTTGGAATACCGTAAGTCCGTCACCGAGGCAGGAGATTGGGCCTCCGTCGAATGGAGCGGTTCCGGCGCGGTTTTTCGCGATATTCTAGGTCGCGAGTACATCGACTGTCTGGGCGGGTATGGCATGATGGATCACGGCTGGAGCCACCCGGATGTGGTGGCTGCGGTCAAGGCGCAGCTGGGACGTTCGCCAATGCCCAGCCAGGAATTGATTGACCCGTTGCGAGGTGTGTTGGCGCGGCTGATGGCCGAGATCACGCCTGGTGATATTAAATATAGTTTCTTTGCCGCCAGTGGCACGGAATGTATCGAAGGGGCCATAAAACTTGCCAAGATGTTCACCCAGAAACCAGCCTTCATCGTCGCGGTAAAAGCTTTCCATGGAAAGACGATGGGCTCGCTATCCATGATTGGCAAAGCCGATTACCGGCAACCGGCAGGCGTTCTCTATGGTGGGCCGGTTTATCACGTTCCGTTTGGGGATGCCGCGGCAGTGGAGAAACAACTTGATATTTGCGACAAAATTGGTGTCGGTGTGGCAGGGGTTTTGATGGAACCCATCCAGGGCGAAGCCGGAGCACTGGTCCCGCCGGATGATTTCTGGCCGCGCATCCGTGCAGTCACGAAACAGTACAGGACTTTGCTCATCGCTGACGAAGTCCAGACCGGACTAGGCCGCACCGGAAAACTGTGGGGTGTGGATCACTGGAATGTCGTCCCGGACATTCTGGCGGTTGCCAAATCTCTGGGTGGGGGTGTCATGCCGGTCAGCGCGTTCTGCTCAACCGAGGAAATCTGGCAGTGCATGATGTACCCGAACCCGTTCATTCACACAACCACGACGGGCGGCGGCGCGCTGGCCTGTTCGGCGGCGATTGCGTCCATTAATGTTGTATTGCGGGACGATTATCCGAAGCAGGCGGCCGAGAAGGGTACATACTTTATTTCGAATCTGCAGGCGCTGGCGAAGAAGTATCCGCAAATCTATAAAGAGATCACCGGCAAGGGTTTACTTATTGGCCAGCACTTCCATACCCCCGAGATCGGGTATAAAGTTGCCGCCGGGCTGTTCAAGCGCGGGGTCCTGGTAGCTGGAACGCTGACCAGTGCCCACACCATCCGCATCGAGCCGCCCATAGTAATCACCAATGAGCAGATTGACCTGGTATTGAACCGGCTGGAAGACACGCTCAAAGATGTGGCGCTGACGGTTTAGGTCCGGGAAGATACGCCCAAAAGAGTAAAATCATCATAAAATAGTTGAAAAGTGTAACTAAAGAGCAAAATCTAGTTGACTTTAATGATGAAAAGTTGTAATATGGCAGTATGGTGAACGCAAACGGAATAACGCGCACAAACGACTTAGACGAGATTGACCATAAAATCATTGTTGCTTTGCAGCGAGATGGCCGGTTGGCGCTGGCTCAAATTGCCGAACAGTTGAATGTCTCGCCGGGAATGATCCGGGTGCGTTATAACCGTTTGATGGAAATGGGGGTATTGCGTATAGTCGCAATCACCAATCCACTGCGGATGGGCTACACCACGATGGCTCTGATTGGCATCAAGACTGAGGGCGAGAAGCTATTGGAAGTGGCAGATAAGATCGCCGCGCTGGATGAGGTTATTTATCTGATTATCGTCAGCGGCGCGTACGATATTATTGCGGAAGTGGTTTGCCGTGATCAGAACCATTTGCTCAAGTTCTTGACCGAACGCCTGTATCAAATTGATGGCGTCCGCGAATCGGAATCCTTCATACACTTGAAAATTGTGAAGGAAGTCTATTTCTAGAAAACCGGCCAGGCCGGATCAGAATCTTTCAAAAGGAGAATCAGACATGAAAATCTTACTTGTCGGTACCGGTGGAGTGGGCGAAGCAATCGCCCGGATTGCCAAGGATCATCCCTGGGTCGAACAGGTTGTTCTTACGGACTATAATCGTGAGCGCATCAAGGAAGTGCAAACCAAACTTGGCGATAAGAAGCGTTTCCCAATCGAATGGATTGATGCCAGTAAACAGGAGATGATCGAGAAACTTGCCACCCAGTACAAGGTGGACCTCATTATGAATGCCTGCGATCCCTCGTTCAATGTGCCCATCTTCGATGCGGCTTACAATACCGGCCGCACTTACATGGATATGGCGATGACGCTCTCTGAGCCGAATCCCATAAAACCCCACGAGCAGTGCGGCCTTAAACTGGGCGATTATCAGTTCGAGCGGGCCAAAAAGTGGGAGCAGAAGGGTATCTTGGCGCTGCTTGGTCTCGGTGTGGAACCAGGAATGGCAGACGTCTTTGCCAAATATGCCGCGTTGCATTTATTCGACGAAATCGAAGAGATTGGCGTGCGCGACGGCTCCAATCTGGAAGTGCGCGGCTATGAGTTCGCGCCGAACTTCTCGATCTGGACGACCATCGAAGAATGCCTGAACCCACCGGTCATCTGGGAGAAGGGGCGCGGTTGGTATACGACTGTGCCATTCTCCGAGCCAGAAATGTTTGAGTTCCCGGATGGGATTGGCAAACAGGAATGCATCAATGTCGAACACGAGGAAGTCCTTTTGGTTCCGCGCTGGATAAAATGCGAACGGGTAACTTTCAAATATTCACTCGGGGAGCAGTTCATTGGCGTGTTAAAAACCCTGCATATGCTCGGGTTGGATAATAAGGAGAAGATCAAGGTCAAGGAGGTGATGGTAGCCCCGCGCGATGTCGTGGCTGCCTGCCTCCCGGACCCTGCACACCTGGGTGACCGGATGTTCGGCTTGACCTGCGCCGGGACCTGGGTCAAGGGCAAGAAAGACGGCAAGCCGCGCCAGGTCTATTTGTACCAGGTGGCGGACAATGTGGAGTGCATGAAGCGTCTGGACTGCCAATCTGTGGTGGCACAGACGGCATTCAATGCTGTCATTGGCTGGGATTTGCTAGAGCACGGCATCTGGAAAGGCACGGGCGTGCTCGGTCCAGAAGCCTTCGATCCTGACCCGTTCATGGCGAAGATGGCCGAATACGGCTTCCCGTATGGAATAAAGGAAATGTAAATATTCAACCCCTTCCTGCCCAAGAGAGGCGGGAAGGGGATTTCAATTCAGAGGAGAAAACTCGATGGCTGAGAAAATAACGCTTACCCAGGTGGAAAAGAGCAAGCTCAAGCGAGAGTTGACCCTGTTACCCCTGTTCGGTTTGATCTATTTCACCGTTTGCGGCGGGTCGTTCGGCGCGGAACCGATGGTCAGCCTTTCGGGGCCAGGTTTTGCAATCGTATTGCTGCTGGTGACCCCGCTTGTCTTTAGCATACCCAATATGCTCATGGTGCGCGAGTTGCAGTCCATGATGCCGGCGGAAGGAGGTTATTACCATTGGCTGAAGAGAGCCTTTGGTCCTTTCGTCGGTTTCATGGGCGGTTGGATGAACTGGGTGGTTTCATGGGTGGATGTGACCATCTACCCCGTCCTGGCTGCCACCTACCTGGCCTTTTTTATCCCAGCGTTGAATGTGGGTGCCACGATCGGCGGGGTGTTCATTTCGGGTGTCTGGCTTTCCTTCATTGTATCGATGCTGCTCATCTGGTTGATCAGCTACCTGAATGTGCGCGGCGCCCGTCTCAGCGGCCTGACCACCGACTGGCTCGGTGCCGTGATGATGATCCCATTGGTGCTTATGTCGATCATCGGCATCGCGTCATGGATCAAGAGCGGGCAGACCATTCATCTGCCATTCCTGACGAATGGAGCAGCAGTTTCCTTTAAAACCTTGATCCCTGCTTTAGGGACAGGTATTTATGTAGCCATGTGGAATTACATGGGTTGGGAATTGCCGACTGCAGCTGGCGATGAAGTGGTAAATCCCAAGAAGACCTATCCTCTCGCCATGGTACTGGTCCTGGTTGCCACGGTAGCCACATATACGATCCCGACAGTAGCCGGATTGTACGGTGGCGCAGGAGAGAACGACAAGTATATTGTTTGGGGATTGGATGCCTCCGACACAGAAGTTGGCATCGTTGGCGACGTTGCCGGATCAGACGCGACGGATACGCAGATGACGGATGCAGCGGATAAGTTAACCTCCATAGGTGTAGAGCCAACTGCCTCAACCGGCTGGTGGTTCCCCGATATCGCACGTGTTGTAGCGGATAAATTGATGGGTCAGATCGATAGCCCATTAGGCAAAATCATGGGCGGGCTGGTTTCATTTGCAGCGATCCTCTCGATGATAGGCCTGTTCATCGGTAATGGTCTGGGGGGGACGCGCATCCCCTTTGCCCTGTCCCTGGACGGCATGATGCCGGATTTCCTGGTCAAGGTGCATCCCAAATTCGGGACCCCGTGGGTATCCATCCTGTTCGTCGGGCTGATCTACTCGATCTTCTCCCTCTCTGCCTTCCAGGCTTTAGTGGTCATTGATGTATTCCTCAATATGCTGGTACTGCTGGCTTGTTTCTTTGCCGTGTGGGTGCTGCGCTTCAAAGATCCCGGTCGACCACGTCAAAAAGTCCCCGGAGGCTGGTTCGGTCTGGCACTCATCACCCTGCTCATGACAAGCATTGTCACCCTGGCAATTGTTTTCAATTACCTGGATTATGGTTTGGACTCAATTTCCTGGGCTTTATATGCCATGGCGATTGGCGCGGCCTTGTATCCCGTTATCCGGCTGTATTATAAGATCAACCAGGCTAAAGTATCCTTTGACAGCCTGCCCGGAAAAAAGGTGGGCGTACTGCTGGCTGCGTGGATCCCCCTGCCGGTGACCATCCTGGCGATCTGCTTCACCCAGTTTGTTGTCGCAATTCCTCTTATGGCCAGGTTCCTGGTGTTTGCTGTGGTGGTTGTTCTAGTCCTGGCCTGGTCGCTATCGGTACTGAACCGCCTGACCAAGACGGAATATTTCAAAGTACCTGACATTGATCCGTACCTGGCTCCAACGGAAGATTAATATTATTTCTCCCCCTCCCCATTAATAAGGAGGGGGAGAAAATGCACAATCAGAAGGAGACTCCCATGTCATTTGGATATCATGGAAAAATCCTGCATGTTGACCTGTCCACCGGCAAGATGGAGGTGGAGACTCCGCCCGAATCGTTCTACCGCAAGTACATGGGCGGTTCAGCCATGGCGTTGTACTACATCCTGCGGGAAGTCCCCAAAGGCGCGGATCCGCTCGGACCCGAGAACCTGCTGACTGTTTTCGACAGCGTGGTTACTGGCGCGAGTATTTCCGGGCTCAGCCGCATCAACGTGAATGCCAAGTCCCCGATGAGCGGTGCGATTGGCGACTCGCAGGCAGGAGGGTTTTTCCCAGCCGAGTTCAAGTTTGCCGGATATGACGGCGTTGTTTTCGGCGGCAAAAGCCCCAAATGGGTTTACCTGACCATCATCAACGGCGAAGCGAAATTAAACGATGCGTCCCACTTACTGGGCAAGGTCACCGGCGAGGTGGACGCGCTGCTTAAGCAGGAAGTCGGTGACCCAAAGGCCCAGGTGATGCAGGTTGGACCGGCGGCTGAAAAAGGCGTGCGCTTCTCCAGCATTGTCAACATGTCAAACCGCATGAATGGGCGTACTGGCATGGGGCTGGTCATGGCCAGCAAGAAACTCAAAGCCATTGTCGTGCGCGGCAAGGCCAAGCCAGCTGTCGCCGACCAGAAGGCCATGGTGGCGTTGAACAAGACCAGTCCGGAAGCCGTCAAGACCAACCCCGACATGGACGGACTGGCAAAGTTCGGTACGGCCGTGGTGGTCATGTTCAACAATATGATCGGAACCCTTCCGACCCGCAACTATACCGAAGGCCAGTTTGAGCATGCCGAACCCATCAGCGGCGAAAAGATGGCTGAGACGATCCTGAAAAGACGCGAGACCTGCTACGCTTGCGTGGTGCGTTGTAAACGTGTAGTGGAGATCCAGGAAGGCAAGTACAAGTTCGATCCGGTCTATGGTGGTCCGGAGTATGAAACGATTGGCTTGTTTGGCTCATCCTGCGGCATCAGCGACCTGGCAGCCGTCGCCCAAGCCCACCAGATTTGCGACATGCATGGCATAGACTCAATCACCTGCGGGGCGACTATGGCTTTTGCCATGGAATGTTATGAGAAAGGTATCATCACGAAGGAAGATACCGGAGGCATCGACTTGCGCTTCGGGAACGCCGATGCCATGCTGGAAGTCGTCCAGCAGATCGTGACGAAAACTGGCAAGCTTGGCCCAATCCTGGCTGAAGGGTCAGCGCGCGCCGCCGCGTACTGGGGCAAGGGGGCGGACGAATGCCTGACAACGGTCAAGAACCAGGAAGCGCCTGCACATATGCCGCAGGCCAAGCGTTCGCTGGGATTGATCTACGCCGTCAATCCCTTCGGGGCGGACCACCAGTCCAGTGAACATGATCCATATTACGAAGAGGGCGTTACCCAATTCAATTTGGATAGGCTCAAAGAAATGGGTCTTGGTGACCCACAACCGGCTCGTAGTTTGATGACGGAAAAGGTGCGCTTTGCTTACCTGACCGAGGTCTTCTACAGCATGATGGATACTTTGGAACTGTGCCAATTCGTCTACGGTCCCACCTGGTGCTTGTACGGCCCGAACGATACGGCTGCGATGATCAGGGCGGTGACCGGCTGGGATGTAACCGTGGATGAACTGATGACCGTTGGTAAACGGCGCTTGAACCTGATGCGGACGTACAATGCCCGCGAGGGCTTCGACCGCAAGGATGACCAACTCCCCAAAAAGCTCTACGAGCCGCTGAAGGGTACCGGCCCCACAGCCGGAATGGTAGTCACACGCAAAGAGATGGAAACCGCCCTGGATGAATACTACAAACTGGCCGGTTTTACCAACAATGGCATCCCTACCCGGGAGACATTAAAAACACTGGACATTGAATGGGCTGCAGACTACCTGCCCGCGTAAGAAATAACACGGGGAGGGTCCAGCCTCCCCGTTGGTTTTCTTTTGCAAACGATTTGAAAACTGTTTCGATATAATTATCTGGGTCTTCCTCCCGTATTCGATTCTTGTGAACTCAATCTCCCAATCTAATCGCAAAGGTGATAACAATGTCTCTCTACGAAGAAAATTTTCCCCACATGTCCCCCGTCTGGTCGCGTATCTTCCCGATTCAGGCAGAGCGTGCTGAAGGCTGTTATATCTATGCTTTGGACGGCAAGAAATACCTCGACTTCACCTGCGGCATTGGGGTGACCAATACCGGCCACTGCCACCCGAAAGTTGTTGAAGCCATCCGCGAGCAGGCCGGTCTGTTCCTGCATGCCCAGGCGAACATCGTCGTCCATAAACCGATGCTCCAGCTGATCGAAGAACTGCGCAAGGTTGTACATCCATCCATTGATGGATTCTTTTTCAGCAACTCCGGCGCAGAAGCGCTGGAAGGAGCGGTCAAACTGGCGCGCGCCACAACGGGAAAAACCAATATCATTGTTTTTTCGGGCAGTTTCCACGGGCGCACCGCCGGGACGATGGCACTGACCACATCCAAGACCATCTACCGCTCCGGCTACCAGCCGCTCCCGGCAGGCATCTTTGTGACTCCATACCCGTATGCCTTTAAACTCGGGATGACCGAGGCTCAGGCCACTGAACACTGCCTGGGTACGCTTGAAGAGCTGCTGCTCACGCAGACCTCCCCGGCCGAGACCGCTGCCATTTTGATGGAGCCGGTGCTGGGTGAGGGCGGATACGTTGTCCCACCGGCGGAGTTCATGAAGGGACTGCGCGAATTGTGCAACAGGAACGGCATCCTGCTCATTTTTGACGAAGTCCAGTCGGGGTTTGGCCGGACCGGGAAATGGTTCGCCCAGGAACACTTTGGGGTTGTCCCCGACATTATGACAGTCGCCAAGGGCATCGCTTCGGGTCTGCCGCTTTCAGGAGTATTCAGCCGTCTTGACCTGATGAAGAAGTGGCAGACCGGTTCACACGGTGGGACGTTCGGCGGCAACGTCGTGGCCTGTGCGGCGGGAGTGGCCACCATCCGCGCCATGCGTGACGAAGATATGCCCGGTAATGCAGCCCAGCGAGGGATTCAATTGATGACCGGACTGCGCAAGCTCCAGGAGGAGTACCCCGTCATTGGCGACGTGCGCGGCCTGGGCCTTATGATCGGCACCGAGTTCACCGTCAAAGGCAAACCAGCGGACAAGACAGTCACAAAATCTGTCATCCTTGCCTGCGAGGAGGGCGGCCTTCTCCTGCTCTCATGCGGAACCTACGACAACGTAATCCGCTGGATCCCGCCCCTGGTTGTGACTGAAGCGCAGATAAACGATGGTCTAGGCATTTTTTCCGCAGCGTTGAAGGAAGCTATAAAGAGCTAAGGGTGGGCGATATCCACCCTGACGGTGGACAGCCAGCCCTTGATGGAGACGATATGCGCACTCTCGACCGCTCCCGCCTCGAACGCCTGCTCCGCGAAGAAGAAAGGAAGTTCCGCGCCGAGCACCAGAAGTCGCACGAGCTTTATCAGCGGGCCTGTCATTCGTTGCAGGGCGGCGTGCCGATGCTGTGGATGATCCGCTGGGCTGGCACTTTCCCGGTTTTTGTCAAGGAAGCCAAAGGTGCGCACTTCACCGATATAGACGGGCGTGCTTACATCGATTTCTGCCTGGGCGATACCGGCGCGATGACGGGTCACTCCCCGGATGCCGCCCTGGCTGCCATCAATATACAGGCGGCGAAAGGCATCACCCTGATGCTGCCCACCGAGGACGCGGTTTGGGTGGGAGAGGAACTCCAGCGCCGTTTTGGACTGAAATACTGGCAGTTTACATTAACGGCGACCGATGCCAACCGCTTTGCCATCCGCATGGCGCGCCACATCACCGGTCGGCATAAAATCCTGGTTTTCAATTATTGCTACCATGGCTCGGTGGATGAAACTTTCATTACCCTGGATGAAGAAGGTACCCCAGGTCCGCGATCTGGTAACCTGGGTCCGCCTGTAAATCCGGTGGAAACAACCAAGGTCATCGAGTTCAACGATATTCCTGCAATGGAAACCGCCCTGGCAGCCAAGGATGTGGCCGTGGTACTGGCTGAACCGGTGATGACCAACATTGGAATCATCCATCCCGATCCCGGGTTCCATTCAGCCTTGCGCGAAATCACCCGCCGCACCGGGACCCTGCTTATTATTGACGAAACGCACACCCTCTGCACCAGCCCCGGCGGATACACAGGTAAATACGGTCTGAAACCCGACTTTCTGACCTGCGGCAAGCCGCTGGCAGGCGGGATCCCAGCGGGTGTCTATGGATTCACGCAGGAAGTCGCTGAAGCATTCTGGGCCAAGCTGGAGTTGGATCAATCCGACGTAGGCGGCATCGGCGGCACTCTGGCGGGCAATGCCCTGTCCATTGCTGCCATGCGCGCCACGCTGGAACACATCCTGACCCCGGTCATGTACGAACGCTGCGAAAAACTGGCCGACCGATACGAAACCGGCGTGCTGGATGTTATCAAAGAATTCGATCTGCCGTGGATCGTCAAACGTCTTGGTTTCCGGGTCGAATACTGGTTCCGCCAGACGCCACCGCGCAATGGCGGGGAAGCCAACGCCGCCGTGGACAGCGAACTCGATCGTACCATGCATCTTTGGGCGCTCAACCGCGGAATCCTGATGACACCCTTCCATAATATGGCGCTTATTGCTGCGGACACCACCGAAGCAGATGTGGATTATCACACCAAGGTTTTCCACGAGGCGGTGCAGGCGTTGTTTGGATAATTCGCAAGGACTTACGGTATCTAACCTAGATCTGGAGACGAAATGCCTGAAATAAAACCTTATGAATCACAGGTCTGGCGCGTCAGCGTGCATACCCGGATCCTGAAAAAGGAACCGGTTCCCGGATCCTGGGAACGTCTCGGCGGGCGCGGACTGGTCGCCCGCATCCTGCTGGATGAAGTCCCTCCGGAGTGCGAACCGCTTGGCCCGAAGAACAAACTGCTCTTCTGCCCCGGCTTGCTGACCGGGCACATGCTCTCCTCGATCGACCGGCTCTCGGTGGGTGGCAAATCGCCACTAACGGGTGGTGTCAAAGAGTCCAATTCCGGCGGGACTACCAGCCTGCAAATTGCTTCCATGGGAATCAAAGCCCTTATCGTCGAAGACTGGCCCGCTGAATCTGGCTGGTCGGTGATGCACCTGAGCATGGACGGCGTGCGATTCGACCCGGCCAATGACCTGACGGGTCTGGGCGTATACGACACCGCCGAGACCCTGAAGAATCGCTATGGGAAAAAGGTTGCCATTTCCATTATCGGCCCAGCGGGGGAGCGGAAACTCATGTCGGCGGGCATCTTTAACCTGGACAAAGACGGCGTTCCTTCGCGCATCAATGCCCGCGGAGGGCTGGGGGCGGTGATGGGCTCGAAGGGCCTGAAAGCGATTGTGTTTGATGCCGCTGGCGGTTCCAAGCCCCCGCTCGTGGACGCGGAGGCCTTCCGGGCCACCCAGAAGATTTATAACAAATACCTGATAGACCATCCGCAGACCCACACCTATAGTGACTACGGTACACCCGCGATGGTCCACCTGACAGACGGTTTAGGCGGCCTGCCAACCCGCAACTTCTCTTCAGGCACGTTTGAGTATGCCGATGATATCAGCGGAGAGAAATTGCGTGAACTCATCCTGGAGCGCGGCGGGGAGGGCAACACTACCCATGCCTGCATGCCTGGTTGCATCATACGCTGTTCGAATATCTTTGCAGGAGAAGACGGCAAGACCATCGTCTCTCCGATTGAGTACGAAACCATCGGCTTGATGGGCTCCAACCTGGGCATTCGTGAGTATGATTGGATTGGCCGGCTGAACTGGCAGGCAAACGACCTAGGAGTTTGCTCCATCGAGTTGGGGGCAGCGCTGGGCGTAGCTGCCGAAGCCGGGTACATGGAGTGGGGCGACGGCAAGCGCGCTCTCGAACTATGCGACGAAATCCGCAATAACACTCCGCTCGGGCGTATCCTCGGCTCCGGCGCGGCTTTCACCGGGAAAATCCTTGGTGTCGAACGCGTCCCTGTGGTGAAGAACCAAGCCATGTCAGCCTATGAGCCGCGCGCCATTAAGGGGATGGGTGTCACTTTTGCCACCACACCCCAAGGAGCGGACCACACATGCGGACAGACCGTCCGCGACAAGATCAACCATCTCCTGCCAGCCGGCCAGGTGGAGCTTTCCCTCAAGAAGCAAATTGCCATGGCGGGGTACGACTCCATTGGTGCGTGCATCTTCGCAGCTTTTGGCTTTGCAGTCGCGCCGGCGGAGACCATCCGCGATTTCATTAATGCCCGTTATGGCTGGGGCGTGGATACATCCATACTCCAAACTCTTGGTAAGCAAACCATTGAAATGGAATTGGAGTTCAATCGTGGGGCAGGTTTCACCAAAGCCAATGACCGTCTCCCTGAGTGGATGACACGCGAACCTGTCCCACCGCACAATGTGGTCTTCGACGTACCAACGGAGGAGTTGGACAAGATTTTTGAATGGTAGGAATTAATCGCCCTCCCCTTTATAGAAGACAGAGGAGGGTAGTTTTGGGGAGTGAGCCACCAAAGAGATTTGAACTCTTGACCTGGCGTTTACGAAACGTCTGCTCTACCAACTGAGCTATGGTGGCAATTTATCGAGCGGCGGGATTATACTATAGGTGCCCGAGCCCCTCAAGGTGAAGGGCACATGTTATACTCGCATGGTGAACATCGCCATGCTTTCCTATCACACCTGCCCGCTGGCCACACTGGGCGGCAAGGACACCGGCGGGATGAATGTCTATGTGCGCGATCTGACTCTGGAACTGGGCCGCCTAGGCATTCACGTGGATGTGTTCACCCGTTCCCAAGATGAGCATGTGCCGCATGTGCTGCATGACCTGGGGTTTGGCAACCGCGTCGTCCACGTGCCAGCCGGGCCTGAGGTCCCCTTACCAAAGCGGGAGCTGGCCAGGTATATCCCGCAGTTTGTGGACGGAGTCCGCCAGTTTGCTGAGGAGAAGGGGATCCATTACGATCTGCTTCATAGCCACTACTGGATGTCGGGCCTGGCCGCCGGAGCGTTGTCGGACCTGTGGTCGGGTGTGCCGATCCTGCAAATGTTCCACACACTTGGGGAGATGAAGAACCGCGTGGCACACAGCGAGGCGGAACGAGAAGGCGCCTACCGGCTGGATGGCGAGCGCCAAGTGCTTGCCCGCGCTGACCGCATCATCGCTGCCACCCTGGCTGAGCAAGCCCAACTCGAATGGCTCTACAAGGTCGATACACGCAAGGTGACGGTTATTCCGCCTGGCGTGGATACCAGCCACTTCTATCCCATCCCGGCGGACGAAGCCCGCCAATATATCGGCCTGACCCCGGATGCCCGCATGATTCTGTTTGTTGGACGCATCGAGCCGCTCAAGGGGGTGGCCACGCTTATCAAGGCCGTTGCCTGCCTGCGGCTCAAGAATTTGAAAGAACCGGTACACCTGGCTGTCATTGGCGGTGACCCGGAGGCGGCTCCCGCTGAAATCAGTGAAGAGATGGTGCGTTTGCAGAAATTGTGTGACGATTTAACAGTTGGCAAGATGGTGGTTTTCCTAGGCAAGAGGGGACAGGATACCCTACCGTATTATTACTCCGCCGCAGAAGTGGTGGTGATGCCTTCACACTATGAGTCTTTTGGCTTGGTTGCGCTGGAAGCCATGGCCTGCGGCACGCCGGTCATCGCCTCGCAGGTGGGCGGGCTGGCCTTCCTGGTGCAGGACGGCGTAACTGGCTACACTGTCCCAGCCGAGGATGACGACGCCCTGTGTGAGCGGCTGACGGCAATCCTAGGTGACGAGTCCCTGCGCCAGCGGATGGGTCGCAATGCGTCCAAGTATGCCCGGAATTATGATTGGGAGAAGATCGCGAAGCAGATTGTGAGAGTGTATAAGGAGTTGATCGGGGAAAAAGGCTAACGGATTGTAATACCGACGTGTGCGGATAGGTGGATCCCGCCAATTTAACGGTTTCCTAAGCAGGGGAACCATGCCCGTTTATCGGTGTGCGCAGCACACGTCCGGTGCATGTGATGTAAGGCGCGATTATTTGGATGCTTCATATTGTTTGCTTTTGTTGATAATATACTGGACAAATTCTAGAGTACTTTCGAAATCTTTAGGGTCAGCAGGTTGTCGGGCAGAAACCTCCGGATGCGGACGCCCACTCCAGGTTCGATCAATTAACCCATGCCAGGAAGAATCCAAGTTGATTTTAGCCCACTCGGCGCCCGTACGCTTTGAACTAGGGGAGCCCGTGTAGAGATCGTGTAACATTCGGCAATAATTCAATACGATAAACGTCTGATAAAAGCGATTATTAAATTGGTCCGGATGGTCTATTATTTTTTGACCCCACCCAACAATCGTTTCCATAATTTCCTTTTGCAATAATTCAACGGGTATTTGATCGACCAGTGATTCTGAAGGTTGACCCGTAAGGGTTATTCCATTTTCGCGAAGCACCCATCGAACAACGATTGAATTACAATGATCGGCCTTGATTAGAGAGCGACTACCATTATCGAGATACCAGAGTTTTTCACCACGTCCAGTGTAGTGTCGCAAAACATCTTTTGGGAAATAAGAGCCTTCAAGGTGTTGCGCCCAGCGGGTATCGAGATTGTAAATACGCTCGTGCATAACCTGTAGAGCATGGACTTGTTTTTCCGATGGTTCTGTCTGCGTGACGATAATGAAATCAACATCACTGTGAATATCGAAGTCGCCAACTGCAAATGAACCTTGCAAGTAAGCGCCAACGCAATCATCCCCTAGAATTTCTTGCACACTTTCCACCAAATCCTGCAAGACGTTATTGAGCTCCGGATATGGCGTTGGAAATGTTTCGCTCATTTGCATTCTTCACCCATGACAAAGCGCCTAACTAATGATTATACGGCGACCGTATAACAGACTATAGACGGTCGCCGTATAATATGCCAAAATGGGGTGTTAGGCCGCGAAGTTTTATTCCTTCATCTTCACATAAAACAATGTCGAGCCGTCAATCTCCTGCGTGCGCATCTGGAATAAATCCTTGTAACTGGCGATCATCCGTGAGAGCTGGCGATGGCCGTAAGTGCGCGGATCAAAACCGGGATCCAGTTGGTAGAGAGCATTGCCCATGTGGTCGAGGCGTGCCCACCCGTCTTCCTGTTGGGCAATCTCGTAAGCCTGGCGGATGATCGGCAGCGGGTCATTCTCGTTGTCTGCTTCGGGAATGGATGCGGGAGTTACTGCCAGTGCGGGAGGGTTGGCGGGTATAGCGGAAGCCGTAGAAGGTTTCCTGCGCGGGCTATTTCTCGGCGTGGTCACCCGTGAAGTCTTGTGCTCAGCCACCAGGTTGGATGTGTACACGAACACATCGCAAGCGTTAACGAACGGCTTGGGTGTCTTCTTCTCTCCGATACCCATCACGAACACACCGGTTTCACGGATACGGGTGGCGAGACGGGTGTAATCGCTGTCGCTGGAGACCAGACAGAAACCATCCACTACACCGGAGTGGAGCAGGTCCATGGCGTCAATGATCATGGCGCTGTCAGTAGCGTTCTTGCCGATGGTGTAACGGAACTGCTGGATGGGCTGGACGGCATGGAAGTTCAGCACATCTTTCCAGGAGTTCATGCTGGAGGTCGTCCAGTCCCCGTAAATGCGGCGCACGGTGACCAGACCATATTTCCCGGCCTCCACCAGAGTCTGCGGCAGGAGATTAGCCTGGGCATTGTCGCCGTCAATCAGGATTGCGATCTTATGTCTTGATAATGATGAGAGTTGTTCTTCAGGCATTTTATTTTCTTTCTTTCCCGTTTAAGCGGATAATATTCGGATTTCCTTTATTATAAGGTGTTTTTGAGATGTCTGCCGGGTAAATCGTGCGAAAATGCGATTGCCGCGTAGGTTAATAAATATACCTTCGCAATCCTGACCTTCGAGACTGATGGCGCGGGTTGAGCATTGAAGAGGTTATGTTCCATCTACTTCTCTTTAATGGCTGACATAACAATCCCCAAGATGGCCACCCCGACTGCCGCCAGGAAACCCATATCGATGCCCCGGAAAAGAGCCTCGGGCGTACCCTGTAAAAGGTGGGTGGTGAAAATGGCTCCAGCCATCCCGATGCCCAATACCATTCCGGTGTTGCGCGCCGCTGCCTGGACTCCCGAGGCGATCCCCTGGCGCTGCTTCGGTGCTGATCCCATCAATGCGCTGGTGTTGGGCGAAATGAACGTCCCGGTCCCGAGACCTGCCACTGCCAGAGCCAGCGCCGCGAACCACAGCGCGGAGGTGGACCCGAGACCTGCCAGCAAGAATAAGCCGACACCCATTAAAGCCATTCCAGCCATCCCTGGCCAGCGTGATCCAATCCGGTCGGAAAAAGCCCCGCTGATGGGCGCGGCGATTGCCATAACAATGGGTTCGGCGGTTAGCAGGAGGCCGGCCTGGGCAGGATTCAGTCCACGACCCTGAATGAGATAGTAGGGCATCAGGAAAGTAATCGTGTAAACGCAGATGTAGTTTAACACCGCACTGATAACGGAAGCTGAAAAGAGCGGGACACGAAACAGGCTCAAGTCCAGCATCGGGGCTGGGAAACGCTGTTCAGCTAACACGAAAACGGTCAGTATCAGAACGGCAGCCAATAACAATACCAGGATGGGCAGGGAGGTCCAGCCCCACTCTGCGCCCTGGTTCAGGCCAAGCATGAGTGCCACCAGTCCGGCCAGCAGGAGCGCAGCACCGACTAGGTCGAACTTCTGACCGGACTCGTTAGGCTCGCCTTTCGGGATGCAGGCCAGGCTCAGGGTTAAGGCCAACGCCCCAACCGGAACGTTGATGTAGAAGACAGCGCGCCACGAAAAAGCCTGGGCCAGCCAGCCACCCAATGATGGCCCAACTGTCAGGCCGAGGTAGGTCATCATGGAGACAAGACCAAGCGCACGGCCACGCTGCCTGGCAGGGAAGTTGGTGGTCAGGATTGCGAGAGCATTGGAGGCCAGCATTGCCCCGCCGACGGCTTGGATGCCACGGCAGATGATCAGCAGCTCTATCGAGCGGGAAGCGCCGCATAGTGCCGAGCTGGCGACAAAAATGCCAAAACCCCACACGTAAACCGATTTATGCCCACGCAGGTCGCCCAGACGTCCAAAAGTCAGCAGGAAGCCACTCAACGCAAGCAGGTACACCGTAATAATCCACTCGACCACTGCGACTGAGGAGTGAAAGGAATTTTGTATCACGGGGAGAATGGTATTGACTACGCTGCCATCCAACGCAGCCATGAATGAGCCGGTGCCGACGGCAGCCAGCACCCACCACTTTTGATCAACCGGTCTGGAGAGCGCCATCTTTCCTCATTGTAATTGAAATCCCTGGAGGTTTATAGTTTTCCTTCATGCATATTTGTGATCTTCTTGCTTAATTCCCTTGGAGTTCCGGTTTGATGGAGGTTAGGGAATGGGTTCGAGAATTCCCACCTTTGAAGGGATCCAGCCGGGAAATCCCAGCGCGCGGCAGGATGCGACCTGTTTACTGGCGGAAAATCCTTCGGAAGAATTGACTTCCACCTGAATGGCTGTGTCTTGTTTATATCCGGTATCCACAGTCAATTTCAGCATAATCCGATACCCTGATGGAAGGGAAGACGCGCATGCTGTCTTATCTGGATGTAACCCTCCCTCGTCAGTAGCTGAAAGTGTGGCACAGACATTGGTCAGCTCAGCGCCTGTGTAGTTGTAAATGACCGGGTATGCGTTGGTAACCTCCCCCATGCCATGGATGACATCCAGGCTCGTATTGCAACCAGAAATCTCCAGGAACAGCCTGACAGCCGGAGTGGTCGTAGCTGTTGGAGTGGTAGGAGTAGTAGACGGAAATTCAGTCAAAGTAATTAAAGAAGGAAGAACAATTGGAGTTGGCGTGGAGGATGGTATGAACGGCGGTGTTGGAGATAGAATTGCAGGGATGGAGGAAGGAGAAATGAGCGGCGTGATAAGCGGCAAAGGGACGTTTATTCCGCCACAAGCGACCAGGAAGGAAAGGATCGTGAAAACCAGAATAGTCCTGATCATGATTGCATCCAGTAACCTAATTGTATCGGAAATCAGGAAAAGAACCATTCCATTTTCGCAAAAAATGCACAAGAATAATATTGGGTTGATAGGCAGGCTTTGCCCACCCATCGCCCTATTTTTTCCCCACTGTCACTGTGATTCCAAGAATACTCGCAATTTTTACCCTTGGGCATTTATTTCTCGTGCTATACTTATAGTGTGAAAACCATTAAATTTATATGAGAGCCCATGGCGCAAGTATCCAGTGATATTCCTTCTCGACCGAAAGCTGCAGAGGCGCTGCGTGAAAGCATTACCAGGTTCCGCAGCTTAACAGAATTGACTGCCTCGGCTATATTCATTTATCAAGGGATGCGGTTGAAGTATGTAAATCCTGCTACAGAACACCTGACTGGTTATTCTCGGCAAGAATTATTGGAAATGAAGTTCAATGATCTTTTCCCCGAAGATGCAAAAAAGAGCATGCGTGATTGGGGGATGCGTGTACAACGGGGCAAAAACCTTTCCTTGCATGGCGAATTCAGGATCATTACAAAAAGCGGGGAGAAACGCTGGATTGATCTCACTACAACAACAATTGATTTTGAAAAAAAGAGAGCAGCAATTGGGACGGCTTTCGATATCACTGAGCATATGCTTGAGGAAACACGGAAGCGCTTAACTGAATTGGAATTGCTTTATCAAGCCAGTTTGGCAGCCGCACAGATCCACAGCCTGGATGCAATTGCTCAACGGATTGTTGATGCACTTGAAAACCTATTGAAATGGAAAGGTTCTATCTGGCTTGTGGTGGACCTCAAACCAGTCTTGCTGGCGCATAGTACGATGGGGCTGAGCGGGGAATCGCTTAAGAATGAATTGCAGCGAATTGACAATCTCATAACGTCTCTTGACGTTGGGATAATCGGATGGGTCTGCAAGAGCGGAAAGAAAGTCTGTACAGGAGATGTTAGAAAAGAATCGCATTACGTTATTAAAAATGAAAATGTAAATTCAGAGCTATGTGTCCCGCTTAAAGTTGGAGGTAAAACGATTGGTTGCATTAATGTTGAAAGCGAAATCATGAACGCCTTCAGCGAGCATGATGAGCGCTTACTTACCACCCTGGCGAATCAGGCCGCCATAGCGATTGAAAATGCGCGCTTATTTGAAGAAACGCGTCGCCGTGCAATTCGCCAGGCGGCACTCAATGCGATTATTACTGTTTCCGCACGCACCGGAACCGATCCTGCTGAGATTCTAAATGCCACTTTGGAGCAGACTCTGAAGGCCTTGGGCCTGGATATGGGAGCAATCTGGCTATCCTGGTCTATACGCGATGTCCAAAGAATGGCTTCCAAGAATGTTCCGCAGGCTATTATTAATACTTTGATGGCAAACGCCGCCCTGACTGCTGGAAATTCACATACACGCATACAAGTGGTGGATGATTGGCGAATCATAAAACGCAAATTTACCGAACAGTTCATTTCAATGGGTATTTATTCAACAATTGTTGTTCCGTTGTTGTCGAAGGAAAAACTGATCGGAGGAATGGCGATTGCTTCTCCTGATGCACATCATTGGACGACAGAAGAAATTGCTTTGGTGGAAGCAATTGGAAGCGAAGTCGGTTCTGCAGCAGAGCGTGCCAAATTATTTGAAGAGACTACAGTCCGTCTAGATGAGCTGGAAGCAGTCAATAAAGTATTGACTTCTCTGCGATTGGCTCAATCTTTGCAAGAGATGCTGCCGCAACTGATTGACGAAACTCTCAAAATTCTGGGTGTTGATGCAGGTGGCATTTGGTTATATAACTCTGAACGCGGCAAATTGTGTCAAATGGTTGCACGAGGATGGTGCACGCAAACAGTCAACCTAGAATTGGAGCGGGGTGAAAGCCTGCCCGGGAATGTCTTTGCTTCTGGTGACATCTACTTCTCTCATGATGTAGCGCAAGATTCGCTGACTTCCCCGGTCATGCGCGAACTGGTTCCCCAGGGATGGAGCGCAATATGCCTTCCGATCCACAGAGAACTTGAACCGATAGGCGTCTTGTTGGCTTCAACCCCAGCGCCGTATGAATTCACCAGCGAAAATGCAGGTCTACTAGTCACTATGACAGAATTTGCCGGTATTGCCATTCACCGTACCCGCTTGAACGAGCAGATGATGCAGCATGCAGCAGAACTCGAAGTTCGTGTGACCGAACGTACTGCTGAACTTCGATCTGCTTTGCAGAAAGCGCAGGCTGCAGATCGGTTAAAGTCAGAATTTATTGTTAATGTCAACCATGAATTGCGAACGCCTTTGACCAACCTGGTGCTATATTATCAGATGCTGCGGACGCAACCCTCTGTCAAAACCGAAGAGCGCTTGGATGTGATAGGACGCGAACTCCAACGTTTGCGGAGTCTTATTGAGGAATTACTCAACCTATCCCGCTTTGACCTTGGGCAGGTAACGCTCCGCCCGGTTCAGCGTGATCTAAACGCATTGATACAGACTCTGGTTAATGATCGACGGTCTCTGGCTGAAGAGCGCGGCCTTACTTTACTGTCCGACCTTCAGCCCGACCTCGCGATGGCTTGGTTGGATGAACCGACGATTGTGCAGGCTGTATCAAATCTCCTGACGAATGCGATGAACTACACCCCTCGCGGAGGAAAAGTCATAGTGGCGACCATGACCGAGTTACGTGAAAATGAACCTTGGGTAGGTTTTCGCATTCAGGATACGGGTCGAGGCATTGACAGCGAAGATATGCCCCATTTGTTCGAACGTTTCTACCGGGGCAAGGCCGGCCATGATTCGGGAGCACCGGGTACTGGCCTTGGCCTGGCAATCGTTAAACAGGTAGTGGAGCATCATCATGGAATTATCGATGTTGAGAATGGCGTGGGTGGGTGTGGGGCGGTATTCACAGTCTGGTTGCCAGCTAAACAGCTACAGGAGACCATTTAATTGATCTCCTGTTCAGCAGCGCCCCCGGAGAGGCTCGAACTCTCAACCACTGGATTCGAAGTCCATTACTCTATCCATTGAGCTACGGGGGCTGGCTCTGAAATTATACCCGAATTCCAGCCTTGTCCCATTTCAGGACGCATGTTATAATCTCGCCCCGCACCACAAAGGAAATAAACTTTTTGTTAAGGAAGATTTCCGATGATTGATTTGAATCAAAACTTCAATACCACCAAGAACCCGAATATCCCCGATTTGAAAGCAGGGGATCAAGTAAGCGTGCATGTTCGCATCAAGGAAGGTGACCGCGAACGCATTCAGGAGTTCAAAGGCACGGTCATCCGAATGCGAAAAGGCGGTAACAATGCCAACTTCACTGTCCGGCGCACGGCATCCAATGGCATTGGTGTTGAACGAACGTTCCTGCTGCTATCCCCGCGCATTGACAAAGTTGTGGTGGACCGGCACACACACGTCCGCCGGGCGCAGTTGTATTTCCTGCGTGGACTGACTGGCAAGAAAGCCCACCTCAAGCAGAAGTTCGAATAGAATAAAAAATCGCTTACAATAAAAGGGTGCAGATACGTTCTGCGCCCTTTTGCATTATTTGCGGAGAGGATATGACCTACCCTATCATTGGTGTAACAACCTATCAAGGGAAAAATAACAGAAATTTACCTATCGTGGCGCTTCTGCGCGCTTATGTAGATGCACTGGTTGAGGCGGGAGGTTTGCCATTGTTAATCCCATCCAGCCTAACAGATGAAACCAGTCGGGCATTATACAGACGATTGGATGGAATCATGTTAACTGGAGGTGGAGACATTGCCCTCGACCGGTTTAGCGGGGAGCCGGACCCAATGGTGGATGGCGTGGATGCAGAGCGTGATTCAATCGAATTATCTCTTCTGGATAATCTTGTGCATGATGAAAAACCTTTTCTTGGAATTTGCCGGGGTTTTCAAGTGCTCAATGTGGGTCTCGGCGGAACGCTATATACACACATCGAAAACCAGATGCCCAATGCTCTGAAACACGATTATTATCCCGATTTTCCGCGGACCTATCTGGCACATAAGGTTAAGGTAGAGGACGGAACACGTCTGATGAATATTCTGGGTGAGACAGATTTATCTGTGAACAGCCTGCATCATCAAGGCGCGAAGGATATTCCTGCAGCGCTTAGGCCAGCGGCTTATGCTCCGGATGGCCTCGTTGAGGCGATTGAACTACCAAACCACCCGTTTGGCATTGCCGTCCAGTGGCACCCGGAGTGGCTGACTGATCAAACGGCTACGCGACGGCTATTCCGGGCATTTGTGGAGGCGGCTGGCAGCCACCGATGAGCAGCAACAGCGATATGCGTCCGGTCGGCATTTTCGATTCCGGGGTGGGCGGGCTCTCGGTCTTGCGAGCCATTCGCCAGCAATTACCGAACGAGTCCGTTCTCTATTTTGGCGACCAGGTGCATGTGCCTTATGGGCGGCGACAACTGACAGAAGTACGGAAGTTTTCCGAAGCGATTACCCGGTTCCTGCTGGAACAAGGGGCGAAGTTAATTGTTGTGGCTTGTAACACAGCTTCCGCTGCGGCGCTCCAATCTCTGCGCAGGGCATTTCCTGATGTTTTCTTCGTTGGTATGGAACCGGCAGTCAAACCAGCGGCGGAGAATACCCGCTCGGGAGTGGTCGGTGTGCTGGCTACCCCGACGACTTTCCAGGGAGCATTATATGCCTCAGTCGTAGAACGCTTTGCCAGCAACGTGACCCTGCTCCAAGATAATTGTCCGGGATTAGTGGAGCAGATTGAGCGCGGCGCACTGGATGACAGCGAAACCCGGACCATCCTCGAATCTGCACTGCATCCCATGCTGGACCGAGGAATTGACACCGTCGTTTTGGGTTGTACACATTATCCTTTCGTTATCCCTTTAATCCGGGAGATTGTTGGTCAGAATGTGCGCGTGATTGACCCAGCGCCGGCGGTAGCGCGTCAGGTTGCAAGGATACTGGATTTAACCGAACGGGCAGCGAGTCCGAGATCCGGTACGCTACGCTTTTTTACCAGCGGTGAAGCGTCCCGGTTTGAAGAGCTACTGCCAAGGCTGTTCGATGAAACGGGGGAGGTTTGGGAAGTCGTTTGGGATAACGACGAAATCCGAATAAAGTGAGCTAGCAGGAAAATTAGCTCGTTTATCTATTATTCCTCTAGGGCGACTGTCAAGCACTAAGCGCTATTAGCGAGGTAGTCTGGGAATCGCCGTTGTGAGGGGGTAATTAGGTGTGAGTTGATCATTAGGCTAGGAGGGAGGATGATGCAACGAGGTTCAGCAGGATTTGCTTCTGCTGTACGCCATCTCCGGCTTTAATTTTTAAGCGTACCACCGTCCCCCCATAGGGAGCGCGCAGTTCATTTTGCATCTTCATGGATTCCAAAATAATTAGAATCTGTCCTTTTTCCACTTGTTGACCTTCGGTAACCTGCACAGCAATTGCCAGACCGGGCATGGGAGCCTTCAGGATGAATTCCTGGCCCGGGCTGGCGAGACCAGCCTCTGAAGCCTGCAGACGCTTCTCGCGCTCGTCTTCTATTTTAACCGAATAGGAACGCCCCAGTAAAAGAACCTGCCAGTCCCCTTCGTTGGGATAAACGTATCCCTCAAAAGATTCTCCGTTCACAATCAATGAGTACAATGGTTGTCCGCTGACAGCAGCCAGATCCACCTCAAGGATTTCCTCTCCAAAGCGGATGTGGTGTTCATCGAGAATTTCAACAGGGAATTCCAGGCCATCAACTTCAGCGATATATTTCATCGTTTTGGCCTCATGCGATTGTTGGACCACTTCCAGTTCGGTTTTTGCCCTGGCTGCCCATAAACTTGGGTGCGGTGTTCCATCTGCACATGCGCTACCAGTGTTGCCATCAGCGCAGCAATATCCAAATACAGTTCCCGGTTCTCAGCCGCTTCCAGCATGGAGAATTGTTCTTCTACGAAACGTGTGTCGTATTTGCCAGTGATGAATGGATAGGTATCCATCATTCTTTGATGGAAGGGGATGTTCGTACGAACTCCGACAATTTTGTACTCTTCCAGAGCGCGCCTCATGCGGACAATGGCCTGCTTGCGCGTCTCGCCCCAGACAATCATCTTTGAGATCAGAGGATCATAATATGGTGAAATCTCAAAACCGGCATATACGCCCGTGTCTATCCGGACCCCGGGACCTGTCGGTGGTTGCGTGAGTGTGATACGCCCTGAAGATGGCAGAAAAGAGTTATAAGGATCCTCAACATTGATGCGACATTCAATGGCTGCCCCGCGCCACCGAATGTCCTCCTGTTTGCGACTCAACCGCAAACCATACGCAACCCGAATTTGCTCGGCAACGATATCCATGCCGGTAACCGTCTCTGTGACGGGGTGCTCTACTTGTAAGCGGGTATTCATTTCCAGGAAATAGAAATTCCGGTCTTTATCCACCAGGAATTCGATTGTCCCGGCATTGGCATAATCAACGGCGCGCGCAGCCTGGACTGCCACCGTGCCCATGCGTTGGCGGAGAGGCTCATCGGCGACCAAGAAAGGAGAGGGGGATTCTTCGATGAGTTTTTGGTGACGGCGCTGGATGGAACACTCCCGCTCACCCAGGTGGATGACATTTCCGAACTGGTCAGCCATGATCTGGAATTCGATGTGGTGGGCCCCTTCGACCAGTTTTTCCAAATAAACGTTTCCATCGCCGAAAGACGATTCAGCTTCGCGCCGCGCTGACTGGATCAGTTCTGGCATCTCTTCTATATCCCGGACATCCCGCATTCCCTTTCCGCCACCACCGGAGACAGCCTTGATGATCAATGGGAAACCAATTTTCGGGGCAAAGGCCAGCAATTCGTCGTCGCGGAGCGGCCCTTCGCCTTCCGTCCCAGGGACGACCGTAACCCCGGCTTTGGCTACCGTGGCTCGGGCGACGGCTTTGTCCCCCATTGCAGCGATGGACGAAGCCTTGGGGCCAATGAAGACCAGCCCGGCTTCTGTGCAAGCAGCGGCAAAATCGGCGCGTTCAGCCAGGAAACCATAACCGGGATGGACAGCGTCCGCCGCGACCCTGCGGGCTATGTCTATTATCTTGTCGCCGCGTAGATAAGACTCGCGTGCTGGGGATGGCCCAAGCAAATAGGCTTCGTCCGCATATCGGACGTGTAATGCCTGCCGGTCGGCTTCGGAGTAGACGGCGACCGTCTTGATGCCAAGTTCCCGGCAGGCGCGTAAGATTCGGACAGCTATCTCACCGCGGTTGGCAATCAGGATTTTTTTGAACATGCTAAATTCGCGGCATTACGCTCAACTCTTTTTCACCGACGAATTCGCTGAAGAAACGGATTTGCAGATTAAGTTGTTCGGCGAACAACTGCTGCCCGGTGGGCGTGAAGAGCGGATTCTCTTCGCGATAGTGCTCAAGACGTTGGATGCGTTCGCTGAGTTTGGCTGCCAGCTTATCATAATTCTCAATATCAGCAAAGCACCATTGCAGGATCCGGTACGGACCGAAGCGATCCACGTTGTCGGCATCGCTAAGGACTTTCGCTTCCAGCGTGTGAGGATTATCTTCATCCACATGGGTTGCAACGGCATAGCAGATATCTTCGATCTGTTCCTGGTTGTATCCCAGGCTTTCCAAAACAGGGTGAGCTTTCTCTGCGCCGATGCGACCATGTTCGCGGCTGTTTTCTGCGTTGGTGTCGAACCAGGCCACATCGTGAAGCAGGCAGGCGGCCACGATCAGTTCCACATCCGCGGCCTCATTTTCGGCAATAACCTTCCCGAACTGTGCCACGCGCAGAGTGTGTTTCCAGCGATACTCTGCGTTGGATAAATAGCGGCCAAGATTAGCTTTATCCTTGTCCGAGCGGTTCTGGTAGCTCTCTTGCAAGTAGGTCTGGACAAATTCGGAAATCTTTTGCAAGCGGGAATTGAGTTCAGTATTCATGAAAGTCTCTATATTAGAGCGGAATATTCCCGTGTTTTTTCGACGGGTTGGAGTCGCGCTTGTTCTGGAGCATTTCCAAAGCGTTGATCAAGCGCGGGCGGGTTTCACTCGGTTCTATAATGTCGTCCAGGTAGCCGCGCTCGGCAGCGATGTAGGGATTGGCAAATTTTTCGCGGTATTCAGTGACCAGGACCGCTTTGCGCTGCGGCGGGTCATCGGCCTTTTCCATTTCTTTCCGAAAGACAATGCTAACAGCGCCATCAGGGCCCATAACGGCAATCTCGGCACTTGGCCAGGCGAGGTTGATGTCACCGCGCAGGTGTTTGCTGGACATGACGATGTAAGCTCCACCATATGCTTTGCGCAAGACGACGGTCATTTTCGGGATGGTTGCTTCACAGTAAGCATAGAGCAGCTTTGCTCCAGAACGGATGATACCACCATGTTCCTGGGTTGGGCCGGGCATGAAGCCGGGCACGTCCACCAGGGTGATGACGGGTATGTTGAACGCATCGCAGAATCGGACGAAGCGGGCAGCTTTTTCGCTGGCGTCGATGTCGAGCACGCCTGCAAGTACCTGTGGCTGGTTCGCCACAATCCCAACTGAGTGCCCCCCCAGGTGTGCAAACCCAACGACGATATTCTGGGCGAAGGCTTCATGGATTTCGTAGAATTGGTCGCTGTCAACCACGCGCCGGATGACTTCTTTAACGTCGTAAGGTTTTCCGGGGTCATCAGGGATGATGGAATCGAGTGTCTCATCCGTACGCAGGGAGTCGTCACCATTCGGCAAGAATGGTGGGTCTTCCATGTTGTTTTGAGGCAGGTAGGAAAGCAGTTTGCGGATGAGATATAACGTGTCCGCTTCGCTTTCGGCAGCCACATGGCATACCCCGGATTTTTCAGCGTGGACAGCAGCCCCGCCCAGTTCCTCAAACGTAACTGTCTCGTGCGTAACTGCCTTGACCACGTCCGGGCCGGTCACGAACATATTTGACGTGCCGCGTGCCATAAAGACGAAATCAGTTAGCGCAGGTGAATAGACTGCGCCACCGGCACAGGGTCCGAGGATGGCTGAAATCTGAGGGATCACACCCGAGGCCAATGTGTTGTGCAAGAAAATATCCCCGTAACCGGCAAGTGACACCACCCCTTCCTGAATGCGCGCCCCGCCTGAATCGTTCAACCCGATGACCGGTGCGCCGTTCTTAATAGCCAGGTCCATGGTTTTGCAAATTTTTCCGGCGTGCACTTCGCCCAGACTACCGCCAAGGACGGTAAAATCTTGCGAATAGACATATACCAGTCGTCCGGCAATAGTTCCCCAGCCGGTTACCACGCTGTCACCAGAAAACTTCTGTCCATCCAGACCAAAATCGTGCGTACGATGGACAACGAAAGCGTCGGTCTCATGGAACGAGCCTTTGTCAAGCAACAGATCCAGACGTTCGCGGGCAGTCAATTTACCCTTCTGGTGTTGAGCTTCGATGCGTTCGGAGCCACCGCCCAGGCGTGTCCTGGCTTTACGATTACGCAGGTTTTGGTTTCTTTCGGAACTGCTCATTCACGCCTCCAGAAAGGAGCAAGTAAGTTGTTATTCATGACTCGTTCCTTATTTTTTCTTATTGAAATATGCACGCGTTTTGGGGCTGAAAAATATGAACGCGAATATTCCTGCAAGCAAAACAGTGAACGCCAGTGCAAAAGGCCAATTGGCATGTGGCTCTTCCAAGACCAACCTGTCGAACCAGTACCAGGATTCATAACCAGCCGCGAATCCGATGGTCCCTGCCCATGCCCAGGTCTTTCCCTGCCAGATTCCTTTGATAATAAATAGCGCGGCAAACAGCCAAAATCCGCCACTGATGGCAATATATAGCGGTTCCTGTGCAGCCTGGTATTCATTCAAAATGGACCAGAAGATAATCGCCTGAACTAAGCGCAGACCATTCCAAAGAGCAATGACTAATATTAGCCAAGTTAGCAAGGTCACGCGAATCGGGCGCGGGTTAATTTCCAATTTAGTCATACCGGATACTGCAGATGCCAAGCTAGACTTTATCCATATTCACATTAGCAGAATGCAAGGTAACCACGGAACTCAGGGAGAATGCGAAAAAGCGTCTTTTTACAGGGTACTCTGCGTTTCCCATATGCAGAGTTTTTTGACCATTGTTCAAGCTACTCCAGATTAACGCAGTTTCAGTCGATTAGCCTCTATTCTAACCGCTTTTCGCTCTTGAACTTAAAAATCGGAAGTCATTATTTTACACACTTGCTGAACGGCAATCGAAACCCCTGCGCCGGACCGTTATGGATGGCATCGATGCTGATTAAGAGCTGGTAGAACGCCCACATGCGGGCCGTATAACGCAGCACCGCGCTGGCAGAGTAACCGTGCCTGCCCCCGCTTGCTGGGGGGCCGGAGCCAGGTGAGGAAATCCTGGAGCGCTTTGCGGTTCAAGCGGAATGGATAGGCTTGGAGCGACTCGATGGTCAGATCATCACCTCAGGTCTCCTACCACTAGCGCAGGAAGATGGTCACATCACGGATTCAACCTTGGATGGTTTTAGTAAAGTCATAAGCCGGCTATGCCACCTATGTGCAACGCGCAGTCGGGCTGAAATGGAGGTGTAAGTTCTGGAAAGGTTCTTAGAAAAGTTCTTTGTCATTTACACCTAAGTAGGGACCTTGTTTGATCTCCAAAAGGACCGTGTCATCCAAAATGTGGAATCCATGTCCACCGCCCTCCATAATCACCACATCATTCTCGAAGAGGTTCCGCGTAGCAACCAGTTGTTGATGGCTGTCATAGACATCGATCTGGCAATAGCCCACTCTGACCAGAAGCACTTCCGATAATCCGACTAGGTGCCGTTCAAGGGAACGGTGGGAATGCCGAGGAATCGTCCCATCCTTCGGGTAAACAATGAAACCGACCTGCTGTTTAGATTCCGGTGGCGTAATGAACGTTGTATGGGGTGGCAGAAATGTTCGCCGGATGATATAACACAGAATTTCTCCGTCAGCATGGATTATTTCAATATCGTCACTCATCTAGATTCCTCCTCGGAGCACATCCAATCGGAGTCGAAGGACTGTCCAAAGGTATTTTCTACCTCGTCTCCAATATTGCCCAAAAGTGGAGCCGGTTTTAGATTCACCACTGCGCCGGGGGGCTGCACAATATGGCAGCTCGCAGACACGGTAATGAGCGCGCAGTGCACGGAAAATGAAATCAACAAAATACTCTCCGTAGTCACCGCGCAAGCGCACAGTCTCCAGCACTTCTCGCCTTACAGCCACAAAACCGCTGGTGTAATCAGAAAAGGAAGGATAAAGTAAGAACCGGATACTCCAATTCAGGATTCGGCTCAATGCAGTTTGTAATAAACTTCCCTTGCCTTCACGAACTTCGCCACCACCGATCGTGAAGCGCGAATTAACAGCGATGTCAAAGCCTTGTTCCAACATGAAGAGCATTTGGGGGATCCGTTGTGGTGGATGGGAGAAATCGCAATCCAGCCAGACGATAACCTCCTGCTGGGCAGCTGCAATCCCATCGCGCAGCGAGTTGGTCAACCCATGTTCACTCTGGCGGCGAATCACACGCACATCCACGTTAGGACAGGATACCCGGGAGGCAATTTCCCAAGTCCGGTCAGGTGAATCGTCATCCACCACCAATATCTCGACGCAGGGAATGCCTGTTGCCGTAATCACCTCAGCGGTGCAAGTGATGAGATCGGCAATGTTCCCGGCTTCATTCAGGGTAGGCATAATAACGGAAACGCTGTGAATCATCTCAGACATACGGTTCAGAGTTGCCTCACAAAAACTACATCTGGGCCGCGCTCTTCCAGCTCGATAAACCCCAGACGGGAATAAAAAGCACGCGCCATCGAATTGTCTGTTCGTGTGTCCAAATGATAGAAGGATTGGCCATGCTGGCGCACAAAATTGTCCACTGTACCAACCAGAGCCCGGCCCAAGCCAGACCGTCGGGCAGCGGGAGAGACAGCAATCACTGTTAAATAGGGTCTCACTTTCATATCCTGGAAGGTTACTGGATGGCTCAGGCTACGGCTTTTCAACCATTCCAACAAGAAGGTGGGCTGGCAGACTATGCGACCAAGGAGTGCAACCCATTGCCGGGTTGGAAAACCGGCCAATAGCCGGCGGGTGAGCATTTCTGGGTTTAAAGCCGCGCAGACCACACCCAGCACTTCTCCCTCCATTACCGCCACGATGGACAGACAGGTGGCATCCTGCCGCATATTGGAGTAGAGATAGCTCAGATGCCCAGTCCCCAGCCGGCTGTTTAAGGAATAGCTCAGAGCCATCTGGTGGAGGGCGACAACCGAATCGATCTGGGCTTCCGAAATTGGTTGTAAGGTAAACATGCCAGGTGCTATCGTGTGAGAAGCCGCCACTCCGCCTCCACGCTTTCACAGACTTCGGTTAATTGAGCCTCGGAAAGCGTTAGACCACTGGGCAGGTACAAGCCCTGTCGGGCCAGTCTTTCAGCCACCGGATAGTGCTCATTATTGAAAAGGCCACGTTCATGGAGAACAGGTTGTTCGTGCATGCCCAGGAAAAACGGCCGCGTCATGATGCCACGCCCCGCCATGCGTCGGGCGAACTCGACTGCATCGATGCCTAAACCCTCGTCAAGAACTAAACCGTACATCCAATAAACGTTCCTGGCCCAGGTTTCCTCCACCGGGAGCTGCAGGCCTTCAAACGCGCCCAGCCGACGTGTGTAAGCAGCACCGAGCCAGCGTTTTTGATCCACAGCCGCATCGATCCCTTCCAATTGTGCTAGTCCCAGCGCGGCTTGGAGATTGGTCAGCCGGTAGTTGTGCCCAAGATCGGTATGAAAGAAACGGCGTTCCTTGCGGAAACAAAGGTTGCGGAGCGAGCGCAGACGCTCAGCCTGGGCAGCCTCATGGGTCAGGATCATGCCACCCTCCCCCGTTGTGACAATCTTGTTGGCATAAAAGCTGAAACAAGACAGATCGCCCAGGCTGCCACAACGGTGGTGCTTGTATTCCGCACCATGCGCTTCGGCCGCATCCTCGATAATCGTCAGGTGGTACCTCGCTGCAAGATCGATAACAGGGTCCATATCGACCGGGTGACCATAAATATGGACCGGCATGATGGCACGTGTCCGGGGAGTTATCTTCGCTTCTAGCTGGGAGACGTTCATACACCAGGTGCGCGGGTCGCTATCCACCAGGACAGGTGTTAGCCCGTTGTACAGAACTGCCAGAGCACAAGAGATGATCGTGAAAGTGGGCAGGATCACCTCGTCACCGGGCTGCAAATCCAAGCAGGCCACAGCCAATTCCAAGGCAGTTGTGCCATTACAAACCGCCACAGCGTGCGGCATGCCGCAATAGTCCGCCCAACCGCGTTCAAACGCCTCAATGAACCGGCCCTCTGAGGAGATCCAGCCTGTCTGCAGGCACTCGTTGACGTACTCTAATTCCTTACCACTTAAACGCGGTTCATTGACGGGGATCATCGTTTTTCTTCGAATTGGGATCAGGCGGGAGTACTTCAGCTACAACCAATACCTTATCCGGAATGCATGGGAAAGGACGCCACCAGAACAAAACAGCCAATGCGAGACCCAAGACTGTCAGGATCAGACCTGTCCACACTTCCCAGGAGTGATAACGGAACTCAATCTTATGCATCCCGGACGGGACTAAAACAGACAACCAAGGACCGGTTTTCAGGTTTACTTTTTTCCCATCCACGCGAGCAACCCAGCCTGACCACCAATTTTCCTGTACCGTCAAGACACCTGCCATGGAAGTGATGCAAGTCACATCAATATTACCACCCAGGGATGTGGCATCGCAGGGAACGGTTCTCGCGCCGGTATTCACTGAAGCATACTGGTTCTCAGGATGCTCGATCACCAGTACACCATCCTGGGTGGTCAGCTGGTACCCAGATGTTCCAGCCTGATTTATGTCACGGGTCAGCTGAAGGTATGCGGTTGGAAGGGACCGGTTCACCCAATTAATAACCGTGTAATCAGGAGAGATCACGATTTTATAGCCAGCGTCGATTGCCTTCGGATAAAAAGGAAACTGGGCAATGTCCAAATCCAATCGGGTCCATTGGGCTGTGGCTGGCGGGGTTATATCAGCCAGATATTTTTCGTTGGGGTAAATTTCAACCATGTACCAATCCTGGCTGACGGAATAGACCGATTTCAGGCCCCAAAACAAAGGCACGATTAATATAATTGACAGGTTGAACCCAATGGTTGCTCCGGAAGACAGTCTCACGAACAATCCAGGCCAATGTAATTTAAATAATTCATCTACGCCCCAAGCAGCCAGTATCAAAATCAAGGGGATCGCCAATGGTTGCAGGAGTGACATATTTCTCCCCATACTGAAGAAATCACCTGTCTTAAGACTGCCCAACCATTTGAATAGGACCGCGCTACTTGCCAGGTAAATCAGGATAATCGCAATCAGTGCAAAGGCCAGGACACGTATAGACCGCTTAGGGATCAACCTAAGGGAAAAGAACAACATTAAAATGGGAACCCAACCGATATATTCCATATACATAGCCGGAGCGGTACCCCGACCCAATATCTGGGCTGCATAAAAGCCTCGGTCTGCTATGATCAAGTTGAGCATGGAATATAGAGCTGGTTGGGCAGTGGCATATGAGGAATCGCCCAATTTGCTAATCTGTGACCAAAAAGTAGCTAACGGCAGCCAATACACTGCCGATATCAATACTGTAAAACCTGCAGCCAATAACAGGCCAATGACGATGTTCTTACGTATCTTGAGACTGCCATCAAAAAGAAAAATCAGCGCGGATGGCAGTACGCCCAATACTAAAGCAAGTTGAACATAACCATGACCGGAGACCAATGCGAAGGTCATCATCAAACTCAATGCGATGATGGATCGGCGGCGTCCGGTCAAAAGGGTATCCAGTAACGGCGCTAGCACCAGGCTTCCGGCGGCCACAGAAGTAACCATCACGATATGTCCCATTTCCATCCGACTGGAAAGATGCCCACCAGCAACCACCATTAATGCTGACCAAAGGCGCGCCAACCTGCCTATGTGTAATACCTTGGCCAACCACCACTGTGCCAGGCCAGCTAGGATCAAGCTGATTACCAGAAGGATTTTTGAGCCATTGAAGACTCCCCAGATTAAATTGGTTATCACCAGAGGCGGATAGAGAACAGGCGTAAAGAAATCCGCGAAAGCCGGCATTCCACCATTTATTGTACCGTTCCAAAAAACGCAAGTGCCACACTTGAACAACCACTGCCAGTTGAAAAACAATTGGATATTACGAGGAAAATCGCTCCCAACCGGCCAAATATTTGGGTCCAGGTTTAGGTATGCTCGTCCAACCCAGAGTGCCCACGTAATAATGATGGCCCACTCAACTAAATCGAATAATCGAGGCTTGATCTTCTTCCATTTTTCAGCCTGAAACTCCAATTTTGCAAATCGGTGATATTTTAACCAAGTCAGGAGAGGAAAATAATAATTCGCAAGCCGCACTTGACGATCAGACTTGTTTGGCAGCCAAAGGGAATTCATTACCCTGAAGTACAAAACCCAGATAAGGAAAATCAGGACAATTAGTATGTCAATGAAAGCAATTCGCTGTTCCATATCTTCTCCAGAAAAGGTTATCTATGCAAAATCAACTTTCACCACGGTTAAGCCAATGTGTAAGTCTACTCTTTACAAACATTGAACTATCAAGAATGGATAAAGACTAGCTAAGTAGCTGGGTAAAAAAACTTCCCTCTTTTGGTGCTTATTACAGGTTGAATGTGGTAAAAAACCGAAATTATTTGTATACGAGTCCTAAGGCAGAGTATAGGCGTAATAGAGCACTTCATTTTTATATCGACGGCCAACTTCTTCCCAAGTCCCTCCCGGGTATTTTTCTTCAATCCGCTCCAGGTCAGAACGGTTTTCAGGGATGGCTACAAAAACATTCGATTTGCCCTCGGTCAAAACGAGTGTGTCGATCGTGTCGTGGGTGAGGTCATACATTTTATTTTCAGGACACAGGAAAACGGTGGTCGGGAAGGCGGCAAAAATCCTTGGTTGGCCCAACAAGTAGTAATCATAGCCCGGACCCAGTTCCTTTAATTCCAAGCCGAATTTCTCGGCAAATTCGCTGGGAGCATCCTGAAAATAGTTCTGGTCGCGGTAAACGCCGAAATAATAAGTGATGTTTTGGATTCCCAGGATGACCACCAAGCCAACGCTGATCAAGGTCTGCCAGCGCGGGCTAACCAATTTTATACGGTTAAGTGTCCCAAAGAACTGGGTAATCCCCAAGACCAGGAAAATTGCCACAACCGGGGATGTCATGAGTAAACGTGTGTTGGCCGGTGGGCTGAGGGTCAGTACCCCTCCAAGGAAAACGACAGACCAGAACCAAATCAGGACCATCATCATCCGTGGTTCTGAGATTTTTACCAGAGCATATGCCATTCCGAATACAAAGAAAATCGATCCCAGGACAGACAAGTATGGTTGAGAGGAATTGAAGAAATTTCCGATGGCTGGCTGGGAGATGTAAACGAGAACGGTATCTGTGAACTGCTTCCACAGGATACTAGTGATGCTGACACCTGTGCGATTGGCCTCATTTACCAACCAATGGTTAGTGAAAATATTTTCCTGTCCCAGACGTGTCATAAAAATATCCGGATGGTGAATGAAATAATAAGCCAAAGGGGTTATTGCGAGAATTGCGGAGAATAAGAAAATTCCCAGATGGATGAAATGGGCGCGGAAGTAGCCGCGCTGACGGATCACGGTATAAAGGAGCATAAAAATGGCTAGCGCCAGTACTAACCGGCTCCCAACATAAGTGTAAAAAGCCAACCCACCTGCTAAACCGGCCCAGACATAATCACTGATCTGGCTTTTGCGGATTGCGCGTATGGTCAGCCAGAGCACGAAACAAACCTCCATGCTGTCGATGATATTATTGACACCGATGCGGCTGAATTGTAAATGGCAAGTATATGCAACAAGGAAACCAGCTGCCAGCGTGGCAATACTACGTCCGAATAATTCGCGTGCCAGCAGGTATAACCACAGGATGGCCAGCGTGCCTTCCAGTGCGCTAACCAGACGGATGGCGATAAAATTGTTTCCAAAGATCGTTAGAGAGAGAGCGGTTGGCACAAAGGACCAGTTTGGTTGCCCTGACCAGCCGGATTCGAAGAAATCTGTGACTTCCCCTGAAATGATGCGCTCGCCTTCGATCCCAATCGAGGCCTCATCCCCCGACCAGGGGAAAGGATGATCACTAAGGATATAGATCCGAAAAAATAGCCCAACCAAGAGTAAACAGGATACGATTATCAATTCCACCCGGTTGCGCTTAATGTCTTCCAAATATTGCTTCCAGTCGGGACGCCAATGTACGGCAAACAAAGTGCCGATAATCGCGCATAGCAGGCTTCCGAGCCAGCCGATAGTAATCCAGCGGTTCAGGCTGTCCGGACGATCCCAGTTCGACATAGCGCTCACAATAAAGAGCATGATGGATATACTGGCAATCCAGAACAAGGACGGCGCAAGATAAGGCCGATATGCCAGTGCTTCTTCTCCAGACATGGGGTGCTTATCATTGTAAATCGCCAGCAGAACGAAAAGAATAGCGGCGATAACGGTTACGATGATTCCTAAAACAGTTGCCCCCTGGCGCAGGATAATGATTCCACCGAGTGAAGCTAGAATGGAAAAACAGAGACCTACAAATCTAAGGATTATGTTACGATTCTTTTTCATGTTGTTCCTCTGGCAATATGGTTTTTCTGAGGACTTGATGGGGATTATAGCACGCCCGCTTTGTCTTTATTGATGATTGCGATATACTCACCATAGGTAACAATCGATCAGAATAATCCAATTGGAGAACAAGGATGAAAATCTTGATCGCAGCAGATATGGAAGGTGTCACCGGTGTAACTCGCTGGGAGGAGACAGAACCGACCCACAGCGAATATGTTCGTTTTCGCAGGATCATGACAGACGAAGTCAACGCGGCAATCGCCGGTGCAGCAGACGCCGGGGCGGACGAATTCGTTGTCACGGACGGACATGGTGGAGGGACCAACATCCTGGTTGAGGAATTGGATGCGCGCGCCAGGTTGAATTCCGGGGGAGCCTCGCCGTTGTCCATGATGGAGGGCGTGGACCCGGAGACGGCGGGCGTGCTTTTCATCGGGTACCACGCCCGGGGAGGATCCCGGAACGCGGTTCTGGCTCACACATGGTCCAGCGGACGGATAGCCAACGTCTGGCTGAACGGTTCTCTGGTGGGAGAATATGGGCTGAATGCCGCTTTAGCTGGTCATTTTGGTGTGCCAGTGCTGATGATATCCGGTGATCAGACAGCTTGCGCCCAGGCAGTGGAACTACTCGGCAATTTGGAAATGGCCGTGGTTAAGAAGGCTTCGGGTTACTTTTCTGCAGAGTGCCTGTCTCCCAAAATCACTTTGCCAATGATCAGAAAAGTTGCCAGCCGGGCAGTTCTGCGCTTGAAAGATGGGACTGCCCCTCAACCTTTTATCGTACAAACGCCGGTGAATGTGACCATCGAATTCCGCCAGCCCGAGTCCGCGGACCGGGTGGTGCGCCTTCCCGGGGCGAAAAGGTTGGACGGCTTGCAAATAGAGTTCTCGGTCCCGGATATGCTGGCGGCGCACGCTGGCTTCCGGGCGGCAGTCAAACAGTCTTACGATTAGATAGTTAGAAATTCTTGTTCAAAGTGGAGGATGAACTGTTCATGTCACGGCCATTCCAGGTATAACCGAAATGATTTCTGGAGCAAAGTGAATCCATGAACTGGCGGAAATCGCTCAAAACCTTTCCTGTGCGAATTTTCCTGATCGCGCTGCTTCTGCGCCTGGTACCTGTTGTGGTGATGCGTAATATGGGCATCGGTCTGGACGATATGTTCCAGTACGATATGCTGGCGCGTTCGATCGTAGCCGGGGATGGCTATCGGTGGTACGCGGAAGAGGATTTGCCAATTGTTTTGCCATATTTGCATCTCGATCTGACTTCAATTAATTATGACCCACGGGGGGTACTGACCTCCTTCCGTCCGCCGTTCTACCCTGCATTCCTGGCGCTGGTCTATCTTGTGTTCGGAGCGGGCGCAAGGCGTTTTCTTATCGCCCGGCTGGTGCAGACAGTACTGGCGGCTTCGATGGCTCCGCTGACGTATACTTTGGCTCGCCGCCTCTTCCCGGAACGGGAACCTGCCGCGCGTATTTCGGCTTGGGTTATCACCTTATACCCGATGCTGGTCATCTATCCTCTTTCACTGGCAACCGAGAATCTGTTCTTCGTGTTGGTATTATATTCAATTGTGGCTTTGCTCATGGCAAAGGATAGCCTGGAGATTCAGTCTGCACAGAAAGGAAATTTAAAATCTTTTGTATCCAGCTCCCGCTGGTTTATTCTGTCGGGTATCCTGATTGGACTGACTTGCCTGACGCGTTCGGTGGCTCAAATCTTTGCTATCTTTGCAGTGGTGTGGGTCTGGTTCTTTCTGAAAGAACGTAAGAGAGCGCTCGTAGTGCTTTTGATGGCGTGTGTAGTTGTGATTCCTTGGGTAGTGCGCAATTCACTTTTGTATGGACAGTTTACCGGGATTGAATCTGCAATGGGTTATGACCTTTACCTAGGATATCATCCACAAGGGACAGGGACGTTCCAATACCCGCAATCGCTCGATCTGATGACGATGACGAACGATGCAGAACGCGATAATGTAGGTATTCAAAAAGCCATCGAATTTATTAAAGGCGACCCGGGACGTGTCTTCTATCTGTTCCTTCGCCGGACAGGATATTTCCTCGGTTTGGAACGCCGGGCACTGACGTATTTCTATTCCAACGATTTTTTCGGGCATATCCCAGCCATGGCGCTGGGAGGCATTTATACCTTATTCTGCCTTCCGTTTGTCTTTGTAAGTACCTCGGGCGTGGCTGGATTGGCGCTGACACACTGGCGCAAAGAAACCTGGCTGGTGGTATTATTCTGTGCTGGGTATATTACCCCGCACTTGCTTATCATCGCCGAGGATCGTTTCCACCTGACCACTATACCGTTCCTTGCAATTCTCGCAGCTCAATGCTGGACTGGAGGCTGTTCAGCCATTCAGAAGCGCTGGGCTGGGTCGAAGGCCGGAAAATTTGCACTGATCATGGCATCGGTAGCAATCCTGCTCCTGCTGGCGAACTGGGGATTTGAGCTGTGGCGAGACGCCGACAAACTGGCCATCCTTTTTGGTCTGAATGGAAATCAGACGTATTTCTCATATTGAGGTGCCATGCGAAAACTATTTGGCGAAAAACTTCACCTGGATTGGAAAATCGCCGTCCTTACCATCGTCAGTACACTCGTGTTGATGGTGGATTATTACCACTACCCGCTCCTGCCGTGGACGAAATGGTTTCCTGGCTGGGATGCCACCGGGCTTTCGATGAAGGTTCTCGACCGGACTCTGCTGTATTTCATCATACCCATGTTTCTTATTCTGGTGTTCTTCCGTGAGAACCCCAAAAACTATGGGTTTACTTTTGGCGACTGGAAGGCCGGGATCATCATCACGGTGGGCGCGATCGTCTTAATGACGCCGATACTGTGGCTTGTGGGACGTGGCAACTACTTGATGCAGAATTACTATAAATCGATGGTGGCCGGATTGCCATGGAGTACCTTCCTTGACCTTTTCGGCTGGGAATTCATGTTCCGCGGCTGGCTGCTCTTTGGCTATGCCCGTAAATTCGGACCGGAAGCGCTCTGGCTGCAGGCTGTCCCATTCGCGCTGGCTCATTTGGGTAAGCCGGAATTGGAGACGCTTTCGACCATTTTCGGAGGATTTGCCTTTGGCTGGGTGGCCTGGCGGACGAAGTCATTCGTTTACCCATTACTCATCCATTGGTTCGTAGCCTCGTTTATAATTGTTGTCGCGGCAGGTGTGCTTGGCTGAGTTTACTGTTCGCCCCGCTCTACGGGAGGATTTTCCGGCGATCCGTTCGTTGATCCTTTCTGTCAAGATCAACCCGACCGGACTGGATTGGAGGCGATTCCTGGTGGCGATGACGCCGCAAGACGACCTGGTTGGTTGTGGACAGATCAAGACGCATTCTGATGGGTCGCGAGAAATGGCCTCCATCGCAGTTCAGGAGCAAAACCGAGGCCAGGGTGTGGCGCGGGATGTTATAGAAGCGCTCCTTGCGCTTGGAACGGAACGTCCTTTATACTTGATGTGTCGCGCCCGGTTGAAACCGTTGTACAATAAATTCGGATTTCATGCCATAGGGCTGGAGGAAATGCCCTCTTACTTTCGGCGAATCAGCCGCCTCGAACGGATTATTAATTCGAAAACCCAGCCGGACAACCGATTGCTGGTGATGCGTTTGGATTGAGGAAGCAAGTATGAAAACTTTTTTAAACATTTTCTATGGGATCCTGATTGGCTTGCTGGCCACAGGTATCATCTGTCTGGCAGCCTCACGCCCGCGCGGCGACCCGGTTGCCTTATTGCCGACCTCTACACCGGGCATGCTTACTGTCTATGTCAGCGGGGCAGTGGCGACACCGGGCGTGTATTCGCTCCCGGATGGCAGCCGCGTGGATGTTGCAATTCAAGCCGCGGGTGGGTTTGTCTCCGGTGCGGAATCGGAGAGCATCAACCTTGCGGCTTTACTGGAGGACGGGCAACAGGTTAACGTGCCGGGAATTATCGACACGAGTCATGTCACTCCAGGTCGGGTGAATATTAATACTGCCACGGCCTCGGAACTGGACGCATTGCCGGGCATTGGACCTACGACTGCCCAGGCGATTGTGGATTACCGCCTCCAGCACGGCTCATTCCAGGTCATCCAGGACATCCAAAATGTGCCCGGTATCGGATCAGCAACTTATGACGGAATCAAAGACTACATCACCGTAGGGCCTTAATGTGCCATTTGACCACTTTAATTTAATTGCGGGTCTTTATGACCGGACAGCGAAGTTCAGCATACCTGCGACGTTACTTGACATGCTTGCGTTGCCTCCCGACGGCTTGCTGCTTGATGCAGGTGGCGGGACGGGACGAGTTGCCGAGGCACTAAGCAGCATGGTGAAGGAGGTGGTGGTCGCGGACGTTTCGCGCGGAATGTTACGCCATGCTGCAGAAAAGGGCCTGGAACTGGCCTGTACCCCGGTGGAGCATCTCCCGTTTGCTTCCGGCGCCTTCGACCGGATCATCATGGTGGACGCGCTGCACCACGTCTTTGACCAGCGCCAAACAATCACCGAACTCTGGCGAGTTCTTGTTCCCGGTGGAAGAATCGTCATCAGTGAGCCGGATATTCACAAGTTTGCTGTTAAGTTGATTGCCATTGGGGAAAAGATGTTATGGATGCGCAGCCATTTTCTCCCTGCAGAAGAAATAGCCGCACTCTTAGTGTCCCACAATGCCCATGTGCGGGTTATCTCCGATCAATTCAATGTTTGGGTTGGTGCAGAAAAAGTAAGGGAAATGTAATTACATTCATCTCGAAAAGGTGCTACAATTTTCTCAATATCCTTAGATAAGGAGGCTCGCATGATGGATAATTCGAAGAAACTTAAAAAAATGGCAACCTGGACCATCGCTGTCTTTGCTACGATATTCGCAATTGTGATGGCATTGCTTTGGATACCATATTTCAACATGGGCCATTCAGCTTTGACGGCGATCGGGCAAGCGTTCGGTGCGGGCTGGAGGATTTTTGTCGTTGTCGCAATTCTGTGTATTGCTGCCTACTTCGGGTACAAATACTATCTTGACCGCAAGAAGTAATCGTTGACAGTAAAAGCACCGGTATCAGCAGTTGCCGGTGCTTTTTAAATAAGTATGGGGGATTTTACGCGCTTAAAGCGTGATCACTTTCCCGGCACGAAGTTGTGCTTCGAGAATATCTGTCATACCACCGACGATTCCAACCTTGACTTTATCTGACAGTTCAAAGTAATTTAAACAAGTTGAACAGACGATCAGTCGGACACCTTTCTTTTCCAGAACGACCAGTTGTTCCAAAATCGGTGAACCCTCTATAACCATTTTGACCCCTTCGGTATAGAAACAGATGGCTGCGGGGAAATCTTCTCCTTGACTCAGTAGTTGCAGGTATTTGCCAACCAGCATCAGTTGTAATTCCTCAGGTCCATATCCCATTCCGTACCTCGTAATGAGAATGACCGTATCGTTAGTGGACATAATCTATTCCACCTGAATACCTTCCTGATAACTTTTAAGCCACTCGCGCGCCTCGTGGATCTTTTCTTTTGGAACAAAAATCTGAACACGTCCCAGCCCGTCAACAGTCACTGGGAAGCTTGTATGCCCGACAGATTCCTGGATAAGTTCCACGTCAATCCCCTCGGCCTCGAGCAGGCTTTCGATCATCTCGGCTTCCAGGCGGCCGTGAACTTCTGCAAGCTTCTCATACATTAATTGATCCATCCTCGTATCTCCTGACTTATTATAATCCAAGCCATTTTGCGGCAGCGCGCGGCAACTCAGCCAACGATCCTACCTTCAACGTGCACTGCGGCAGGGATTCGATGAACATCTTGCCGTAAGCTTTGGTTAATACACGCCGGTCGAGGATGGCGACCACGCCGCGGTCTGATTGGGTGCGGATGAGCCGCCCAAAACCCTGACGGAAGCGCAGAATAGCCTCCGGGAGTTGATATTCGTTGAAGGGATCCTCGTAGGTTTCGGAGCGCGCTGCCACCAACGGATCGGTCGGGACGGCAAATGGCAGCTTGACGATAACCAGAACCGAGAGCGCTTGGCCGGGAATGTCCACACCTTCCCAGAAGGAACGTGTCCCAAGCAGCACGGCACGTTCGGAACTTTTAAAGGATTCGAGCAAAGCATTTGGTGAGGCACCTTCGCCTTGTTCGTAGACTGTGATGTCACTTTGCGCCAGAGGGCTGCTAATATTTTTCGATGTCCGCTTTAACTGGGCATAGGAGGTGAACAGTACCAGGGTCCGGCCGCCGCTGGCCTTGCAGAGTTGGATGAGAGTCCGATCCAACTGGCGCTGGTAATCCGGTGCATTCGGTTCCGCAATGTCGTTGGCAATATAAAGCAAAGCTGCGCCCTCGTAGTCGAAGGGTGAGCCAAGGGCCAATTCGTCGGCTTCGTCAGCAGATAGGATGTTGCGAACGTAGCCGAATTCTCCATGCGTGGTCAGCGTGGCAGAGGTGAGGATGACGCAACGCTTCTCATGCCATAGATATTTTTCCACCAATGAGCCAATACGGATGGGGGCGGCATTTGAAGCAAGGCGATTATTGTTGGGGTTGACTTCCACCCAATAAACGTAATCGGCAGCAGGTTCGAAAATCATCGAGCCGATCATGCTCTCGGCCTCGTTCAACCGCCGATAGAGATTGCCCAGATTGCTGATCACATCTTCCAGTGACTCCACACCATCCGAAAATAGTTCTGATGCGCCTTTTTGGATTTCACCGAGGACAGCAACAAGCAGTGCAAGTGTCTCGCTGGCAGCACCCCAGGCAATTTCCACTGCATCCCAGCCGGGCTGTGTGCGTGTCGAAGGCAGGATGCGTTCCTGGTAGCTGTACGAACTGGCGGGCTGGCCCTCGCGCTGGAAGGCAACGAATTCAGCCAGGGCATCAAAGAAGAGGCGCGTTTGTTCTTGAAGACGATAGATTAAATCGGTGGCGCGCTCGATTTTTTGGTTCAACAGCGCAAAATCGGACGGGCGGATTTGGTCACGCGTGGTGGAGAGCAAATTCCCCAGAATACCAGAATTGGAGCCGCCGGCTTCGCGAATGAGACGTTCCATATCAAACTGGGTCAGGCGGAAAGAAAGGGCATCCGTGGTGGCAGCTTCCAGGTGGTGACCTTCATCTATAATAACGTGCTCATATTCGGGCAAGACGCGGTTGCCGACAGCCACATCGGTCAGCAGCAAAGCGTGATTGACAATCAGAAGGTGGGCATTCAGCGAAGCCTGTTTAGCGCGGAAGAACGGGCAGGCTCCGCCGGTGCGCTCCAGGCAGGTCTCGCTGGTGCAGGCGTCGTCCTCGGCGGACATATGCCCCCACACGTCGCGCTCGGCGGGACCGGTCAGGTTGATCTCAGTCCGGTCCCCACTGGTGTTATCCAGCAACCAGACCAGCACCTTTGCCAGCACACGCAATTCGTCGGCGTTGGCAGGGCCACGATGACGAAGGAGTTCCAGACGGCGCGGGCACAGGTAGTTCGAGCGCCCTTTTAACACTGCTGCCCGCAGGTCTAAACCGAGGGCGGCACACAGGTCGGGGATGTCCTTTTTAATTAATTGATCTTGCAGATTGATTGTATTGGTTGAAATGACAACGCGGGTATTATTCTGTAATGCAAAAAGCGCCGCTGGGACAAGGTAGGCAAACGACTTTCCCACACCGGTACCGGCCTCGACCATCAGGTGGTGTCCGGTGGACAGAGCGCTGGCAACGGCCCGCAGCATCGCTACTTGCTCCGGGCGATATTCGTAACTTTCGAAGAAGTGTGAGAACGGACCGCCATGTTCCAAGGCGGAGGCTGCTTCTTCCGGATCAATTGGAACGGGTTCTTTTGGAACCTGCAATGGTGGCGCCTTGTGCTTTTCTTCCTCTGCCTCGAAAAGTGGACCTCTTGCCTGTTCACCATGAACTTGCTTGGCATGAACGCTCGCGTGCGCTCGTGACTGCAGGGCTTGATTAAAAGCCCAGGCGCCGTCCCACTGGATGGGTTCGCTATGCCGGACAATTTCGGTCAACAGGTCAGCAGGCAATTCGCGGGTCTGGGAGTAGAGCCTTTGGAAGGCTGCCGCTGTGACCCGGGCGTCGTCGAGGGCGCGGTGGGTGGCGGGCAGGGGAATGCCGAGTTGTTGGCCGAGCGCGCCCAAGTTGTAGCGGCTGGCGGAAGGCATCAGCACTGCAGCAAGTTCGTAGGTATCAATATTCTCGTTGAATTCGAATAATTTATATTTCTTTAAGAAGGACAGGTCGAATTGGATATTATGTCCCAGGATCGGAGCGTCGCCGATGAAAGCGGTCAGTTTGTCCAGTACGTCATGAATGTGCGGAGCCTGACGCACCATCTCGTTGCTGATCCCGGTCAGGCTGGTGATAAACTCGGGGATATGTCGTCCAGGGTTAATGAGAGTTGTGAACTCGTCTTCAATGCGATTCCCCTCAAACCGGACCGCACCAATTTCGATAATAGCATCTGTTTGTGGGTCCAGGCCAGTGGTTTCAAGATCCAAGGCAACGATGGGTATCATAGAACAAGTGTACCATAAACCAAGTCTGACGGGCTTCCCCTTAACCCGTCAGACTTGGAGCATCCTTTCACGTTATTCTTCCCGGTCCGGTTTTGGCAATGCCTGGAGGAGCGTGTCCAGCAACAGGTCGCCAATCGGTTCTTCTTTGCTCTTTTCACGCATGAAGTCTTTGAGGTCTTTGGGGGTGATACTCGGTAAAGGGGCATCCTCAACCTTTAATTCCGCTTTGGGGCTGGTGAACAATAATAAAGCCTTGACGGGAGGAACTTCGCTGCCTTCTGGCAGGATTTTAGTCAGATAGCGCTTGGTTGCCTCGATCTCAGTTTCTGACTCGATTTCAGGTCGACCTATGTTCTCTTGGCCAAACAGGCGCAGGTACGACTGGAGAAACCCGCCACCTCTTGATTTCCAGCGCTTTTTTTCGTAGACGATTGTGCCGCTCTGATAATAGGGCATCAGCGTCCAAACACCGGCAGGGCCGACAAGCAAATGGGAGGCAGCGGTAACATAATGATATACGGTGAACTCCCGCCCAAGTCCTTTCAGGCCTTTGTCAATCAACTCATCGGGGCGGGGACTGCGGCCCCAGCGGTTGCCGTAGTACATCCCGATTTGCGACATAAAGAAACCAAGCAGCAAGGCACCGAGCGAGTAAATGAATTTAGCCGGCATTTTAAAGGAAATAAACAGGCCGATTCCCAGAACAACCAGAGCTCCTATGCTCGTGTACTGCCCGATTTTGGCGTTGCGTTTGATCAATTTGGTGTTGGTTACTACTTTCATTTTTCCTCTATTTCTTGAGAGATTGTTCGATGGCCGTGCGGATGGACTCCAACACGTTTGCTTTGACTGCATCATTTGCCACGCGGACAGCGTTCTTAATCGCGGTTGCATCTGAGCGGCCATGTCCGATGAAAACCAGGCCGTTCACGCCCAGCAAAGGCGCAGCCCCCTCTTCTGCCGGATCCATCATTTTTTTGATCCCCATGAGCGCAGGTTTAACCAGCAGACCGCCGAGTTTGGTGCGCAGACCACCCGTCTGGATGGCTTCTTTGATTTTGTCCATCAGCAGTTTGGCAACCGCCTCAGACGATTTCAACAGGATATTGCCGGTAAAACCGTCGGTTACGGCTACGTCAACTTTTCCGCCGATGAGTTCCTTGCCTTCGATGTTACCATAGAAATTCAAGCCTGAGTCTTTCAACAAGGGATATGCGTGTTTTACTAACTCATTTCCCTTCCCGGCTTCCTCTCCATTCGACAACAGACCGATTTTCGGATTCTTTACTCCGCGCACTTTTTCGGCGTAGATGCTGCCCATGATGGCAAACTGGAGCAGGTTTTCGGGTTTGCAGTCGGGATTGGCGCCCACATCCAACACGACGCAGGAACCGGTGGCGGTGGGGAAAACGGGCGTCAAGCCAGGGCGGTCCACGCCGGGGATGGTGCCCAGGCGGAAGTAAGCGGTCACGGACGCCGCGCCCGTGTTGCCGGCTGTTACGAACGCCTCCGCTTGGCCGTTTTTGACCAGGTCAATGCCAACGGCCATGGAGTTCTTTGAGTTGGGGCGGCGCGCCTTCAGAACCAGTGCCATACCCTTATCTTCCATCGTCAACATCTCAGGCGCATGAACGAGATGGATGGGGAGGTTGCCGGGGTTTTGCGCGGCGAGCAAGGGTGCGATTTTCGTTTCATCTCCGACAAGGATGATTTCCACACCATATTCACGCGCTGCCATCACCGCACCGACCACATCCGGTTCAGGGAAGTCGTCACTCCCCATGGCGTCTACAACGATACGAGTCATCCTTTGTCTCCTTACATGCCAGGACAGGGTGTAACCCCGCCCCATGAAAAAGTGTTGCTTGACAATCAAAGCAACCTGATTATAATACGACCTGCTCGCGCGCTGGTGCTGGAACTGGCAGACAGGCATGCTTGAGGGGCATGTGCCGCAAGGCGTGGGGGTTCAAGTCCCCCCCAGCGCATCCAAATAAAAGCCGCCAAAAGGCGGCTTTTTCGTTTACTCCTCGATCTTCATTTTGCGTTCCAGCCAGTGGACCGCGCCAGACAATAGCAGTGTCATGGACAGATACAAGAAGGCCATGATATTGAATGCTTCCAGCACGCGGAAGGTGCTGGCGCGCAGCATACGACCCAATTGGGTGAGTTCGTTGACGGCCAGCACGGTGGCCAGGGATGAATCTTTGAGGCAGGCGATAAAGTCATTGCCAAGCGGAGGCAATACTCGGCGGATTGCTTGCGGCAGGATAATGAAGCGCATGGCTTGCATATAGGTCATACCGAGGGAACGTGCCGCTTCGGTCTGCCCCTTGCCGATGGATTGGATGCCAGCGCGAAAAACTTCTGCTTCATAGGCTCCATACCCGAACCCCAGAGCGATGATGGCGCGCCCTTCCATCGAGACAGAGCGAATGGAAAAATTCGACAGGGCTAGGAAAAATCCACTACCAGGGATGACCCCAAGTCCCCACCCTCCCAACCCTTTGACCATATCCACGAATATGGGGAATAACGCAAAAGCGATATACAAGAGTAATACCACCAGAGGAATCCCGCGGATAACTTCCACATAGAGGGTGGAAATGTTAAATAGAACAACATTCTTCGAAACCCTTGCCAAGCCGGCTAACAGGCCAATAATCGTTGCGATCAAATACGAGAATACGGTGATGCGCAGAGTGGTATAAACGCCTTGTAGAAGGTATAAGAAAGATGCGTTATAATTCGGCGAAGCTAGGATCAGATATACGACTCCCAGTCCGACAAGTATAAGCACAACAACCCACCAGGGCCATTTTGAGATTTTCCATCCACCCGGTATCAAACTTGGATTAGATAGGCTGGTTGATGATTCCATGCATAACTCCTACAGGGATTAATGTCTTGAGAGATGGGAGCGCAGCCCCCATCTCTCAAATGTCAGAAACGGCGTGGAAAGCAATTACGGGATAAGCCCCCATTTCTTATTGAGCTGTTCAAGTGTGCCATCGGCGGTCATGGCTGCCAGAGCGGCATTCACCGGGGCTTCCAAGGTGCTATTTTGCGGGAAAACAAAAGCCAACGCCTCACCAGTTGCAATTTGGCCGGCAAGTTTGAAAACACCTGCGTTCTCATTCATGAAACCTATGGCGGCAATGTTATCAATGACAACGCCATCAATGTCGCTCGATTTCAGGGCCAGCACGGCTGCGCCAAAGTCTTCAAAATCCTGGATGGTTTTTCCTGTGAAATATGCCTTGGCCGCAATCTCATTGGTAGTACCGATCTGGGTGCCGATCTTGGCGTTCGGGTCAGCTTTCATTTGATCAGGTGAGCGGGTTTCAGCAGTGCGAACCATGAGGTACTGATTAACTTCAACATATGGGGTTGAGAAAGCCACGATCTTGGCGCGATCCGCGGTAACGGTCACGCCGTCAGCCAGCATGTCAAATTCCCCAGCCTGCATGGCAGGGAAAATGCCGTCCCAGGCAGCCTGCTTGAATTCAGCCACGCAGTTGAGCCGCTTGCAGATCTCTCTGACAGCATCGTAGTCCCAGCCTGCACCCTGACCGGTGGCCTGGTCAATGCTGTTGAATGGGGGGTAGGCATTTTCCACGGCAACGGTGATGGTTTTACCGCCAAGATCGGCCAGGCCGCTGGTGGCTCCCCCCGTAGTTGGGGTGGGTACCGTGGTTGTCTTCGGGGCGCAGGCTGTCAGCACAAGGCTGGCGAGAACCAGAACACTCAGTACAAATGTAAATTTTTTCATCACTTCTCTCTCCTTTGTTGAAATAGCCGTATCTGAGGATGGAGTTCAGGATAGGATGCCTGTCTCCTTTGATGATATAAGCATAGACCAACTTTTGAATTATGACAAGAGGAAAAGGGTGATTAGTTTGCGTCTAATTCAGAATCGGAAGAGATGGAAATGATATAATACATTCAGGATTTTCCCGAAGGAGGCATATGATGGCTGCAATATTTCCAAGCCCTGAGTGGCTGCAGATCCTTTCTGATAAAATAAATTCCGATGAGCGCTATGCCCAAATTGCCAGGAATTGGGAAGGCGATATGTGCGTGGTCATCGAACCGAGTGGGCCTCTCACGGAAAAACAACACTACTATCTGGATTTATGGCATGGCAAATGTCGTAAAGTGGAAATCCTGAAAGATATGTGCTCCGTCCAACCAAAATTTATTTTGACAGCCACCTACGACAACATTTCCCGCATTATGAAAGGCCAACTTGACCCGATGACCGCCATGATGACCCGCAAGTTGCAGGTGCAGGGGAGTATGGCCTACATGATGCGCAATGTGCCGACAGTGCTGGATTTTGTTCGCTGTGCTCGGGAAGTCACCACTGAAATCCTGACCTGATCATGCAACCAATCCTCAAAGTTAATCTGACATCAGGGGAAACCGAGGATTATGTCATCCCGGCTGAATGGGAAAAGGACTATCTGGGCGGCGCGTCGCTTGCGGCGCGCCTGCTTTATCCCGTGCTCACGCGGGTCCTCGACCCTGTCTCTCAGGAATCGCCGCTGCTCTTCCTGAACGGCCCTCTATCTGGAACGGCTGGCCCAACTGTAGGTCGCTTCGTGGTTTGCGGGAAAAGCCCGGCAACAGAATTGTGGGCCGAGTCAAACTGCGGCGGGTTCTGGGGACCCGAGCTTCGGTTTTGTGGATATGATGGGTTGTGGATCACGGGAAAAGCTGACAGGCCGGTCTATCTATGGTTAAATGACGGCAGGCTCGAAGTACGGGACGCAAAAAATGTTTGGGGAAAAGACACGTACGAATCGCAGGAAATCATCAAAAGTGAGATTGGCGTTCCTGGAATGCACGTCCTGACGATCGGTCCGGCTGGCGAAAATGGTGTGCTGTTCGCTGGTCTCTTCTGCGATCACGGACGGACGGCGGGACGCACCGGGTTGGGGATGGTGGCCGGGTCGAAGAATCTCAAGGCGATAGCTGTCAAAGGGACGAAAAAGATCCCTCTTGCCCGGCCTGAATTGTTTGCCCCCCTGCGCTCAGCTGCAAATCATGCTCTAAAAGAAGATAATTTAAGTCATGTGTACCATGACCTGGGGACAGCCAGTGTGGTTGATTACGCCGATTATCTGGGAGGACTACCGAAAAAGTATTTTCACAGCGGGACATTCGAGGGCGTTGGGAAAGTTTCTGGTGCGACCATGGCCGAGACCATCCTGGCCGGGACGAGCGCCTGTCACGCCTGTGTGATAGCCTGCGGCCGGGTGGTGCGTCTGGAGGACGGCGTAAAACGCAAAGGTCCGGAATATGAAACGATTGTCAGTTTTGGCCCGGACCTGCTCATTGACGATCTGTCTGCCATCACACGCCTGGGCGAACTATGTGACCGCTACGGTATGGATACCATCAGCGCGGGCGGTACACTTGGCCTGGCTTTTCATCTTTTCGAGAAAGGTGTCATCACCACCAAGGATACCGGCGGTCTGGTCCTGCGCTGGGGGGAGGTGAAACCAGTCGAACAGTTGCTACACTTGACCGCCCGCCGCGAGGGGATCGGTGAATATCTTGCCCAGGGTTCCAAGCGCTTTGGTCAGCATTTTGGTGCGGAAGAAGAAGCTGTGCAAGTCAATGGTTTGGAAGTGGCTTACCATGATCCACGCGCCTACTCTGGCATGGCGCTTGTATATGCCACTTCGCCGCGCGGTGCCTGTCACAATCAGTCCCAGTATTTCTTAGTGGATATGGGTCAGGCTGATTCAAGTATTGGGCTGGAATTCTATGATCGCCATGCCGGTGCCGAGAAAGCCGCCAATGTGGCTCGTTACCAGGATTGGCAGACCTTGTTCAATGCGCTGGTGATGTGCATCTTTGCCAATGTCCCGGCCGAGACAATGACGGAGTTAATCAACACTGCCTGCGGCCTGAACTGGGGACCAGAGGATTTGTTCCGAGCTGGTGAGCGGGCGTGGAACCTCAAGCGGGCGATCAACAACCGTCTAGGCTTGACTCGGGCGAATGACAAATTACCGAAAGCATTTCTTGAACCCTACCAAGATGGGGGTTCGGCTGGGTATGTACCTCCTTTTACTGAAATGCTTGAGGCATATTACACAGCCCGCGACTGGGACCCGGAGACCGGTAAACCGACATTTAATAAACTGGCCGAGTTGGGCCTGGAGTGGGTGGCGAAAGATATCTGGAAATGATAAAATAAGAATGGCACTGCCCTGCCCGTGTCAAACGCGAAGAGCCTACCCCCCTTTGGCAGCCCACGTTCGACGGCAGGGCGGAGCTCTTTAATTTCTGGTTCCGCGTGAAGCATCAAGGTGATGAGGTATATCTTGGTTTTTTTGGAAAATCCCGTAATAAGGGTATATAATGCGGCGTGAATTGGAGAACCCTGCTATGAAACTGGTTTCGATTTCTGAAATGCATTCTATCGAACAGGAGGCTGACGCGAACGGCCTTACCTACGATATGATGATGGAAAATGCCGGGTATAACCTGTCCCGTGAAGTATTAAAGCTGGCATATGCTCAGAATGACGAGGAAGACATCCAGGTGCTCGGGTTTGTCGGACCTGGCAATAATGGTGGTGATACGCTCGTTGCACTGACGCATCTGGCAGAGAAAGGCTGGAAGGCGCGTGCCTATCTCATCAAGCGCAAAGCCGCCAGCGATCCACTGGCGAAACGGCTGGAAGATGCGGATGGGGAGATTTACCTGGCTGACAAGGATTCTGATTTCCAACAGCTGACCGCTTTTCTGGAAACCGCCGACGTTGTTCTGGATGGCGTTCTGGGCACGGGTTTTAAACTACCCCTGAAGACTGATATCGGCAAGGTTCTAGGCGTGGTAAAAACCATCCTTGGATCAATTGAATGGCAGCCCTTTATTGTTGCCGTGGATTGCCCCTCTGGTGTGGATTGCGATACCGGTGAGGTTGCCAAAGAATGCATCCCTGCCGATGCAACGGTTACATTGGCAGCAGTCAAACGAGGCTTGCTTAAAATCCCGGCTTTTGATTCGGTCGGCGAATTACGCGTCGTGGATATTGGTCTGCTGACCGAGCTGAAGTCCTGGCAGGCGGTCAAAAGTGAAGTGGCCGACGAAACCCTGGCTGTCTCCCTTCTGCCAGAGCGCCCGACGGATGCTCATAAGGGAACATTTGGCACAGCGCTGGTTGTGGCCGGGTCGGTCAATTACACCGGCGCGGCCCTGCTGGCAGGCAAAGCCGCTTACCGCATCGGCGCCGGCCTGGTAACTTTGTCAGTCCCCGCAGCACTGCACACCGCCCTGGCGGGTCACTTTCCTGAAGCGACCTGGCTGCTTCTGCCACACGAAATGGGCTCAATCGCTTCCAGCGCGGCCGATGTGCTGATCGATAATCTGGAACATACCACTGCGATTTTGATTGGACCTGGTTTGGGATTGGATGATACGACCAGGGAATTCATTGCGAACTTGCTGGATGGTGCGCCTGCCAAGGCCACCCATGCGCGCATGGGTTTTGTTCAAAGCGCCGGTTTGAGAGCAGAACAGAAACCTGCTGCGCTGCCCCCGTTCGTTTTTGATGCTGATGGTTTGAAGCTACTGGCAAAATTACCCGAATGGTTCAGGCTGCTCCCGGCTCCGGCAATCCTAACCCCGCACCCAGGTGAAATGTCCATCCTGACAGGACTTACAGTCGAGAAAATCCAAAGAGACCGCCTGGCCATTGCCGGTAAGTATTCCGCAGAGTGGGGACATGTGGTCGTGTTGAAGGGCGCGTTTACGGTCATCGCCGCCCCGGATGGACGCACAACTATCATACCAGTGGCTACTCCTGCCCTGGCCCATGCCGGCACCGGGGATGTGCTGGCTGGACTGATTACCGGCCTGCGTGCCCAGGGCCTGGAGGCCTACGACGCAGCCCGGCTTGGGGCCTGGGTGCATGCCCAGGCCGGATTGGCCGCTGCCGTTGTCCTGGGGAGCACTGCTGCAGTATTGGCCGGAGATGTGCTGGAGGCGGTGGCAGATGTGCTGGCGGAGTTGGAATAAAGCGAAGAACGCGAGTAAGAAGATATAGAATCAAAAGGAGTCCGGCAAAACCGGACTCCTTTTTAATTATATTATCCTTAACCCTTCAGGAATTCGTCCACCGAATCCTTGCTGATGCGGTAGGCGTTACCGAGTTTCTTGGCCTTCAGGCTGCCATCATTAATGGCTGCCATCACGTCTTCCTCTGAGACTTTCAGGAAGCCCGCGGCCTCCGCGGGGGTCATCACATCGGGCATGCCACCGGAGGGAGCACCACCGGAAGGTTTTTGCGGCTGCCC